>JBAUAR010000199.1:0-6630 GCA_049675875.1 Streptosporangiaceae bacterium
TCCTGGTTGGCGGTCGGCGAGCCACCTCCGCGTGTGATGCCGCGCTCGATGCGCGAGGAGAAGTAGATCGCATTGGCCAGCCAGCGCGCCTTGATCAAGGTGCTCAGGTGAGTCAGCTGCGGGCCGATCTCCGGCATCTGCGCGGCCTGGTGATGACCGCGAAGCATGCCAGGTCGTAGAGCAGCGGGCCGCGCAGCGTGGTGGCCCAGTCGATCAGCGCGTCCCGCGCGCCGTCGCCGGTGCCATCGCCAAGCACGAAGCGCTCGGGGCCGGGGTCGCCGTGAATGACCGAGATCGACAGCCGGTGGCGGTCGACGGTGTGGACGACCCGCGGCCAGAGACGCCGCGCGGCAGCGTTGACGTGTTCCGGCATGTCGATGGTGTCCAGGCACTGGGTGACCCATTCCCAGGGCCAGCTGTAGCGGGGATCGCCTTCGGCGGGGAGGTCGTGCAGCGCCTGATGGGTGCGGGCACCACCCACCGGCCAGTGGCGTGACCGACTCGACGCGGTACGGCCAGGCGCGCAGCATCGCCTCGACGTACCCGGCGGCTATCACGGCGACATGATAGGCATGGGGACGTCATCGGCTGGACAGCGCACTTCGCAGGCGCGCTCGCGCACACTGCCACTGGCCGCGGGACGTCGCCGCTGGGTACGCGCCAGTCGCGAGCAGATACCCAGGTGGCAGCAATCCCGGTGACTCTCGCCCGGCCCGCCGATGCGGCTAGTCCGCGCCCGGCGTTGTCTGCGGTCGGCTTACGATGGCCAGGTGACTACGGCCGGATATCTCCGTTTCCCGCACATCAACGACGATCTGCTCTGCTTCGTAGCGGAGGACGACGTCTGGCTCGCTCCGGCCGACGGTGGCCGGGCCTGGCGGCTGTCGGCCGACAACGCTGGCGCCTCGCACCCCCGGTTCTCGCCGGACGGCTCGCAGGTTGCCTGGACGGGGCACCGTGACGGCCAGCCCGAGGTGTACGTGGCCGACCGCGACGGTGCCAGCGGGCGCCGGCTTACCTACTGGGGGAACAGGTCAACCAGGACGTGCGGCTGGACTCCCGAGGGAGAAGTCCTCGCCATCACGGCGGCCGCGCAGGGACAGGCCGACCACTCCTGGGCGCACGCGGTGCCGGTCACCGAGCACCCGGCCCGGCGACTGGCTTTCGGTCCCGTAGCGGACCTGGCGATCCGGTCGCAAGCCGTCGCGCTGCTGAACGGGACTGGAGGACGCGAGCCTGCGTTCTGGAAGCGATACCGGGGTGGCACCGCAGGGCGCCTTTGGGCCGGCCTGCCCGGCGATGACCAAGGCTCGTTCCGCTTCACCAGGGTCGCGGCAGACCTGCGGACGCAGTTCGCCAGCCCGATGCTGGTCGGCGACCGGCTCGCGTTCCTGTCCGACCACGAGGGCACGGGAAACTTGTACTCCTGTCGGCTGGACGGCAGCGACCTGCGCCGGCACAGCGACCATGACGGGTTCTACGCCCGCAACGCCAGCAGCGACGGCAGCCGCGTGGTCTACCAGTGCGCGGGTGAAATCTGGCTTGTCGAGGATCTGCAGGACGCGCAGCCTCGTCGCCTGGCGGTCAGCCTGAGCGCCACGGCAGCGCAGCGCGCGCCGCGTCTGATTTCGGGCGCCGACCACCTGGGCTCCCTGAGCTGCGACCAGACCGGACTGGGCAGCGCGGTCGAGGTTCGCGGCACCGTGCACTGGCTGACGCACAGGGACGGGCCGGCCAGGGCGCTGTCGGTCGTGCCCGGTGTCCGGGCGAGGCTGCCCAGGGTGCTGGGCACGACCGGGCAGGTCATCTGGGTCACCGACGCCGAGGGTGCCGATGCGCTCGAGATGGCCCCGGCCGAGCCGTCGGGTCCGGCGGACGGCGACGAGCCAGGGAGCACCGCAGCACCGCGCCGGCTGGCCGCCGGTGCGCTGGGCTGGGTGTCAGAGCTTGCCGCGGCGCCGGACGGGCGCACCGTAGCCGTCGCCTCCCGCGATGGGCGGCTGCGCACCGTGGAGGTCGCATCCGGCGGGGTGAGCGAGCTGCCGGTGTCGGACAAGGGCCCGGTCACCGGGCTCGCATGGTCGGCGGACTCGGCCTGGCTGGCCTGGTCGGAGCCCGTGTCTCCGCAACTGCGCCAGCTGCGGATGGCCAGGCCGGCCGACCGCACGATCGTCGATGTCACCGACGGACGGTTCGTGGATACCGATCCGGCGTTCACCCCCGACGGGCTGTATCTGGCGTTCCTGTCGCGGCGCAGCTTCGACCCGGTGTATGACGCGCACTTCTTCGACCTGTCGTTCCCGTACGGGTCCCGTCCGTACCTGGTGCCGCTGGCGGCGGCGACCCCGTCGCCATTCGCGCCGACCCGCGATGGCCGGGCTCCCGGCCGGAAGCAAGGACCCGATCGGGCCGGATCCGACGAGCCGGGCGCTGGCGGCGAGCAGCACGCCGAGGCACCGGCGACTGTTGTCGTCGACGCTGATGGGCTGCCCGAGCGGGTCGCCCGCGTGCCTGTCCCGGAGGCACGGTACGCATCCCTGCGCGCGGTCAAGGGCGGGCTTGCCTGGCTGCGCGAGCCCGTAGCCGGGACCCTGGGCGAGGGCGGAGCCGATCCGCTCGGCGACGACCGGCCGCGGCCGTCGCTGGAACGCTTCGACCTGGACAACCGGAAGACCGAGGAACTTGCCGAGGAACTCGACTGGTTCGAGGTCAGCGGGGACGGCACCAGGCTGGTCACCAGCGACCACGGCAGGCTGCGGATAGTGCCCGCCGATCGGAAGCGCAACTCGGAGAACCCCGAGGACGAGATCACCGTCGAGAAGTCCCGCGCCAGGTACCTGGCCGACCCGGCAGCACTGTGGGCCAACGGCTACGCCGAGGCGGGCCGGATGATGCGCCACGACTTCTGGATTGCGGACATGGCCGATGTGGACTGGCAGCAGGTAGTCGACACCTACCGGCCGCTGCTGGACCGGATCCGCTGCGCCAGCGAGTTCGCGGACGTGCTCTGGGAGATCTTCGGCGAGACCGGCACGTCCCACGCCTACGTGCTTGCGCCAGGGGCGGACATCTTCGGGACCGAGAAGCCGGCCAAGACGGCTGTCGGCCTGCTCGGCGCCGACTTCGAGCCCGGCGAGGACGGCAGCTGGCGAGTCGTGCGGGTCATTCCCGGCGAGTCCTCCGACCCGCGGGCACGGTCCCCGCTGGCCACCCCGGGCGAGCAGATCGGCGCGGGTGACGAACTGCTCGCGGTGGACGGCCAGCCCTTGCATCCCGCGGCTGGCCCTGGCGGATCGCTCGTCGGCGCCGCGGGACAGCCGGTGGAGCTGACCATCCGCCCGGCGGGTGGCGGCGAGCCACGGCGGACCGTGGTGGTCGCGCTGGCTGACGAGCGGCGGCTGCGCTACCAGGACTGGGTGGCCGGGCGGCGCAGGCTGGTCCGTGCGGCCAGCGACGGCAGGATCGGTTACCTGCATGTGCCGGACATGGTCGCGGAGGGCTGGGCTGACTTCCACCGCGACCTGCGTACCGAGATGGCACGGGACGCGCTGATCATCGACGTGCGCAGCAATCATGGCGGGCATACCTCGGAGCTCGTCGTGGAGAAGCTCGCCCGCCGGGTGATCGCATGGGACGTACCGAGGTACGGGGAGCCGGGGACCTATCCGGGCGACGCGCCGCGCGGACCTGTCGTGGCCCTTGCCGACGAGTTCGCGGGCTCGGACGGTGACATCGTGACCGCCGCGATCCGGAGTCTTGGGCTCGGGCCGGTAGTGGGGACCAGGACCTGGGGCGGCGTCATCGGGATCGACGTGCCGCTGCATGAGCTTGTCGACGGCACCTCGATGAGCATCCCGAAGTACGCGTTCTGGTTCGACAGATTCGGCTGGGGCGTGGAGAACTACGGCGTCGATCCGGACGTGGAGGTGGTCATCTCGCCGGAGGACTGGGCAGCCGGCCGCGACCCGCAGCTTGCCGAGGCGATCCGGCTCACGCTGGAGCGGCTGGCCGTCCAGCCCTCGGTTACCCCGCCCGACCGGTCCGAGCGGCCGTCCAAGCGGCGGTCCCCGCTGCCGCCGCGGCAAGGCTGATTGCGGATCTGCGGGTTTGCACCGCGATCGAGAGGGCCTGGCCGGGGGAACCGGCACAATGGCGTCATGCCGGCACACACCTGGGCTGAGATGCGGGCGTCGATCACGACGGCGCTCATCCGGGATACCGGGCACGACCTCGCGTGGTGGAACGAGCGGATGGCAGCTCAGCCGGGCATCGCTGACGAGGGAGCGCTCCGGACGTGGCTGGGCAGCGCGGGAGTCACCGGATACCAGCAGATGCTGCTGGTGATGGAGCGGTTCGGCTATCCCGACTACCTGCTCGCGTCCGCTGACGAGCTGCTCGACGGTCTGTAGGCCGACCGGCCGCAGCTCCGTCCGATCCTGGACGCGGTGGTGGCGGCGACGCACGCGCTCGGACCCGTCGACGTGCAGGCCCGCACGACGTATACAGCACTGCTGACGCCGCGCCGCACTTTCGCGGCGGTGCGGCCCACTACCCGGACCAGGACCGACCTGGTGCTGCGGCTCGACGGCGCCACGCCGGGTGGCCGGCTGCTGGACGGCAGGAACAGCGCGGCGGCGGGCTCAACGTGCGGGTAGCGCTGCAGACCGTGGCGGAACTGGACGGCGAAGCGCTCGACCTGCTGCGTCGCGCTTACGAAGCGAGCGCCTGAGCTCGCGGGCTGCACCAGCGTCGCAGCAGTCACTGGCTGGCGGCGGCTCGAGTGAGTTAGCTTGTGTCGGCAATGACATGGCAACCGGAACTGGACGAGCGGGCCAGGCGGCAGCAGCTCGCCGAGCAAATGGGCGGGCCCGCCAAGATCGCCCGGCAGCATGACGCGGGCCGGCTGACGGTCCGGGAGCGGATCGCGGCGCTGCTCGATGACGGCTCGTTCCGCGAGGTCGGCGCGCTGGCCGGGAAAGCCGACTACGACGACGCCGGCCAGCTCGCCGGCTTTATGGCCGCCAACTTCGTCATGGGCACGGGCCGGATCGACGGCCGCAAGGTGGTCGTGGGCGGCGACGACTTCACCATACGCGGCGGTGCGGCCGACGCGGCCATCGCCGGCAAGCAGATCTACGCCGAGCAGCTCGCCGGCGAACTGCGGCTGCCGATCATCCGGCTGGTCGAGGGCACCGGCGGGGGCGGCAGCGTCAAGTCACTCGAACAGCACGGCTTTACCTACGTTCCCGTGAACCCCGGCTGGGACCGCGTCGTGGACAACCTGTCGGTGGTGCCGGTGATCGCGGCCGGGCTCGGACCGGTGGCTGGTCTCGGCGCGGCGCGGCTCTGCGCCGCGCACCTGTCGATACTGGTGGCGGGCACGTCGCAGCTGTTCGTCGCGGGCCCGCCGGTGGTCAAGAGCGGGGTGGGCGAGGACGTCGACAAGGAGGAACTGGGCGGCGCGCGCGTTCATGCGGGGAACGGGGCCGTTGACCTGATCGCCGCTTCCGAGCTCGAGGCGTTCGGGCTGATCCGCCGGTTCCTGTCGTACCTGCCGCCGAGTGCGTATGCCCTGCCCCCGGTCCAGCAGACGGCGGACCGGGCCGACTCGCCGGACCGCAGGGATGCGGCGCTGCTGTCGGCCGTGCCGCGGGACCGGCGCAAGCCCTACCGAGTCCGCTCCATACTGGCCGCGGTGTTCGACACCGGCTCGGTGCTCGAGGTGCAGCGCTACGGCGGTTCCATCCTCACCGCGCTGGCCCGGCTGGACGGCCACCCGGTCGGGGTGGTCGGCTGCGACCCGTATGCGTCGGGCGGCTGCATGACCGCCGAGGGTGCGGACGCGGTGATCCGGCTCGTCGACCTCTGCACCACGTTCCACCTGCCGATCGTCACGTTCACCGACCAACCGGGCCTGCTGATCGGCACGAGAGCCGAGCAGCGCGGCACCATCCGGCACGGGGTCCGTGCCATCAGCGCTGTCTACCAGGCGAGCGTGCCGGCCGCCGAGATCATCGTGCGGCGGGTGTTCGGCGTCGGCGGCGCCGGACTGGTGAACCGGCACCGGCTGGTCCGCCGGTGGGCCTGGCCATCGGCGGACTGGGGCTCGCTGCCGGTCGAGGGCGGGATCGAGGCCGCGTACCGGGCCGACCTCGAATCGGCAGAGGACCCGGCGATGCTGCTCGCCGAAATCAGGGCGCGACTGGACGCGGTGCGCAGCCCGTTCCGCACCGCCGAGCGGTTCGGCGTCGAGGACATCATCGACCCGCGCGAGACCCGGCCGCTGCTGCGCGACTGGGTCCGCGACGCGTACGCGGTTTTGCCGGTGCAGCCGGGGCGGCCGTCGTTCGGCACTCGCCCCTGACACCGCCGTTCCCCTCCTCGTCGTCATCCTGGCGCGGGTGCGCGGCATGATGTCTGGATGACCTCGATGACGCTGGACTTTTCGGTCATCCCGGAGAGCGCGCGCCGGGCCGAGGTCGCGCGGCTGTGCGACGCCATGACGGCGGCCGACCGGGCCGGCCGGTACTCGCGGCTGACGGTCGAGCGGCCGTGGTCGGCGCACAACCCGGTGCTCGAGGGCGAGTTCGCCGCCCCGGCTGCGATTCGCTGGTACCTGGAGCGCGAGCT
>JBAUAR010000200.1:0-3297 GCA_049675875.1 Streptosporangiaceae bacterium
ACGACATTCCCGATGACGGGTCGGACAAGCCGGGCTATCCGTCGAACGCGATGTCGTGGAAGTTCTGGCGGCATGACCGGGCGCCGCGGCTGGAGCTGGACGAGACGTGGTACGGGTACCGGTACGCGGGAATCCGCACCACCCCGAACGGCAACACCCACGTGCGCATCACCGCGTATGCACTGCCCTACAGCACCGTGGTCGCCAGCATCCCGTTCAGCGTGGGCCACGGGATGTTCGTCCCGATCGACGACGAGAACTGCTGGCGCTACTTCGTCGGGCCCGTCACCCGGCTGAATCCGCGCAACCTGGGCGGCACCAATCTGTTCGCGGTCGCGCCGTTCTCGACGCCGATATCGTCGTTCACCGACGGCGTCATCCCCCGCCTCTACACCAAAGAGAACGACTTCCAGATCGACCGCGAGGTGCAGCGGAACTCGACGTTCAGCGGCGTGTCGGACTTCGTGAGCCAGGACCTCATGGTGACCGAGTCGATGGGCCCGATCTACGACCGCAGCCAGGAGAAGCTCGGCTCCACCGACCTGGCGATCACGCGGATGCGGCACATCCTGCTGCGGGCGGCCAGGGACCTGGCCGACGGCAAGGAACCGCCGGCCGTCGCCGGTGATCTCGACTACCGGTCGATTCGCGGGGCCGAGAAGATTCTCGAGCCGGGCGAGGACTGGCGCGTCCTCGGCACCGACGACGACCCGATCGTCCGGGAGGCGCTCGACCTCGAAATGCTGGCGGGCGCCGCCGACTAGCGAGCATGACGGCCCATCGCGGGTGGCTGACCCTGGCGGTCATCCTCCCCGGCCTGTTCATGAACACGTTCGACTTCTTCGCGGTCAACGTCGCCACCTCCGCGCTGCATCGCGACCTCGGCAGCGGGCCGTCCGCGCTGGAGCTCATCGTCGGCGGCTACGGCCTCACGTTCGCGCTGGGCCTGGTGACCGGCGGGCGACTGGGCGACCGGTACGGCCGCCGCCGGATCTTCCTCGGCGGGATGATCCTGTTCACGGTAACGTCGGTGGCCTCAGGCGTGGCGCCGACGACCGGTGTGCTCATCGCCGCCCGCCTCCTGCAGGGCGCGGCGGCCTCGCTCATGGTGCCGCAAGTGCTGTCGATCATCCGCGTCACCTTCGGCGCGCGGCAGCGGCGCGCCGCGCTCGCCCTGTACGGGGTGACCATCGCCCTCGGCCAGGTCAGTGGCCAGGCGCTCGGCGGCATCATCTTGTCGGCCGACATCCTGGGCCTGACCTGGCGGCCCATCTTCCTGGTCAACTTGCCGGTGGCCGCGGTCACGTTCGCGCTGGCACTGCGGTGCGTCCCGGAGTCCCGGTCGCCGACCAGACCCGGCCTGGACCTGGTCGGCGTCGGGCTGCTCACGCTCGCCTCCGGGTTGCTGATTCTTCCGGTCGTCGAAGGCGGGGCCCTCGGCTGGCCGCCCTGGTGCTGGGCAAGTCTGGCGACGGTGCCGTTCGTCGGCGCCGGGTTCGTCTGGTGGGAGCGCCGGGTCCGCGCCAGCCGGCAACCCCTGGTGGATCTCGGCCTGTTCCGCTCGCCCGACTTCCGGCGCGGACTGCTTGTTAACGTGACGCTCTACGCGACGATCAGCTCGTTCTTCTTCGTCCTCGGCTTGTACCTTCAGCTCGGGCGCGGGGACAGCCCGCTCGAGGCCGGGCTGACGTTCGTCCCGCTGGCGGCTGGCAACTTCGTGGCCAGCCTGTCGAGCAGCGTGCTGGTGGCACGCTACGGCCGCTCTACCCTGACCGTCGGGGCCGCGCTGCAGGTGGCGGGGCTGCTGGCGCTCATCGCGGCGGCCGGACCGCGGTCACCGGACGCCCTCCTGGTGGCGGGAGTGGCCCTGTTCGGCCTCGGCCAGGGACTGCTGATCCCGCCGATCATCGGCGTCGTGCTGAGCCGCGTCCCCGTCACCGACTCGGGGGCAGCTACCGGCGTGCTCATCACCACCCAGCAGATGTCCGGCACCATCGGCATCGCCGTGGTAAGCCTGGCCTTCTTCGCGCTGGCCGCCGGCGGACGGGCCGGCGGCTATGTCACCGGGTTCTGGGTTGCCTGCGCGTGCGATGTCGCACTGGCGCTCGGCTCGCTGGTGCTGAGCCGCACGCTGGCGCCACCCGAACGGCCTACGACGGTGATTCCTGCCGCTGCGGATGCCATCTGGGCAGACGGCTAGCCGACTGTCGCCCTCGCCCGGCGTATCTGGATAAAGCCGTCACGCCTCCTGATGTACGCCTGCGCCCAGCCGAGTTTTCCCCCGCATCCGTACCGGGTAGGGGACTGGCAGGCGCGCGGGGGACGTGACCGCGCTGACGGGGCGGGCAGCTCCGCGCGTCTGGCCACAATCCATCGCGGCACGGGCCGGGGCTCGCCGGCGCGCCGCGCCAGCCTGCCACCGGTGGAACCATGACTGATTCCGTCCGCGTCGACAAGCCGCGTGAGGCCGTCGGCCCTGCCCCGGCGCCGCGCAAGCCAGTGCGCTTGTGCGGCTGGCTCTCGGGCATCGGCATCGGCGCGGCCTTGCTGATTATGATCGGCGCCTCGCTGGTCCGGCAGGACTGGATGAGTCCAGCGATACCGATGCCACGGTTCGGGCCGCCGTGGCAGCTGACTTCTGTCCAGGTCTCGGCGGAGCTCGTGAGCATCGCGCTCTGGGTGGCCGCCGTGCTGGCGCTCGGCGGTCTGGTGGCGGGTCTGCTGGCGGCGCGCTGGGGGGCTAAGGGTCCGCTTCGCCTCATCTTCGTGGCGGCGGCGGTCACCGTTGTGCTGCTGACCGTGTTGCCCCCGGTCGGCTCGACCGATGCGCTCGACTACGCCGCATACGGCCGGATCCTGCTGCTTGGCCATAACCCGTACCAGGTAACGCCGATTTACCTGCGGCTAACCGAGCCGTTCTTCGGCCAGTCGATACCGGCCCGCTGGCAGTACGCAGAGAGCCTGTACGGCCCTGCGGCCACCTTCGAGCAGTACCTGGCCGCCCGGCTCGGCGGGGAGTCGATAGCGCGGATCGTCCTCTGGCTCAAGCTCTGGAACGCGATCGGGTTCGCGGCCGTCGCGGTCGTGCTGGACCGGGTGCTGCGCCCCCGGCCGGCCGCGCGGCTGCGAGCCCACCTGCTCTGGACCATCAACCCGCTGCTGCTGTGGGACCTGATCGCGTCCGGTCACGTGGACGTGCTGGCCGCGGCGGCCGGCGTCATCGGGCTTCTCATCGTGGGCCGGCAGCCCGCCGCTGCCGGGCGGTGGCGGCCGCCGGTCTGGCGCGCACTCGCTGCG
>JBAUAR010000201.1:0-4623 GCA_049675875.1 Streptosporangiaceae bacterium
CGCTCAACCAGCCCGGCGCCGACCAGGCCAGGGTGCTGATCTCCGGCCCCAACTTCGGCTGCGGGTCATCCCGCGAGCACGCGGTCTGGGCACTGCAGGACTTCGGCTTCCAGGCCGTCATAGCACCCAGCTTCGCCGACATCTTCCGCGGCAACTCCATCAGCGCCGGGCTTCTGCCCGCACAAGTGACCGACGACGCAGCAGCCCGCCTCGCCGCCGCGGTAGCAGACGACCCCGACGCCCACGTCGTCATCGACCTAGCCGCCCGGACCATAGCCGCCGGTGCCGCCGCCGAGCCCTTCCAGATCGCCGACTACGCCCAGTGGCGGCTACTGGAAGGACTCGACGACGTCGCCCTGACCCTGCGGCACGAAGCAGCCATCGACGCCTTCGAGACCACCCGTCCTGGCTGGCTCCCGGTAGTGGCCGGCGCAGGGTTGACTGGCGGAGGCGCTGAGCCGGGTTCTGCGGGTTAGCTGGCAGTCGCAGCTATTTCTGCCGTCCCCGCCTGCGGGGACGCCTGCCCGCCTGGTTGCTCCAGAACGTGAGGTCCTCGCGGATGGCGAGCGTATCCGGGTGCTTGCGACCGAGAGTACGTTCGTGGACTGGCACGAGCGCGGCGTACTGATTGCTAGCCTCGGCGCTGTCACCAGCGACCCCGATCCAACCTGCCAGGCTGGCGCGCACGCTCAGGGTCCGTGGATGCTCCGGACCAAACTCGTGTTCATAGCTGGGCACCAGGCTGGCGTACTGGTCGCGGGCTCCCTGAGCGTCTCCAGCCTGGCCGGTCCAGTGGGCGAGGTTACTGCGGGCGGCGAGCGTGCGGCGATGTTCGGGGCCGAGGAGCCGCTCGCGGATGCTCACCAGAGCGGCGAACTGGTTCCGGGCCTCGGCGGCGTCTCCTGCTTCACCAGTCCACCGGGCAAACTCGCTCCAGGCGGTCAAAGTGTCTGGGTGCTCACGGCCGAGCACTCGCGCCAGGACGGGCAGCAGGGTAGTCAACTGATCTCGCGCTGCCACCGGATCGCCCGCCTCGCCAGTCAGCCTGGCCAGTTCGCTCCGGGTCGCCAGAGTGTCGGGGTGCTCACGGCCGAGCACCCTCTGCATCATGCTCAGCAGAGCGGCCACCTCGTCTCGAGCCGCGGCCGGCCCCTCCGCCAACGACGGTCACACTCCCTTCGGCAACGAATGAACAGTTGCACATTCGGCCGCGGTGCCGCGCCGAGGCGAAGTGGGTAGCTCACTCGCTCACCAGGATCTTAGGCGCTCGCCGCCAGCATCGGACCGGCCGACGGTACGCCGCGACGATCGCCCGGGGCAGGAGCGTGAGACGGCAGTCCGCGGCGATCCGGCCGGTGGCGTGATCGGCTCGTACCTCCGCGGACGGCCATGACCGAGCCTGAGGTGTGCACGGCGATGATCCGACAGCTCTAGCGGCCCGGCTCATAAGCAGAGTGACGGGCCGGCGAGACAGATCCGCCGCCTATTCCGGACCGCTTTCAACGAGGGCCAGTGATCGCGCGACGCCGAGACGCCGGTCCGCATGTGCGCGGCTGCCAGGCCAACTGGCCAGAGCCGGGGATGCCGTGTCCTGCTGATACTGGATCAGGCCGTGATGCATGGCGGTCATCAGCGCCTGTGCGCGATTCGCGGCGCCCAGCTTTTCGTACAGTCGCGCCACGTAGGTCTTCGCGGTGGACACGCTGATGAACATTTCCATGGCGATGGCGGGAACTGACAGCCCGTCGTGCAGCAACCGCAGAACTTCGGTCTCGCGCGGGCTGAGCGCCAGCCGGTCCTGCGTCGTGCGGCGTCGTGCTAGCGCCAACGCCAGGCCCGAAGCGGTGAAAGACGAGGCGGCGACGGCTGCGTGCCGGATCGCGCAGACCACCTCTTGCAGCGGCGCCGATTTCGAGACGAACGCCGACGCCCCACACTCCAGAGCCCGGAACAGTACGTCGTCCTCCTGCTGCGACGTCAGCATCACGATGCCAAGGTCAGGGTAACGGTCTCGGAACTCACGGGCCAGCCGGAGCCCGTCACCATCGGGCAGGACTACGTCGACGATCACCACGTCGGGCCGCACGGCGGCGACCATGTCGGACGCCTCTGCGGCCGACTGACACTCGGCCACCAGTTCAATGTCTGAATGCTGAGAAACGAGTTCGCGCAAGCCATAACGGGTGAGCGTCTGTGCGTCCACTATGCCGAGATGGATTGGCATTGCAACTTCCCCCCCACGGAGACGTTGGCCGCCTTTTTGGACCAGCAAATCGTGTCTAGTTTGTCGTCCTTGAGTAGCTAGCGCGCTTTTGGACCCCGGACCCGAGGTCGAGAATCAGATTTCACTGTACTTGTCGGTAGAATGCTCGCATTAACCGATCGTTATGGAAAATTAACCTTCGTTCCGTGACAGGTTGATCACGAACCGTAGTGCCGCGTACGGCATGAGAAACACTGGGGCGTCGTCCCGTCGTGAAATCTGCAGGTCGCAGCGGGTGACAGTGCCCAGACTCTGGTCAGCGCCCGGCAGCGAGCATCGCGAGCAGGGCACCGCCAAGGAGGAAGGGGCCGAAGCTAATCCCGCTGTGCAGCGTGACGCGTCGTGCCACGAGCAAGGCCACACTGACGATGGCAGAGAGCACGAAGCCGAGGGCAGTTCCGACGATCAGGATCGGCCAGCCGAGCCAGCCCAGCGCCAGCCCGGCGACGCCCGCGAGCTTAATGTCGCCGCCGCCGAGCTGGCCAGGACGCACGAGCGCCAGCAACAGATAGACGCCGGCCAGCGCCAGACCTCCTAGCAGCGCCCGCAGCAGCGCAGTGAAGTCGTGACTGGCGATGGCTGCACCGGTCAGCAACGTGATCAAGATCGGGTACGCCGGCAACGTGAGCGCGTCCGGGAGTCGCTGGACCGCAATGTCTATCGCGGCGAGTGCGACGCCCAGTACGCCAAAGAAAGCAAACGCCAGCACGTCGGCCTGGCCCGCGAACCGACTGAGCACCAGTGCCAGGACCGCAGCGGTACTCAGTTCCAGAGCCAGCGGAGTGCCGAAGCTACTTCGGCACCGCCCGCACCTTAGGACCAACCGGCTGTTGGCGGGCGCGCTGCACTGCGGGCAGGCGATCCGTTGCGGCTCGCCGCTCGCCACGGACAATCTGAAGACGGTACCCCTGAGCGCGGCCCCAGCCAGCAGGCCCACGACGACGCCAGCGGCTGCCCATATCGGGTTCATGTCGCTCCACCGTAGGTCCGCGGCGGGACGATCAGGGCGGATTCGGTCAAGAACCGGCCGGGCGGAGCGCCATGTCGGCCGGTTGGTGACCGGGATTAGCCGATCGCCTGACGTGTCGGCTGTTCTGCTGGATTGTCTAGCCGTGCGCCCGATAGCGCTGCGAGGGCGACTTGGTCGAGGGTGTCCAATGCTGGGCGCCTGACGCCGTCCGGTGGGTTAAGAACGTGCCATCGACCTCCAGACCTCCGAGGGAGCACCCCCGATGCTTAAGGCCTTCGCAATCCTGACTAACCTCGTGCGCCACGACGATCGCGGCATCACCGCCGTGGAGTATGCCCTCCTGCTGATTGGCGTTGCCGTGGTCCTGATCGGTGGGCTAGCAATCTTCGGGCCCGCGCTCGGCGGTGTCTTCTCAACCTTCGCAGCCAGAATCACCGGTAAGGGCTAGCGGTACTTCTGACGGGTGCTGGAAGGGAAGGACGCATCGGCGGCCACGTCCAGGACCTGCGGGCGCGCGGTGTCGCGCAGGTCATCTTCGGGTCGGCGGCCGACGCGGCTGTCGGGTCGGCCCGTCCGGCCGCGCTAGGTCCGAAGAAAGGGCAGCTGGCGATGAACCGGCCACCGTCGAAGGGCCGCAAGGCGCGGGATCGTGGCTCTGTTGCGGTCGAGTTCGCACTGGTGTTGCCGGTGTTGCTGCTGATCGTGTTCGGGATCATCGACTTCGGACGTGCGCTGAACGCGCAGCTAGAACTGACCGGAGCGGCTCGCGAGGGAGCGAGGCTTGCCGCGCTGGGTTACCCCAGCGCCGCCATCCAGGCGCGCGTCGCGGCGGCCGCCCCGGACCTGAGCGGGGTCACCATAACGGTGGCGGCGAGCTGCGCGCCGGGCGCTGGGCCGGCCGCAGACGCGCAGGTCGATGTCAGCTATCCGTTCTCGTTCATTACGCCAATCGGCGCGATTGCCGATCTGATCGGTAGTTCCGGCCTCGGCGCCCCGATCACGCTCACTGCTCAGGGAGTCATGCCGTGCGAGACCTGATGGCCTCGCTGGTTCGGCTGCTCCAGCTCCGGCTGCGACACGACGAGCGCGGCGTAATCGGGGCGATTGTTGCGATACTCCTCGGCGCCGGCGTGCTGACAGGGATGGGCGTCCTGGTCCTCGACGTCGGCCAGCTCTATCAGGAACGCGCCGAGCTACAAAACGGCGCCGACGCGGCGGCGCTGGCAGTTGCCAAGAGCTGTGCGCTCGGTGCCTGCACGTCTGATGTCGCCGGCCAGCGGGCCGACGGTAACGCCTCCAGACTCACGCAGGGGACGGAGGGCGTCTCCCTTGTCTGCGGCTCCGGCAGCCTGGGCAGCTGCCCGCCAGCCACAGGGGCTCTCACCAGCTG
>JBAUAR010000202.1:0-1680 GCA_049675875.1 Streptosporangiaceae bacterium
CGGGCCGGCACCGACCGGTAAGCGCTATTGCATCAACTCCTGCGCACTGGCATTCCAGGCCGCGGCTCCTGCCCGCGGTCACAGCAACGGCGAGCCCGCGAGCTGACGCGCCCGGGTACCGCGAGCCGAGCCAGCGGCCTGCGGCCCGATCGCGGTTCCGTCGTACAACGTGCCACTCCTGCAAGTCGTTCGACATCCTCATCTAATGGCTTCTGCCGGGCTTCTTTGACAGGCTCGGCTCCGGTAGCGGCTGGCGGGTCAGCACTCCACTCATCTGGCCCTTGGAGGTCTTGCGGCAGACCGTGCGCCCGCTGGTCGTGAGGAGGCTGACCGCTGATGGGATGACGTGCCCCGGGCGCGTTCGCTGGTGAGCACTTGGCCATTAGATCGCTGGCTGTCTCCTCGACGCTGCCATCTTGTTCGGGACAGGTGCCGCGGGAGGGTAGATGCTGTTCGTCGGCGATGACTTGGCTGAAGATCATCATGATATCGAGATCGTGGACGAGGCCGGCCAGCGGTTGGCGCGTCAGCGGCTGCCGGAAGGGCTGGCCGGGATATCGCGGCTGCACTCGCTGATCGCCGCACGCATGCCGGCGGAGTGGGCTGAGCTGCCCGAGGGCGAGGCTGCGGGGCGGGTGAAGGTCGGGATCGAGACCGAGCGGGGCCCGTGGGTGCAGGCACTGGTCGCGGCCGGGCATGAGGTGTTCCCGGTGAACCCGTTGTCGGTGGCCCGGTACCGGCAACGGCACTCCACCTCCGGTGCGAAGTCAGATGGCGCGGACGCGCACCTGCTGGCCGAGATCGTCCGTCTGGACCGGGCACATCACCGTGCGGTTGCCGGCGATTCGCCGCAGGCCGACGCGGTCAAAATCGTCGCCGCGCTAGGCCGGGCCAACCGCCGCGACACGGTGGCCAGAAGCCGGCAGATCCAGGCCCTGCTGCGCGAACCGCAGCTGCGCCAGCCGCCGCCGGTCCAGGCCGCCTACGCCGCCACCGTGTCCGGGTACGTCGCCATGATCCGCGCCCTGAACAGCCAGATCGACGAGCTGGGCGAGGTGGTGGCCAGCCATTTTGGCCGCCACCGGGACGCTGACATCTACGCCAGCCAGCCCGGACTCGGCACCATCCTCAGCGCCCGGATTATGGCCGAGTTCGGCGACGACCCGCGTCGCTTCGCCGACGCGCGAGCACGCAAGAACTGTGCCGGAACCGCGCCGATCACCCGCGCCTCCGGCCGCAAGAAGATCGTGCTGGCCCGCTACGCCCGCAACCGCCGGCTCGCCGACGCCCTGCACCAGTGGGCGTTCTGCGCCATGCGCGGCTCACCCGGCGCCCGCGCCTACTACCAGCAACTGCGCGACCGCGGCATCGGCCACCAGGCCGCACTCCGCCAGCTCGCCAACCGCCTCGTCGGCATCCTGCACGGCTGCCTCAAAACCCGCGCTCCCTACGACGAGCGATCCGCCTGGACCCAGCACCAGCAATCAGCGGCTTGACAGATCAGAACATGTCTGCCGCTGGCGATTCGAGGAGGCGAAATGGTTTGACGGGGACACCGTTCGACCACAAGATCGTCGCCATGACGAGCCGCATATCGCACACGACGGTTGACGCCATTGACGCCTACGCGCAGTCGGTCTGGTGGTCCAAAGTGCTCGATTTCATCGAGGATCCCGGCGA
>JBAUAR010000203.1:0-45418 GCA_049675875.1 Streptosporangiaceae bacterium
CGGGTCCGCTATCCTTCACAATGCCGTTCTCTGGGACGGCGGACGGCAGGTTGCCCGAGTGGCCAAAGGGAGCGGTCTGTAAAACCGTCGGCTCAGCCTACGTTGGTTCGAACCCAACACCTGCCACTGACCACACTTCGTAGTTCCTGCAGGCCAGCTCGGCGATTAGCGATCTTGTCCTAGTGACTCCGCTCGGATACGGCGAGCGGTCTGCGAACCGCTCGCTCAACTCTAGTGCGACCATCACTCGCCGGGCTCTTGGCCGACGGGCATGTTTCTAGGCACTCCCTAGTGCGTTCGATTACGTTGCGCTGACCTGCGAAACGGTCCCACAGTTCGTTGCACGAGTGCATATTCGACCAAACGACACTGCCCACCGCATGCCTGGTCACGTGTTCGAACGGTCCGCTACTCACGGACATATGGCGGACAGGATCTGGGCCAAGCGAGCGGTTCGGCGAACCGCTTGAGATCACCGACGGTGACCGGCCCTGCTGGCAAAGGACGTAGCCGATCTGGCAGCTGCCGGTGTCTTGCCGGCCGTGGACGCAGTTGGTGCAGGCGGTGCAGGATGTCGAGGCCGCGCAATGTGAACCGGCACAGCTGCCAACAGCCCAGCCACCTGACAGATCGACTCTGGGCGCCCATCACTGACCCGATCACCCGAAGTTATGGCGCGCCGCCGAGCTGGCGTTGTCCGACGGCCATCCCTGCTATCGGCGAAATCGGCTAAGCGATCGAGCCGAGCGGCACGCCGGTGGGCGATGGTGTTCGACCCGCGCGTCCTCGCGTCACGACGGGCTCTGACACGACCGGCAGGAGTTCGTCGGAGCCCGGCGGGCGACGTCCGGTGGGGCGGGGGCTTCCGCCGTTCCCGGCCTGGCCAATCCGCTACGCCCAGGGCAACGCTGACCCTGTCTCGAGCAGGGTCTTCAGGCTGGCAAGGACGGCGGGCCACCCGTTCGAGATTGCCTGCAGGACATCGCTGCCAGGCTCGAAGCCCTCGTGGGCGACCGTGAGCTTGACCACGCCCTGCTCGGCGTCCTCGATGTCGATGGCCACGTTGGAGCGGGGCTCAGCGCGCCACGCATGAGCGGTGGCTTCGTCCATGCCGACACTGGCCGCCCACTCGGGGGTGATGGTGTGCCAGGTGTAGGCCAGCCGGCGACAGGGGTCGGACTCGAGGATCACCTGTTCGGGGTCGCTCACGACGAGGCCGACATCCTCGTGCGCCATGTCGTAGGTCGAGCCCTGCTTCCAGTCAGAACGAAACGTCTTCGCACCAGCCTTGTGGTGCCGCCAGTAGCGCTTGGTGACGGCGGGGTCGGTGAGGCCCTGCCAGACCTGCTCGGGTGTGGCATGGATATAGGTCGTGTAAGTAAAGCTCGTCTTCTGGTCGCTGCGTGCGGTCATTGTTTGCCTCCGGTCCTCGAGTTGCCGTTTCGAAATGGTGCCAGCTCATTGCGGGAAGCCCTCATACCCGCAGGCCGCCGCCAGCAGGGCGAGGGCTCGCTCGGGGCCGGGCGAGCCTCCGCCGAGGGCCCTCGGGTACCAGCGGGTGAGGCACCGGTGTATAGGAGGTCCTGCACGTTTCCCTCTCCTCAATATGCAACCGATGGTAGCAAGTAGCGAGTTAGATGTGCAACAATAAGTTGCGCATTCACGAAACCCGAACGGTGCATCAACTGCAAGCATCGGTTGCATGTCTGCGCCTGATGTGCTACCGTAGGTTGCACATCAGGCGACGTGGGGGATGACCGGCATGCGATGGCAGGTGGCGGCACCGCCGGCGCTCTCAGGGAGGACCGGATACTGATGGCATACCTGTTGATTGAGCGGGAGGTCCTGATCGAGGCGCCGGCGGCGGTGGTATGGCGCACCATCACCGAGCCTGACCAGATGACCCTGTGGTTCGCTGACCGGGTGGACCTGGTGGCGGAGCCCGGCGCCTACGGCTACATGGGGTTCGGGGACCAGGGCGGCCCGGTCGTGGTGGAGACGGTCGATCCGCCCAATCGCTTCTCGTTCCGCTGGAACCATCCACGCGGCGAGGAGCCGGTGGCCGGCAACTCGATGCTGGTGGAGTTCACGCTGACGCCTGAGGGGGCGGAGCGGACCCGTCTTCGCGTGACCGAGAGCGGCCACGAACTGCTCGCGTGGCCCGATGCGGAGAAGCAGCGATACGCCGACGAGCACCGGGACGGCTGGGGCGAGTTCCTGGACGGTCTTACCAGCGTGCTGGCGGAACGCCGGCCGGGATGACGACCCAGGGCGATGACGAGCTGTGGTCGGCGATCGCCGACCCGTCTCGTCGACGCGTCCTCGACCTGCTGGTCAGCAATGGCGAGGTGAGCGCCAGCTGGCTGGCCGGCCACGTGCCGTTCTCCCGCCAGGCGGTCTCCAAGCATCTGGCCGTGCTCGAGCAGGCCGCGCTGGTCAGCCGGCGCAAGCAGGGCCGGGAGGTGCTCTACCGGGTGGAGGCCGGCCGGCTTGACCAGGCCACCCGGGCCTTGGCTGACCTCGCCGTCCAGTGGGACCGGCGCCTCGGCGCGATCAAACGGCTCGCGGAAGCGCCGCACCCGCAAGTAAGGAGAAGCGACGGCTTCGCCAATCCGGCGGCGGACCTGACGCGACGCCCAGATTCGTAGCATCGCCGGCGCGAACCATGTCCAGCCCCGCTGTAACCACTTGAGGGAGAGGACGATGACCGATCATAAGACCGGAACACGTGAGGAGTGGCTTGCGGCCCGGCTGGGGCTGCTCGAGGCTGAGAAGGCACTGACGCGGCGTAGCGACGAACTGGCGCGCCGGCGGCAGGAGCTGCCCTGGGTGCGGGTTGAGGAGGACTACCGGTTCACGACCGAGGACGGCGATGCGTCGCTGCGCGATCTGTTCGGCGGCCGTTCGCAGCTGCTCGTCTATCACTTCATGTTCGACCCGGACTGGGACGAAGGTTGTCCGAGCTGCTCGGCCGTCACCGACGGCTTCGCCGGCAGCGTCCCGCACTTCGAGCACCACGATGTCGCCTTCGTTGTGGTGTCGCGCGCGCCGCTCGACAAGCTCGTCGCATACAAGCAGCGCATGGGATGGGACTTCCGCTGGGTGTCGTCGTTCGGCAGCAGTTTCAACTACGACTTCCATGTGACGATCGATCCCGCAGTGGCACCGGTTGAGTACAACTACAAGGACCAGGCGCGACTCGAGGCGGAGAACGTCGCCTGGCGCGACTGGTCGGGCGAGCAACCCGGTATGAGCGCGTTCGCGCGGGACGGCGACGACGTGTTCCACACATACTCCGCGTATTCCCGCGGCTTCGACGGGCTGTGGCCGATGTGGCAGTGGCTGGATCGTGCGCCGCTTGGCCGCAACGAAGGCGACGTGTCATGGTTCCACCGGCACGACGAGTACCTCCAGACCACAAGGGAACCGTCGTGATACTCGCACCTGTCCGCCCGGAGACCAGTGGCGGAGTGGCTGATGCTGTCACCTGCCGATGACAAGCTCGTCCTCGTCAGCAGCATCCGAGAGGAGACCGTCTACGGCCGGCAGGAGGAGGACTCTCCGCCGGCCGGTCCCAGCACCCCACATAGGCAACGGCTCGCAGGCGACACCCAGACGCGCGCAGAGACTGCGGACAGCCCAGGGTTGCTTGATCAGGCTGCGCCGTTTCTGCGATTTGGAGGACATCATGGCGAACCCGGCTCAGAGCGGGACCGGCGACTACAACAGCAAGATCATTGAGGAGTTCCGGGCGAATGGGGGACGCGTCGGCGGGCCATGGGCGGACATCACGCTGATTCTCATCCACCACACTGGCGCACGATCCGGGGTCGAGCGCGTCTCGCCGCTGGCCTACTCGGTTCAGGGAGATAGCCGCTTCGCGATCTGGGCCGCCAACGGAGGATCGCCATCCCACCCGAACTGGTACTACAACCTCAAGGCCAAGCCGAGGATCAAGGCCGAAGTGGGCACCCAGACCTTCACGGTACTGGCGGAGGAACTCGACGACACCGCCCGCGCCGAGCTGTGGCCGAGGCTGCTGGCGCAGTATCCCCAGCTCGACGATGCCCAGTCCAAGACCACGCGACAGATTCCGGTGTTCATGCTGACCCGACAGGACTGACCGGGGGGACGCGGTCGCGGCCAGGACGTGCGGGCACCCGCAGTGGAGCCGCGGCGCAGCCGCAGCGATCGCTCGGGCTGGCAAGTGGCGCGCGTTGCCAATGCGCAAGCACGACGACCGCGAGCAGAACGACGCTCCGAACGCGGACCGAGTTCGTGCGGACTACCGCCCAGAACGGCTCTTCGCGCGACCGTCTCAGAGAGTTCCGTGACGCTCTGCGATCATCGGCGCGCTCCGATGCGTACGCCACACTGTCCGCACGGCAGACGATTGCGGCGCTGTCTGTAGCCACGCCGTGGGCACGGCAGGACGAGCAGGGCGTGCGGAACCGGCAGGTCAGCCACTCATACGGACGCCGTCCGTGCCCGTCCGTGGACGCGGGCTCGTGGCAACTGGAGCGCACGGACGTATGGCGGACAGGACTGGCTATTCACATGAGTGGCCCAGGAGTTTTTCCAGGTCAGCGCCCATCCCGATGGATAGGCAGGACGGTCTGTAAAACCGTCGGCTCAGCCTACGTTGGTTCGAACCCAACACCTGCCACTAGCTGCGAAGATGCCCGTTGGCCTGGGGATGCGCGGTCTCACGGGCCGTCTTGGTCTAGTCCCACTGCGTGTCATGAAGTGCCGCCGTAGGGCGTCGTGTAGCGATGTTCGCGGACGCGGGCTTTGCCGATGCCTGCGGCGCCCTCCGGGGTTTGCGGCTGCGGACGCCGCCGATCGGCCTTCCTGGGGCGATGCCGACGACATCGCCATGGACGGCCGGCTCGACGTGCTCGACCAGTAGCGGTCGCAGGTCCGCCTCAGCTCACCCCTGGGCGTGCCGCCGGGTTTCCCTTGAGACAAACTAGCGCCGGGGTGTTACGCATCCTTCGGCCGCCAGATGCCGAACCGGCTGCCGTGCGGGTCGATGAGATGGGCGAACTCGATCCGGCCGTTGTCGACGAGCGGGACAGCGAGCGTCGCGCCCAGCTCCTGCGCGCGGGCGGTTGCCGCCCGGACGTCGTCGACCTGGACGTAGAAGATCGCCCAGCTGGCCCCGCCCATCGCCGAAGTGTCCCACAGCCCGCCCTTGTCCTGCTCGATCATGCTGTACCGGGCCGGCATCGCGGGCTCGCCGAACTCCCAGCCGAACAACCCGCCGTAGAATGCCCGCGCGGCCTGCGCGTCCGGAGAGCCAATCTCGAAATAGTTCACTACGTCCGCCATGACCCGCTCCCTTGTGTGGTGCCGACGCTGGCACAGTACCCACCGGAGCCGACAACGCCACGAGGGCAACCGCCCCTGGCGCCGACGTCTGAATGGCACCGGCGACCGCGAAGATCCCGCGACCGCGAGCCGCCGGCGGTGTCCGCCTGTATTACCGCGATGACCACCTCCGGAGAAGGCCGCCCGACGCCTTCAAAGCAGGCGCCGGCGCACGACGCGGCGTTCGGCCGCGGATCTGCCGCGGGTTCCGGCGCTGGCGCTGCCTGCGCCGGTGGCCTGGGGTGACGCGGCCGATCGTGGGCACACTTACCACCGGGGCGGCCCCTTGCCGGACCGGTGTCCGCCCGGATGGATCTTCAAGTCGATGACGCGGGGAAAGCGACATGGCGCGGGGGGCCTGCTTTGTAGCGAGGGATGCGCGTGCTGATGAGCGCGCGCGTGCGGTTGAGGAGCAGATGACGGACGAGGAGCGGTTCTCGCTGCTGGTCAGCGTGATGGGATCGACTCCGCACGGCGTGTGGCCGCGGGACGAGCGCATTCCTGAGGGCACGCCGATGAGCTCGGGATACACGCCAGGCGTGGCGCGGCTGGGGATCCCCGCGCTGCTGATGAGCGATGCGAGCCTGGGCGTGATCAACCCCGGCCACCGGGAAGGCGACACAGCCACCGCGCTGCCGGCCGGCACCGCGCTGGGTCGAGCTGCAACCCGGAGCTGGCCCGGGCCAGCGGCCGGATGATCGCGCGGGAAGCCAGGAGCCGCGGGTTCAACGTCCAGCTGGCGGGCGGCATCAACCTGGCCCGCGACCCGCGCAACGGGCGGACGTTCGAGTACCTGTCGGAGGACCGCTGCTGTCGGCGGTGCTGTGCGCCGGGTCAATCAACGGGATCCAGGGGGAGGGCGTGATCTCCACGATCAAGCATTACTCGCTGAACTGCAACGAGGTGAACCGGCACTGGCTGGACGCGGTCATCGACCCGGCCGCGCACCGGGAGTCGGATCTGCTGGCGTTCCAGCTCGCGATCGAGCGCTCCCAGCCGGGCACGGTGATGACCGGCTACAACAAGGTCAACGGCGAGTACGCCAGCGGCAGCGCCGTCCTGCTGGGTGATGTCAGACTGGGGCGCCACCCCGCTTCGCCGCTGGTCTCGACGCCTGGAGGCCGCCGCCGAGGGTGGACATGGCTGCCCATAACGAGATCGCACTGGAAACGGCCGGCAGGGCATCGTGCTGCTGAAAAACGATGGCATCCTGCCGCTGGAATCCGAGACGACGGCGCGGATCGCGGTGATCGGCGGCTACGCCCAGCTTGGCGTGCCGGCCGGCACCGGCTCCAGCGCCGTCACCCCGCCCGGCGGGTACGCGGCGGTGGTCCCGGTCGGCGGTCCGGGCATCATGGGCCTGGCCCGCAACCTGTACCTGCACCCGTCGGCGCCGCTGGCTGAGCTGAGAAAGCTGCTGAACGACCAGGCAGGCTTTAGCTGGCAGGCCGGGAAGCCGCCGCAGGCCGCCGTCGAGTTCGACCCCGGTATGAGCGCTGCGGAGGCGGCGATGCTGGCCCGCAGCTGCGATGTCGCGGTCGTGTTCGCGATCCGGGTGGAAGGCGAGGGCTTCGACAACCCTGACCTGTCGCTGCCTTGGCGGCAGGACGCCGTCATCGAGGCCGTCGCGGACGTCAACCCGGACACGGTCGTGGTGCTGGAGACCGGCAACCCGGTCGCCATGCCCTGGCACGACGAGGTGCGTGCCATCGTCCAAGCCTGGTACCCCGGCCAGGCGGGCGGCCAGGCGATCGCCGAGATCCTGACCGGCACGGTGAATCCGTCCGGGCGTCTGCCGGTCACCTTCCCGGCCAGCCTGACCCAGGTACCGCGGCCGGAATTGCCGGGCCTGGGCGCGCCCTGGGGCACGCCCACCACGATCTGTTACGACGAGGGCGCCGAGGTCGGCTACCGCTGGTACGCCCGCACCGGCCAGCAGCCGCTGTACGCGTTCGGCCACGGCCTGTCCTACACCAGCTTTTCCTACAGTGACCTGCGGGCCGAAGGCGGCGACACGGTCACGGTGACGTTCACCGTGACCAGCACCGGCGGCCGGGCAGGCGCCGACGTTCCCCAGCTCTACCTGACCGAAGCCGCGGGTGACCGGCGCATGCGGCTGCTCGGCTTCGGACGCGTCGAGCTGCAACCCGGCCGATGCCGCACCCTGACGGTGACCGCTGATCCGCGGCTGCTGGCCCGCTACGACACCGGCGCCGGCCAGTGGCGCATCAGCGGGGGCACCCACCGGATCGCGCTCGGCAAAGCCGCCGACGACCTGGTCCTGGGCGCGGACGTGCAGCTTGCCGGGCGCTTGTTCGGCGAATGAGCCACATCGGGGCATCCGGTATCCGATCCGTCCCGCAGACCCGCAGCAGCCCGCCCCCTGGCGGCGGCGCTGCGGCTAGCCGTGCCGCCGACAGCCGCCGCTGGGCACCCGCAATGATCCGGCCCGAGTGGTTCAACGCCACCGCGTCGATCGCGTCGGCGCTGCTCGCGATCGCGCTGACGCTCGGGCCCACTGCGCGCATCCCAAGACATGCTGGCCGCCCTGCGGGACAACGGCGAGGTGGCGCCGAACGGGGGTCGTCACATTGCCGAGCGGGCGGCATCGAGCACCCAGCCGAGATGGGCCATCTCGGCCGAGAAGGCATCGATGTCGTGGGCGCCACGCAGGAACCGGCCCGCGGCAGGCGGTGACTCCTGCATGCCATGGCCCCCGTACACACGCCGCAGGGCGTCGTTGAAGTCGCCATGACCTCCCCAGGCGATCACCTGGCGCAGCGCCTCAGCGAGGATCCGCTGACGCTCCGCCGGGCGATCGCGCCACGAGCCCCGGCGGCCATCCCGCGCCGGACGCCGGGCCAGGTATGTCAGCGCCCACTCGATGTGCTGAACGGCGTGCGCGCCGATGACGCCGGACGGCAAGATGGCAGCGAAGTGCGCGACCTGAACGTGCAGCGGCGCGGCACGCAGGCGGGCGTCGGCCTTGACGACGGCGGCAGCCCAGCGGGTCAGCGCTCCGACGTTGTCGGCTGCCTGACGGTCGAGAACCATCCACTTCAGTTCGGACCTGCGCCGTCCGTCGCGGAAGTCGATACTCGCATCGTCGTAGGTCGCCCGCACTGCGGCCAGTGCCACGCGCTGACGTGCGCGGGCTCGCTTGTGGATCAGCCTGCGCTGCTCACGGGCCCTCTTCCGGGCGGTCGACGGCAGAACCGACTCGATCATGTCCTTCGTCTTCTCGCCGTGGTTCTTCACGACGCACTCTCCGCGTAGCGGCCAGCGCCGAGTCGGACTACTCGGCTGGCTTTCTGGCGCTACCTGTCTTGCTTCGGCATGAGCCACCTCCTTCGGGTGAGCAGGCGAGCATGCGACAGCACCGGGTCCGGATGCAACAGGTTTTCGTCAAGCCGCGCGCAACCAGCTTCGTCGTCTGCGGGACGTTTCGAGCATCGCTGACACCTACGACCTCGGCGACGGTAGACCGATTGGCGGTCTTGCAAGCTGAAGGACCCCATCTGCGCCCGGCTCCAGGATGCGATCCTCCTCTGCCCGGGGCTCATGCCTCTTCCCGCGGCGACTGGATGGCCGTCCGGCAACTGACCGGCCGCGGGCACCCGGCGAACTGCGAAGGCGGCCGCCTAACTGATGTCCCGATGCGCGCCAAGAGGCGTTGCGAGCACGACCCGTCAGGTGCTTGGTCGGTGAGCCGCTCCGGCCGAGATGCGTGCGGTCGGCCGCGTGCCGAGCGCCCCCGTTCCCCTCTCAGGACCTTCGGAATCCGCCCGCGACACGGGCCTGACGTTCCGTCCCACCGGCGGGCTGTGGACTAGCGTGCTTGACGTGACAGTGGCCGCCGTTACGCAACCAGAGCCGTTGCTGGCGGACGATCTGCCATCTCCCTACCTGTCCCTGCTCGGCGCGCTTCGGCAGGGCACGCCTCTGGACGTGGACCGCGCCGCGCTGGTGGAGGCCGCGGCCGAAGTGTGGAGCAGACCAGGATTCGATGCATTCTTGTCCTGGGCGCGACTTGGCTTCGAGCCGTTCGACTTCCAGTTGCAGACTGCGCAGACGGTGCTGCGCCGGATGCGCGGCCGGGCGATACTCGCCGACGAGGTCGGCCTCGGCAAGACGATCGAGGCCGGGCTGGTGCTCTCCGAGTTGCGGATCCGCGGCCTGGCCGACAGGTCCCTGGTGGTGGTGCCGGCCGGCCTGACCCGGCAGTGGCAGGAGGAGCTTGAGCGGAAGTTCGCGCTTCCTACGATCATCACTCAGGGTGGCGAGCGGCCCATGCCATCCGGCGGCCACCAGGCGGTGGTGATCGCTTCCCTGGCGACCGCGCGCCGAGAGCCGCAGGCGAGCGGCCTGGCGGCCAGGCCGTGGGACGTCGTCATCATGGACGAGGCGCACAGGCTTCGCAACGCGCGCAGCGCGTCCGGCAAGCTGGCCCGGGCGCTGAGCGCACGGTATCTGCTGCTGCTGACCGCGACTCCGGTAGAGAACCGGCTGCAGGACCTGTACGAGCTAGTCAGCCTCGTCGCACCGGGCTTGCTTGGAACGTTGACGCAGTTCCGTGCCGAGCATGGGAACGGCGACCCCGGTGCACCGCGGAATGTCGCCAGGCTGCGGACCCGTACCAGGGAAGTGATGGTCAGGCACCGGCGCAGTGAAGTGAGCCTCTTGCTGCCGCAGCGGCTGGCCGAGACCGTACTCGTCGTGCCGTCAGAACCCGAGGAAACGCTGTATGCCGATATCGGTGCCCGGATCAGGCGGGAGGCGCAGGGAGCGACGCAAGCGCACAAGCTAACCCTGCGCAGCCTGGCCAGGCAAGCGGGCTCGAGCCCTGCCGCCGCGGCTCCGACGCTGGCGAAGATCGGCTGGCGGGATCTCGCGGACCGGGCCGGCTCGATCACGGCGTTCAGCAAGCTCACGGCGCTGGCCACGCTGTTGCGCCGGCACTCACCGGAGAAAATACTGGTCTTCACCGCCTTCCGGCAGACGCAGCAGGCGCTGGCCCGCGAGCTGAGCGCGCGGGACATACGGTTTGCGATCTACCACGGGAGCCTGTCTCGCGGTGAGAAGGAGAAGGCGATTGGCGCGTTCCGCGACGAGGTGCCGATGCTTCTGAGCACGGAGTCCGCGGGCGAAGGCCGGAATCTGCAGTTCTGCCACGTACTGGTGAACGTCGACCTGCCGTGGAACCCGATGCAGATCGAGCAGCGCCTTGGCCGCCTGCACCGGGTCGGGCAAGACCGCGATGTGCTGCTCACCAACCTGGTCGCTCGCGGCACGATCGAACAGCGAATCCTGCACGTGCTAGAGGCAAAGATCAACCTGTTCGAACTCGTGGTGGGTGAGCTGGACATGATCTTGGGGCGGGTGGACGACGACTTCGACTTCGAGTCATCGGTGTTCGACGCCTACGTCGAGGCGCGCGACGACGAGCAGTTCGGACAGCGGCTGACCGAGATCGGCGAGAACCTGGCCAGGGCCAGGACTGATTATCTGTGCGACCGGGCCAACGCCGACCAGCTCATCGGCACGCAGCGGTGAGCACCTCCGCGGTGAGTGCTGACCCGGTGAGTTCCTACGGGGTGACCACCGCCAGGAGCGAGGGCGGGCTGGCGTTCTGGCTGCGTTACGTGGAATCCCGTGGCGGCCTGTGGGAACGGTCGGCCGGCCGGGCGCTCGTCATGGTGCCGCCCGATCTTCAGCGCACGTTCGGGTTGCCAGAAGAGCTGACCGCCACCGAGCATCCCGACATTGCTCGCGAGGACGGAGCTGTGCTGCTCACCACCGGCCACCCGCTGCTCACTGCCGCCGCGGAGGACGCGCTGAAGACCGCCGACGTCGGCCACCTCACGCTGGCGGAGCCCGCCGTGCAGCGCCCGGATGACGGGCGCCTGCTGGAGCGCGCACGCGAGCACGTCCCGGTTGATCACGGCCGGATCGACGCCCGCGGCCCGGCGGAACGCGGCATGCACGACGTTCTGCGCCTCGGCGCGCTGGTCACTTACGACGCATCCGCCGACGACCGGTTCTACGAACAGACCGAGTGCTGGCTGGATGTGCCGTCGCGGCTCGAATTGCCTGGCTCGGTCATGACCAGGCTGCGGCATGCGGTCGCGGGAGCCGCAGCGTCAGCGGCAGCCGGCGGGCTTAACCGGGCACCCGCTGATGTTCGCCAGGTGCCAGCTGCACTGGCCGAAGCTCACCGCGTGCTGGAGCGGGCCGCTAGCGAACGATCCGCGGCGCTCGCCGCCGGCCCGGCACGTGAGGCAGCGGAGGCCGAGCTCGGCCGGACGCAGCGGTACTATGCCGCGCAGCTGGCCGCGCTGACCAAGCGGGCGGCCAGAGCTCCGGCGGACCGCCGTGAGCTGCTCGTCGCCCGAGCCGAGAGCGTCAGGGCGGAGGAGCGGCGCCGGCTGGACGAGGTCAGGGAGAAATACTCGCCCCGGCATGAGATCCGCCCGTACCGCCTGCACTTGCTGCGCGTTCCTGCCCTGAGCTTGCCCGTAGACGTATTGCGCGGCCCGCGGCGGTTTCCGCTGAGGCTGGAGTGGTTGCTCCCGGTCGGCACATTCGCGCCGCTGCGCTGCCCGCAGTGCAGTGCCGACACGGCGCAACACCATCTTGTGGTCGCCAAGACGCACCTTGGCTGTGCTCGCTGCCTGCCCAGGAACGCCGTCGTTTCACTCGCACCTCCGGTCAACGGGGAGCCGCGGGCTGCAGTTCCAGCATCTGCCGTTCCCGTTGTTCCTGCTCCCGCTGTTGCTGCTCCTGCTAGCCGGGCGCCAAGGATGGCAGCGAGGCTGCGCGACCCACAGGCGGGAAGTGCGCCGAGTTCCCGGCCGCCAGCCCGAGCAGAGTCCGCGCGCCATCCGCATGCTGCCGTACCCCGGTCTGCCCGTTCGTCCGGATCTGCCCAGCCCGATCCGCGAGCGCTGGCCAGGTCGGGCGAGCGGCTCGCCATGGACTTCTGGTCGGCGGCGAGCCAGATGAACCTGCGGGCACTGCGGCGAATGTGCCTCCCGGACTCGCCGGCCGCCGCCGTGCTGCGCCTGTTCGGCTGGGCCGGACCGGCGATGGCCGTCGGCCTCACCGAGCACGATCTGCCGCAGAGCCTCACCTCGGCCACGTTTCCCGGCACCGGTGGCGAACTGGCCAGTACCGGAGGCTACCTTGAGACCGGCCGTGGCCGACACGGCTACCTGCTGCGATGGCAGGTGGGCGCGCGTCGCGTGAGCGAGATCTTGCCGTTCGACAGCCTGATGCTAGGGAACCTCGCTGCTGCCTACTGGCTCCGCGGGCCGGCGAGAGCGCGCACGTTCGGCGGGCTGCCGGATCCGGCAGCCGAGCTGGACCCGGTTGCCAGCAGGCTATGGCGCAAGGTCGTCCCGGCGCATGGGCTGCCGCTTACGTTGCGCTGCCTGGCTGCGTGGTGGCGGATCGGCGATGTGGACGCGCTAGCGGCGTACCGGCCAAGCGAACTCGCGGCGGCAATTCACCGCCTGGTCGGCTACCGGGCCGGTGAGCAGGGAGTCAGTTATGACACTATCGCGGGAGTGTACAAGGTCGAGGGGGCTCGGCTCCGCGCGCTCACTTCTCCGCTGCAGGCCCGCCTGAAGCTGTCGGCCGACCAGCCCTGGTAGCTGGCGAGTCCGTGCGGTGGGGCTGGTGCAGATGGTCGGCCCGGCGGCAGGCAGGACAGAGGACGGCTATTCGCTCACCAGGCCGTGGCCGGGGTCGGCCCGGACGTATGCGAGACGCTGCGCCGGAGCCGCGGGCATGCGGTAGGCAAGGCCAATGCCGCTGCACTGCGCCAGGTCGAATCGGCTTCCGAGCGACCGGCCTCGGGGCCGGTACGCCCTGCACTGGACGCGCTCTGGCGCCGGCAGCACTCCGGCGACCGAGCGGTTCCGGCGCGCGACCGGCCGTGGTCAGCGGACTTCGGCGGCTTCCCAGCGTGCCCGCTCGGCCGGCTTCTGCTGGGTGGATGCCGACAGCTCGGCCCCGACCGCGGTGGCGAAGTCGGCGAAGCCGTCGTGCCCTGGCAGCCGATCGAGGCATGCCCTGGCCAGCGTGCGGGCTGACTCCATGTCGCCGCGAAGCTGCGCGAGCCGAGCCTGGAAGAAGGTGTGCTCGGGGCCGCCGAGCGCGGGGTGCGCCGCGAGCCGGTCGAGCCGGTCCTCGGCCCCGGATCCGGCCAGCCGGCCGAGCAGCATCGCGTGCCATTCGGCGAGGTGGCGCGCGCGCTCGGTGCGTGCCCGATCCGGGCCCGAGGAACTGAAGCTGTAGAAGTCGCGGGACGGCGGCTTGCTTGCGTCCGTCCTGGCTATTCCGTCCAGCGCGTACAGGTAGGCGTCCGTGAACGCGGTCCATGCGTCCGGCGCCTGCAGCATCCGGCTCAGCACCGTGGCCAGCGAGGTCTCCTTCTCGGCCAGCTTGCCCCTGCCGCTCCGCGACCACCCGTATGCCGACTCCCAGCGGGGCAGCTGCGCCGCCGCGGCCTCGGCGAACGGGGAGAAGCCGCGCTGCTCCCGCACCGATTCCCAGAGCAGCGCTGCCGCGTCGCTGACCACGAACTGCGCGGCCTCCATCGGATCCTCGGACCTGAAGTAGTCATGGCTGCGCGTCTCGCAGGCCAGGTCGATCATCAGCGCGACGGCCTCCTCGGCCGGCTCGGGGCTCTCGGCGCGCAGCGCTGCCAGCGCGTCAGCGGCCAGCCGACGGAATGTCACCCGCCGTTGTGAGCGTTCCCTCGGCGAGACCCGTCGGTCGCCGGCAAGGTAGGAACCGTTCCGGGCCAGTTCCGCGAAGTCGCGAGCATCAAGCAGCACGAAGTCCGGGTCCGGCGGCTCGGCCGCCGCGCGCTTGCGTGCCTCCTTCTGCACGGGGTCCAGTTCGGCCTCGATGCGTTCTCGCATCTGAGCCGACCCGCGCCAGTACAAGTTCCACATGGCTTTCGCGACCTGATCTGGGCTGCGGTCGGCGAGCTTGGCGAAGAACTCGTCGCGATTCATCCGCTCTGAGGACACGCCAGCCGATGTTAGCGGTCAGGGACCCGCCTTCGGGCGAGTTGCCTGGGCGTGGCGCAGGCCGCACCGGCCCGCCACCCGTGACCGGCACTTGCAAGGCAGCCCGCCCATCACCCATCAACCCTGCCGCTCCCGCAAAGCCCTACGAGATGGAAGAAGGTCGGCGACCCGGACCACGGGCGGCTCAGCGATACAAGTATTGCTTGCATACCAGCAGCAATGGCAGCATAATGATGGCATGAGCACGTCTATCACTGTGCGGGACGTTCCCGATCAGACGCGCGACGAACTCGCCTCTCGTGCCGCACTGACCGGCCGGTCCCTCCAGGAGTACCTGCGTGCCAAGCTCGTGGAACTGGCCCGCCAGCCTGACGCCGAAGCACTGATGGCGCGCATCCGGAAGCGGAAGGCGGCGAATGCATCCTCGCTGCCGCGCGACCGCATCCTGTCCTACCTCGACGAGGATCGCGAGTGACGCTAGTCGTCGATGCCTCTATGGTGGTCGCCGCACTCAGCGACAGCGGGCCCGACGGCCGCTGGGCGGAGTCACTGCTGACGGACGATTCGCTGGTGGCTCCGCACCTGATGCCGGTTGAGGCTGCGAACATCCTGCGGCGTGCCGCGTTGGCCGGTGACATTTCGGCGGATGCGGCGTCACTGGCCCACGCTGACCTGCTCGACCTGCGCGTGGAGTTCTTCCCATACCAGCTATGCGCCCAGCGCGTGTGGGAGCTTCGAGGGAATGTGACGTGTTATGACGGCTGGTACGTGGCGGTCGCTGAACTGCTCGACGCCCCGCTCGCGACCCTGGATGGCCGTCTGGCGAAGTCGCCGGGCCCGCGCTGCCATTTCCTGCTGCCGCCTACCGTGACCTGACCGTGCCCGAGCCCGGAAGTCGGCGTTGCCACGGACGCTGTCCGCGGCTGTCCGCTGTCCCGACGGATGACGGGCTCCTGCACGGACGCATAGCGGACAGACCCGAGTATTCCCGCGGGCGTTGAGGAAGCTTCCCAGCTCATCCCTGAAGGAGCGGGGCCGTGTCAAGGGGTGACCTGGGCTGGTTTGTTCGGTTCCGGGTCTGGTTCCGGGCTCGCCAGATTGAGGCCTGAGCGGTGGTGTCCCGGGCCCTCGGGTGTGCTCTGTTTCCTGGTTGCCGCCATCTGGGGTGAGCGGTCGGGGCGGCGGGCTGCCCGCGGCCTCCGGGCGGAAGCCCTCCGGTCACGGGCGCCACCGCCGGTCGCCTGGCCACTGTCGACAGGCAGGCGGCACCGGTCGCAACGATCCCGCAGCGCCGCGGACAGCCGGGCCGTCCTCCAGTCGCCGGGCAGTCTCTCACCGCGAAAGATCACCATCAAGGGCGCGCCATAGGCGCGTCGCTGACGCGATGGCGCAAGCGCCACCCTTGACACTGATCTTCCCTGGCAAGACCTCGGCATCTATCGGGAGGACGGGATACCTCCGGGTGAACTAGCAGGGGTGCCCGGCAGTTAACTTTCGTCCTCCGTCTAGTTACACTAGACACATGTCAGTCGATCAGGTGCTGCTGAATCAGGTGCGCGAGGCAGAGGCCCGGCTGGTGGATGCCGAGCACGAAGCCGAGGTCGCGCAGGCGGACTTTCACCGAGCCGTACGCCGCTTGCAGCTCGCGGGCGCGTCGCTCCGCGAGATCGCGGAGGCGCTGGGCCTGAGCCATCAGCGCGTTCATCAGATTGTTGAGGGTGCTGGGGGAGGCCGGAGTTGGCGTCATCGCCCTGCCAGCCCCGGGGAGCTTCAGGCCTGCTCGTTCTGCGGCAAGAACCAGAAGCAAGTGAAGGCCCTCATCAGCGGCCCAGGCGTTTTTATCTGCGATACATGCATGAGTTATGCGCACAAGGTTCAGGCCGTTCCCAGCCGGACGATCGAGACGCCGCTCGCCGTGATCCGGCATGTAGGCGAGCAGTCGCGGACCGAACGATGCAGCTTCTGCGGGAAGCGTCGCCACGAGGTCTCGGTCATGGTCTCGGCAGGTACCGCGAAGATCTGCGACGAGTGCCTGCGGCTGTGCTGGGAGATACGCCGCGAGCAGACTCAAGGCAGAGCAACCAGCTGAGTAACTCTCGGTATCGGCCGCGACGACTGCAGCCGACGTTGACGGACGATGCCCAATACGTGCCTAAACAGCACTGCGCACTGGAGTCTGCGCAGGTCAGGGCTATTGAGCCAGGGGTCTGTAAAACCGTCGGCTCAGCCTACGTTGGTTCGAACCCAACACCTGCCACCGATCACCGACTGTAGTATCCGCAGGTTAGCGGCTCGATTAGCGATCTTGTCCAAGCAACGCTGCAAGGTGGAGCAGAGCGGTCTGCGAACCGCTCGCTTAAGTAGTGCGACCGTACGTTCGCCGGGCTCATCGGCCGACAGGCACGCTTCCGGGGACTCCGCGGTGCGTTCGATTACGTTGCGCTGACCTGCGAAACGGCCCTACAGTTCGTTGAACGAGTGCATATTCGACCAAACGACACTGGCCACCGCATGCTCTGGTCACGCGTGCGAACGGCCCGCTGCTCACGGCCATATGGCGGACAGGATCTGGGCCAAGCAAGCGGTTCGGCGAACCGCTTGCTGTTGCAGATCGTGACAGGCTCTAGCTGATTCAGGGCGCGTACTCGATCGCAGGCCGAAGGGCCTGGCGGCGCGCGAAACGACGTCACCGGAACCGGCGGGCGCGCAGCGTTCCTGATCGAGCTCGGGGCGCTCGAACTTTGCGGCGGCGCAGCTGTGGTCCCTCGCCGGGGCGGTGATCTCCGGGTCGGCGGATCAGGCGGTTTCGCGCAGCCTGAAGGCGTCCGGGGTGATGTCGATGTGGAACTCAATCCCGAGCACCCTCGCCAGCCTCGACAACGTGGCCAGCGATGGTTCGTGGTCCCCTGCCTCCAGCCGGGCGATCGCGGGCTGGTGCATGCCCAGAAGGTGAGCTAGCCCGGTCTGTGACAGAACGTGGTCGATCCGGTACCTGATCACCCGCATCGCGACGGCGTGCGCCAGCGCGGTCCGGTCGTGCTCGCGGCGGATCTCTGGGTCGGCCAGCTCCTCGGCCGCGATCTGGCTGGCGGTCTTCAGTTCCGACAGCTTGGTCATCAATCCTCCTCTAGCTCCGCCAGCCGCTGCAGCGCCCGGCGAACCGCCCGCTCGAAACCGCGCGGGTCCGATTGCGCCTCCGGCCCGACCGCCGCTACTACGAACACCTCTCCGACCTGCCGATACAGCGCCCGCCACGCGCTGCGTCCGGCTCTCGGCCGCAGCTCCCGCAGCCTGTCCGCGTCGCGCACGGCACTGGTGTGCGGGTAGCCGAGCTGTGGCCCGTACGCGCCGAGCTTGGCGTCGGCGTTGATCAGGGCGGCCCGCTCTGCCTTGGGCAGGGCGGTCCGCTCCTGCTCAGCCTCGGGCAGATATGCAACGACCCACATCAGCCGACTCCTACTATAACATACTTGTTATGAGCCCGCCAGCAGGGCGCGGAGGTCGCCGGGGTCGGCTTCGACAGCAGGCGTCCTGGCCGTTCGCATCGCGCTGGAGCGGATGAACTCCGACAGAGTGACACCGCGTGACCTGGCCGACTGGGCGAGTGTGTCGCGCTCCTCCGGCAGGAGGCGGACAGCAACCAGCGCGGTCCGCTGCCGGGACTCCGAGCGCGGCTGCGGTGGCGCCGCACGGCGGGCCTTTTCCTGTTTCATGGCGGCGTGCCCTCCTGGCTCAGTGATTTCCACCCACCGCATCGGACCACGCGCGAGAGGTATGGCGGTATAACCGCGCCGGCGTGTCGCGGCGGTTATACCGCCTCTGCGTGCGACCATCGGCTATGGCACAGCGCTGCGCGCTGAACCGCCGCACAACCATCGGACTGGACGACCGGGAGGACTGGACCCGTTTGTCATCGAACAATCGCTGGCTGGCAGGTCAGGCTGGTCTCCGGCTCACCCTGCGATCCGCCCGGAACGCGGGCTCCGCCAGTGACTTCGCCAGGGAGGGGCGGCGAGTCGGGCAGATTATGTCGGTACCCTGCCGCAGTATCTAGTCGTGGTTAGCGGAGCCCTTCAGCCGGAGCGTGGCCAGGACGAGCCACAACCGTTCACGCACCTGAGCGTCCGCAACGCCGGCCTTTACCGGAGTCTGCTGCGTACATTCACGCGGGCGAAGGAGCGCTTTATCGTGCACCTGCGGCCGGAGGACGTTGCTGCCGAGCTCCGGATCGACGCCGACGAGCAGCTGGCCCAGGCCCTGGAGCAGCTGGTGGCTTGGGGGAACCTGCGGGCCGACGTCGACACAGGCCGCGTTACCACCGTCGAGGACTTCCATCGCAAGCGGTCCCTGTACCAGCTGACCGCCGCAGGACGGGCAGCAGAGCAGGCGATTGCGTTCTACGAGGAGGCGATCAGACGGCGCGGGCAGCTCCAGTCGGTGGCCCTGGCCGACATCGCCGACCAGCTACGTTCGCTGGTGGGGCTCGCAGCGGACCGCGATCCCGACTCCGCCAAGGCCCACCTGCTTTTGCTGTCCGTGGTGGAGCGCTTCTCCTCCCTGGCTGACAACGCGCAGGCATTCATGTCCGCATTGCGGCCGGCGATCGACTTCTCCGACGGGAACGTCGACGGCTTCCTCGCGTACAAGGAGCGGCTGATCGACTATGTCAACAAGTTCATTGCGGACCTAGCCAACTCCGGCGCCCAGATCGCGGTGCTTCTCAGCGACCTCAGGGCGGCAGATCACGAGCGACTTCTGGAGCTGGCCGCGCGACGGGAGGCGGCCGACGCGGTGCCCGACGGCGCCGATGCCGCAGAGTCGCTCGCCATGGCGGAGAAGGCGGCACTCGACGCCTGGCGGAACCGGTGGCGCGGACTGGATGACTGGTTCAGGTCGCGGGACGCCGGGCACCCGTCGCAGGCGCGGCTGCTGCGACAGGCCGCCGTGACGGCGATCAAGCAGCTGATCGACGCGGTCGCCCTGCTAAACGAGCGCCGCTCCGGACGCTCGGACCGCTCGGCGGATTTTCGGGTGCTTGCCCGGTGGTTTGCGGAGACACCAGACGACGCCGCCGCCCACCAGCTCTGGCACGCGGCATTCGGACTGTGCCCCGCCCGCCACCTATCTGTCACCAGCGAGACTGCCGAGGCATGGAGCGATCTCGCGCCCGGCACGACATGGCAAGACGCCCCCGCCATCCGCATTTCCCCGCAGCTCAGGAAGACCGGCAGCTACGAGCGGCGCGGCAAGCCGAACCAGGTGCGGGACAGGTCGGCGGAGCGGGAGTTCCTGCGCAAGCAGGCGGAGCGAGAGTCGTTCGAGACCGCTGCGGCCAGGCACCTGCTGCGTACCGGCGGTGCGGTCATGCTGTCCGACCTGGACGTGCTGGATCCGGGAGCGTTCCGGCTGTTCCTGGCCCTGCTCGGCGACGCGCTCGCGGCCCGCCGGTCCGGGGACAACGAAGTCAAGACCGTGACCAGCGACGGCTCCATGGAGGTGCGGCTCAGCCTGGTCGAGGGGGGCGGCACGGCAGTGCTGCGCACCCGGGATGGCATTTTCACCGGTCCCGAGCACATCATCGAGATTACGGACCTGGGTGGCTGAGGTGTCCGGATGATCTCCGCCGAGCTACAGGCGCAGCGCCGGGCTGCCCTGCGCGCCCTGCTGCTCAAGCCGCTCCTGGTCGCCGACACCGACGCCGAGGCGCTCATCCTGGTCCGGCGGCATCTCGCCGAGCTACGGGAGTGGCTCGACCGCGAGACCGGCTGGCGCCTCGTCAGCGACTCCGAGACGGCGCGGCTGTTCAAGACCGCCCCGGCAATGGCTGACTCGACCCATCCCGCGCGCGGGCACCACAAGGAGCCTTTCGGGCGCCGCCGTTACGTCATGGCGTGCCTGACGCTGTCGGTGCTCGCTCGCGCCGACGCGCAGATAACCCTGGGCAGCCTGGCCGAGGACGTGCTGACAGCCGCGGCCGAGCCTGAGCTCGCAGCAGCCGGTTTCGGCTTCACGCTAGGCAGCCGGGCGGACAGGTCCGACCTGGTCGCAGTGGTCCGGCTGCTGCTCACCTGGGGAGTGCTGAGCCGGGTCGCCGGAGACGAGGACGCTTACCTGTCGGCTGATGGGGACGTGCTATACGACGTGCGCAGGTCGGTGCTTGCGGTACTGCTGTCCGGCGTGCGCGGACCGTCCACGGTGGGCGCGTCGGCTTTCGGGGAACGACTTGCCGAGCTTGCGGCCGAGCCGGTCCCGGAGACCGACGACCTGCGCAACCTCGCCTTCCGTCGGCGGGTCACGCGGCGGCTGCTCGAGGACCCGGTGCTGTACTACGACGAGCTGGGCGAGGACGAGCGCGCCTACCTCATCTCGCAGCGCCACGCCATTACCCGCCGCATCGAGGAGGCCACCGGGCTGATGCCGGAGATGCGCGCCGAGGGCATCGCGATGGTCGACCCGGATGACGAGCTGACCGACGTGCGCATGCCCGAGCAGGGCACCGACGGCCACGTGACGCTGCTGGTGGCGGAGCACCTCGCCCGCCGGGAGCAGGCCACCATCGACGAGCTGCGCGCGTTCGTGCGGCAGGCTGCCGCCGAGCACGCTCGGTACTGGCGCAAGGGCGCGGCCGAGCCGGGCGCGGACGCCGAGCTGCTCGGCACCGCGCTGGAGAAGCTGACCGCACTGCGGCTAGTGGCAGTCGACCCGCCGTTGGTGCGCAGCCGGCCCGCGATTGCGCGGTTCGCCCTAGACGAGCCCACCATCACAGAGACGAGAAAGGCGGTAGCCGATGCTGCCTGCGCCCTCTTCTGAGCGGTGGAAGCCGCTGCGGGCTGGTCTGATCGACATGTTCTACTACGACGCCGAGGAGTTCTGGTTCCACGACGGGCGGCTGCTGCTGCGCGGCAATAACGGCACAGGCAAGTCCAAGGTGCTGGCCCTCACGCTGCCGTTCCTGCTGGATGGCGAGCTCGCACCGCACCGGGTGGAGCCGGACGGCGACCGGCAGAAGAAGATGGAATGGAACCTGTTGCTCGGCGGCAAGCACCCGCATGCCGAACGCCTCGGGTACACCTGGCTGGAGTTCGGCCGCCGTGCCGCCGACGGGAGCACCGAATTCCGCACCGTCGGATGCGGCCTGAAGGCCGCCGCCGGCCGGGGCATCGCGCGCCACTGGTTCTTCCTCACCAGCCTGCGCGTGGGGGCGGACCTGCACCTGATATCGCCCGGCCGGCTTCCGCTGACCAGGGAGAAGCTGCGCGAGGAGATCGACGGGCGCGGGATGGTGTACGACCGGGCCGCCGATTACAGGCGCGCGGTCGACGAGGCGATGTTCGGGCTCGGCGAGCAGCGCTACGAGGCGCTGATCAACCTGCTGATCCAGCTTCGCCAGCCGCAGCTGTCCAAGAAGCCGGACGAGAAGCTGCTGTCCCGAGCACTCACCGAGGCTCTGCCACCGCTCAGCTATGGCCTGGTGACGACCGTAGCCGAGGCGTTCCGCGGTCTCGACGAAGAGCGAGACGCCCTTCGCGCACTCGAGGAGGCACGCGCCGCCGCGACCGACTTCCTGCACCACTACGGCAGGTACGCGGCGATCGCCGCCAAGCGCAAGGCCTCGGGGCCGCGGCAGGCCCAGAGCAAGTACGAGCAGCTCGGCAGGGAACTGGCTGCCGCCGAGGAGGATTACGCCACCGCGCAGCGGCAGCTCGACGTCGCCCAGCAGGAGCTGGTGGCACTTGAGCAGCAGCGGATCCGGCTGGCGGCGCAGCGGGAGGCGCTCCAGGCCAGTCCGCAGATGCGGGACGCCGAACGCCTCGAGCAGCTGCACGAGGATGTGCTGCGGCAGGAGGAAACCGCGACCCTGCGGGAGCAGGACCGTGACAGGCTGAGCGCGGAAGCGCGCAAGCGGGCCGGGAAGGCCGAACAGTCCGCCCGGCGCCGAGCGGCCGCGCTGGACGCGCTTCAGGCCCTCGAAAGGCAGACCCAGGCAGCCGCCAGTGCAGCGCGGTGCCTGGACGGACACCGCAGGGCTGCCGACGGGTGGGAACAGGACCTGGCGCGAGCGCGGCGCGAGACGCAGGCGGTCGCCGACCGCCAGTGGCAGGCAGTCAGCCGGCTGGGTGAACTGCTGTCCGATGTGGCGGCCTGCGAGGCGGCGCTCAGCACGGCGCGGGCGGAGCTGGACCGGCTCACAGCGGAGATACAGGAGGCGACCGCACGCGCTGCGGCCGCCGAGGACACCGCGACGGCACGGGCGGCGGAACTGGTCAGCTCGTACCGCGCCTATCTGGCTGGCATCGCCGAGCTGCGGATTGCGGACGCGGGCGAGCTGATCGAGGTGGTGGCAGCATGGGCGGCCCGCGGAGAGGGTGAGAACCCGGCCCGGAAAGTCATCGACGACGCGGCCAGGGCTGCGGTCAACGCGTTCGCCCGCACTGAGGAAGGGTTGTCCAGTCAGCGGAAGTCTGCGCAAGCGAGCGCGGCGGAACTCACAGCTGAGATCGAGCGCCTGCAGGCCGGCGGCCACGACGTCCCGCCGATTCCCTACACCAGGGGCACCGCAACCCGTGACGGCCGCCCGGGGGCACCGTTGTGGAAGGTCACCGACTTCGCGCCGCACCTTGCCGAAGGGGAGCGCGCAGCGCTTGAAGCGGCCCTGGAAGCGGCAGGGGTTCTCGACGCCTGGCTGACTCCCGACGGCGACCTCGTTGACGGCGATGTCGTGCTGGTCAGCGGGCGGAACCCTGCCGCCGGACCGTCGTGTGCCGACGTGCTCGTCCCGGCGGTCAATCGGGACGACCAGCAGGCCGCGGCGCTCCCCGACGCCACCGTCCGCGCTGTGCTGTCCGCGATCTGCCTGGGTGCGGGCAGCGGCGCGACCTGGGTGACCACGGAGGGACACTGGACGAACGGGGTGCTGGCAGGTGGCTGGCGCAAGGAAGCGGCCGGCTACATCGGGGAGGGGGCGCGGGAGACCGCGCGGCGCACCCGCATTTCCGGGCTGACCGCTGAGGTGGCCGAACTCCGCCTGCGGATCGCCGGGCTGGACGACGAGCTGTCGGAGATATCCCGCCGCAAGACGCGGCTCGCCGCCGAGCACGATGGCCTTCCGCCTGACAGCACGGTGCGCGAAGCGCACACCGTGGCGGCCGAGCAGCGCCGTCGCCGGCCGGAATTGCGCGACCAGCACGCCGCCGCGGTCACGGTGTGCGACCAGCGGCAGCGGCAACTGGATGCCGCCTGGTCCGGCGCGAGGGACTTCGCACACGATGTCGGCCTGCCCGCCGACCCGGCCGACCTTGCCGGGGTCGATACGGGCGTGCGGGACTACCAGCTGGCACTCGCCCGTCTGTGGCCTGCCGCCGACCTGTTCCAGGCAGCGGAGCGGGACACCGCCGAACTGGCGGCGGAGCTGGCCGAGACCGGAGAGCAGCTGGCCGAGGCCGCAGCACGGGCCGGCCTGGCGAGGACTGCGGCGACCGCCGCCGCGACGAGGTACGAAGCGCTCCGGCAGACGGCGGGCGCGGCGGTCGAGGAACTGTACCGGCAGCTTGAAACGGTTCGCCGCAGCCTGGAGTTGTGGAGCGCAGCTGAGAGGTCGGCGCGCGACCGCGAGCAGCGGGCCATCGGTGACCGCGGCAAGGCAGACGGGAAACGAGAGACGGTGCGCGGTCAGATCGACGAGGCTGCGCGGGCGCGCGACGCCGCAGTCGCCGAGTTTCAGTCGTTCGGCGCTACCGGGCTGCTGCGGATCGCGCTGCCCGCTCTGGAGGTGCCCGAGCTGCACGAGCCGTGGGCGGCGACACCTGCCGTCTTGCTGGCCCGGGCCGTGAATGCGGGGCTCGACGCCGTGGACGACTCCGACGGCCCCTGGGACCGGATCCAGAAGCGGATCACCGACGAGCACAAGGCGCTTTCCGACGCGATGACCAGGCACGGTCACTCGGCAGGCCTGACTCTGCAGGACGGCATCATGGTGGTGGACGTTGTCTTCCATGGCCGCCGCCACGACATCCCTGGGCTCGCTGCGGCACTCGCGGAGGAAGCCGGGCAGCGGCATAGGCTGCTCTCCGCGCGCGAGCGCGAGATTCTCGAGAACCACCTGCTCAACGAGGTGGCGGGGACGCTGCACGAGCTGATCACGGCCGCGGAGGCCGAGATCAGGCAGATGAACGACGAGCTTGAGTCCCGGCCGACGTCGACCGGGATGAAGCTCCGGCTGCTCTGGCAGCAAGCTCGGGACGCACCGGACGGCTTGGACCGGGTCCGGTCCAAGCTGCGGCAGACGATCGACGCTTGGTCCGCGGACGACCGCGCGGCAGTCGGCGCGTTCCTGCAGGAGCGCATCGCAGCTGAGCACGCGAACAATCCGGTCGGCTGGACCGAGGCGCTGACGGCGGCGCTGGACTACCGGAAGTGGCACGAGTTCGTGATCCAGCGGTTCCAGGACGGGCAGTGGCGTCCCGCCACCGGCCCAGCGTCCGGTGGTGAGCGGGCGCTGGTCGCCTCTGTTCCTCTGTTCGCCGCTGCGTCTTCGCACTACAAGTCGGCGGGCAACCCTCACGCGCCCCGGCTCATCGCGCTTGACGAGGCCTTCGCGGGAGTCGACGACGACTCCCGCGCGAAGTGCCTCGGGCTGCTCGCAACATTTGACATGGACGTGATCATGACCAGCGAGCGGGAGTGGGGGTGCTACCCGCAGGTCCCCGGGCTCGCCATCTGCCAGCTCGCGCGCCACGACGGTATCGACGCGGTCCTGGTCACGCCGTGGCAGTGGGACGGACGGGAACGCCGCCGGATGCAGCGGGCGGCGATGTGACCGATAGCGACGCTAAGCTGTGCCGCCTGCTCGGCGCCGAGTCGGCCGCCTGGCTGGTGCAGCGGGCCCGGGACCGGCTGGAGGCTGGCCGTCCCGTGACCGGTACGGTCACCTTGCCCTCCGCCACCCAGGAGCAGCGGCGTACGGTCGAGCGGCTGACCGGCAGGCCACCGCGTTCCGGGGTGTCACTGTCGGTGTCGCTAACGGAAGTCGACATGATCCTGCGCGACAGCGGAGCCGCGCCGGGCGGGCTTGCGGAGGCGGTGACTCGCCTGACCGGCCCGCTCCGCGATCTCAGTCGCGAGCGCGAGGACCTGGCGTCCGCCTGGCGTACCGCATTCGTGCAGCTGGACGCAGCCGTGCATGACCGTCAGGAGCTGGCGCGCTGGCGCTGGTGGCTCGGCGCCACCGGCGTGGTGCGACGTCTCGCGCCCGAGCCTGATCAGGCTGGGCTGCTCCTCGCGCAGGTCGCGGCGGTGCTCCGGCGGCTCCCCTCGGTCGGCATCCCTATCGGCCGACTCGCGGCCGAGTGCTGCGGCGATGCTCACGCCCTCGACGACGGACGGCCAGTCGGCACGCTGGTGCTGTCGGCGGTCCGCGCGCTGGCCGGCCTGCCGTTCGCTGCGGAAGGAACCTCCGACTCCCGCCGCGCGGCTTGGGCCTCGGTCGGAGTTCATCTCGATGATCTGTCGTCGTTGGTGCTCTGCCTCGGCCTGCCCGGCGACACGCGCACGGTTGTGGGCAGAGTGTTGGCGGCAAACCGCGAGGCGGGGCAGCCGACGGTGCTCACGCTTCGTCAGCTGCGCTGCCATGACCAGCCTCTGCATGCTGTCCGGGTACGGATATGCGAGAACCCAGTAGTCGTCGCGGCGGCGGCCGACGAACTAGGCGCCCAGTGCGAGCCGCTGGTTTGCGTAGGAGGACAACCCTCTGCCGCCGGGAGGCGACTGCTCGAACTTCTCGCGGCCGGCGGCACGGAGTTCGGTTATCACGGAGACTTCGACTGGGGAGGCGTCCGGATCGCCGGTGCCGTCCGTGCCCGCGTGAATTGGCGGCCCTGGCGGTATGACCACGCGGCCTACCGAGCCGCAGCGTCGGCGGCGCATCCGCTCGCCCCTCTAGTCGGGCTCGTCGGCGAGCCAGCGCCGACGCCGTGGGACCCGGAACTTGCCGCAGCCATGCGGCACCACTGCATCCGCATCGAGGAAGAACTCACCCTTGACGCCCTGCTGCAGGATCTAAGTCTTAGCTGACCGGCAAACCGATCGGGCCATGGTCCCGCAGATCTAGTGAGCTCAACTCGCCGGTATACCGAATCACGGGCGACGCTGTCCGTACCCGTCCGTGCATACGGCCGCCAGGATGCGCTGCACGCACGGACATATGGCGGACAGAGGCCGAGTACCTACGTGATCAATCATGCGTTTCGCCAGGTCAGCGACCATTCCGATGGAAAGGCAAGGGAGCGGTCTGTAAAACCGTCGGCTCAGCCTACGTTGGTTCGAACCCAACACCTGCCACTGATCACAGATCGTAGTGTCCGTAGCTCACGTCGCGATTAGCGATCTTGTCCTGGGCACGCTGCAAGGTGGAGCTGAGCGGTCCGCGAACCGCTCGTCGGTCCGCGGGTGGCTGTCCCCACCTGGAAGCTGCGGGACGCGCTGGGCGGCGGGTCTTGAGCGCCTAGCTGATGGCTCCGGTATCGCCGGCGCTCGACGTGCCTTCTGGCCGGGTGGGGTCTGCTGGCGCTTCCTGTAGCGCGTACTCAATGGCGCGGCTGCCTGCCAGCGACCGGCCCCGTGTCCAGGCCTGCTCGAATGCTGCATCTCCCATGCGGGAGTGCAGCGCGGCCACGAGATCGTCGTCGTGGGCGGCGCGGGGCACGAGTGCGTGCAGCCAGCCGTTGCCCTTGGCTTGCAGGAGCGCGCCTGCGGCGGCGAGCAGGCGCACGGCGCGCTCGAGGTTGTCCTGCCGCGTGGCGACGGCGGCCAGTGCCTCGAGGTAGTAAGCGACGCTTGGTTCGTCCCCGGCCTCGGCCGACTGCGACACCCCTTCCCGCAGGCGTTCCGCCGCGCCGGTCAGATCGCCCTGTGCCTGGCTGCTGAGCCCCAGGTCGTAGAGCGAGACGAGAATGGTGAACCGGTCCTGGGCGCTGCGTGCCGCGTTCAGGCCCTCAGTGAACAGCTGCGCTGCGCGGTCGTAGTTTCCCTGGCTGAGCCGGATCTGACCGAGGAAATTGCACACGAGCGCCACGTCCAGCAGGTGCTGCAGGCGCTCGGGTCCGGCGAGTCGCTCGTTGCCGGCCTCCTGCAGCGGGGTGAGCGTCTGTTCAAGCAGCTCGCTGGCCCGCTCGCCCTGGTGCTGCAATGCCAGGAGGTGACCCAGCATGGCTGCCGTCGTGGCTGCGCCCAGCATGTCCCCGGCCTGGCGGTACAGCGGCAAGCTCTGCTCCAGGAGCGGCTGCGCTGTGGCCGGGTCCCCGGACGCGAAGAGGCCGAAGCCGGTGCCGCTTAGCGCCAGGGCACGCTGCTGCGGCGGCAGGTGTTCGCTCTTGGTCAGGATGCCCACGTAGGAGGCGAGTTCTTCGGCGTGGCCGTGCAGCCACCAGAACCTCCATGTCGCCCAGGACAGCTGTATCGCCGGCTCGAGCTGGTCCTGTTCCACCAGCCAGGACATGGCGGCGCCGAGGTTGCCGTGCTCGGTCTCGAGCCGGTCCAGCCACGCCAGCTGTCCGGGACCCTGCAGCTCGGCTGGAGCCGGCTCGGCGAGCCCCCGGAAGTAGGCCGCGTGCCGGTCGTGCGCCTCCCGCCAGTCAGCGCCGTCGCGCAGGCGCTCCAGCGCGTACTCCCGGATGGTCTGCAGCAGTCCGAGGCGCGGTTCGCCGTCGTGCACTTGGGGCTGCACCAGGCTGCTGTCCACCAGCGAGCCCAGCGCGTCCATGACGTGCCCGGCCCGGCCCGGGTCCGCCGGGTCAGCGGCGGCGGTGCACACAGCTTCCGCGGCGGGCAGGTCGAAGGTTCCTGCAAACACCGCTAGGCGGGCGAACAGCGCCTGCTCGCCGCCAGACAGCAGGTCGAAGCTCCAGTCCAGTGTGCTCCGCAGCGTCCGCTGCCGCTCGGGAAGGTCGCGCGCTCCGCCTGTCAGCAGCCCCATCCTGTCATTAAGCCGGGCCAGCAGGGCCTGCGGTGGCAGCAGCCTGACCCTGGCGGCGGCCAGCTCGATGGCCAGCGGCAGCCCGTCCAGCCGCCGGCAGATCTCGGCGACCGCCGCGGCGTTCCCGCTGGTCAGCTGGAAACCCGTGGACGCGGCTTGCGCCCGCTGCACGAACAGGCGCACCGAGGCGCACCGCTGCACGTCCGCGGCGTCCCCGCCGGCCCCGGGCGGTGGCACCGGGAGCGTCGGCACCGGGAACTCGTGCTCACCGCTGAGTCGCAACACCATCCGGCTTGTCACCAGCGCCACCACGCCCGGAGCGGCGCCCAGCAGCTCAGCCACCAGCGGAGCCGCCCCCATCACTTGCTCGAAGTTGTCCAGCACCAGCAGCAGCCGCCGGGCGTGCAGGTAAGACTTCAGGTCGTTGATCAGCCTGCCGCCCGAGGTGTTCAACCCCAGCGCGGCGGCGATCGCCGCCGTCACCAGCTCGGCCGCCCGGACCGAGCCGAGCTCAACGAAACGCACCCCGTCCTTAAAGCCCGGGCCCAGCCGCTGCGCGACTTCCACCGCGAGTCTGCTTTTTCCGACCCCGCCGGGGCCGGTGAGGGTCACCAGGCGCACGCCGTCGGCACGCATCAGGTCGCCGACCGCCGCGGCGTCATCATCGCGGCCCACAAGTGGCGTCGCCGGCACCGGCACCGCTCCTGCCAATGACGCCTCGCCTGCGGCGGCATCTCCCGATGACGCCATCTCGAACCGCTCGCTCAGCAGCACGGCCAGGTCATTCTCGACCAGGCGCTGCAGCTCGGTACCAGTGGAAAAGTGCTGGTACGACACGTCACCGTCGTCCCTGATCCGGGACAGCAATTCCGCCAGCCGCGACTCACGCCCCGGCGCCGGCGACTTCACATAAATGAGCCTAGGCAGCCCCGCCGACAGCAGGTATTCATCCTCCAGTCCGGAAACCTGCTCTCCCTGCGCGACCCACCCGTAGCTCTGCCAGTACACGCCCACGAAGACTTGGCTCTGCGCCAGGTAGGAGCGGTATACCTCGCGCGGCGGATGCGGGCGGGCGCCCAGCTCGAACATCACCGGCGCCAGCCGCAGACGGGTCACAGCGTCGCGCACTGCCTGCCGCTCAGCAGCCAGCTCCTGCAGCGTGGAACTCACAAAGACCCGCAACCGCTGGTCAGGCGTGCGGATCAGATCCGTCTCGGCCATTACTCCACAGCCTAGGAGGCGCGGCCTGCACCGCCACGCCGACATCGGCAGCGAGATGGGCTGGTCAGGCGCCCTGCAGCATGATCCGCACCGGCTTGATCATCAACGTGTAAGGCCGGGCATGCTGGGCAGCATCGGATCAGCAGGCCGAGTGGGGGTAGCCCCCGGCAGCCGAGTCCACGAACAAGCAACGAGAGACCGCGACGGCAAGGCGGTGCTCCTCCCGGATCCAGGGGGTACGTGATGACGACAGCGCGCGACATCATGCACGTCGGCGTGACGTGCATCGGCGAGCACGAGACACTGCAGCACGCCGCCCAGCAGATGCGCGACCTCGGTGTCGGGTCGCTCCCGGTCTGCGGGGACGACGACCGCCTGCGTGGCATGATCACCGACCGTGACATCGTCACTCGGTGCATCGCCAGCGGCGTTGACCCGGCGAGCGTCACCGCGGGCGAGCTGGCGCATGGCATGCCGGTCACCATCGAGTCAGTAGCGGACGTGACAGACGTCCTGCGCGCCATGGAGCAGCACCAGATCCATCGGCTACCGGTCATCGAGAGCCAGCAGCCGGTAGGCATGATCAGCCAAGCCGACCTAGCGCGTCACCTGCCTGAAAGCGCCGTCGGGCAGTTCATCGAAGCCGTCTGCGCAGCCACATGATTCTGCAGTCAGTCCTGCCACTTGTGCGTGAGTGAATCGCTGCTGCGGGTTCCTTCTCGTCAGGCGGCATGGCACGCGGTTGAGCGCCGCGCATCGCGTTCCAGATGGGCGTGTCCGGACGCGATCGCGTTCGACGGCACCAACATGTGGGTCGCCAGGTACGGCCCGGGCAGCGTGACCGAGTTGCCGACCACATGAGCTGTCCGAAGCCGTGCACTATGCCGACAAGGCGACCCTCGATGTGATCCGGATGATCCCGTGCAGGATCGAGTCTGTACGCGTGCTGCTCGCGCCCGAGCTTCCGCGACGACGAGCCCGACGGCACGCACCCGCTGCAACCGTGCTGGGCGAACTGTCGAGTGCCGGACGTGTCCTGGCGCGACTTTCGCTGCTGGGGCTGGCCCTGGGGTGCAACCTAACCTCACATCACGGGCCAGTGCCGGGGTACCGGGGTGAACAGGGTGTGCAGTTCGAGCGCCGGGGAATGGTAATCAGACTGAGGTTGCCGGCGACGGTGTCCCTGAGAGCGTCTGACCTCTCATCGGCTGAGGGGCAGCACGACAGGGGCGCCCAGCGGGCATGTGGGCGCGAGCTTATCGCGAGGGCTGGCCCGGCTGAACCTGATAGCCGCCAGCACTCCGGGACAGCTAGCCAGCGGATGTAATCAAAGGGACGGGGTGGCATTGATGCCGACTACGGCGTGGGGCTTCGGCAGCACCGAAGGCGCGGATGCGGCAGTCCTCAGGCTCAAGCAGCTCGATACCCAGAAGCTCATCGACGTGCAGGACGTCGCGGTGATTCGCTGGCCGCAGTACGCGGCGCAGCCCCAGGCGCAGGAGCACGTTACGGAGGAGGGCAGCAAGGTCTCGTCGATCGTTAGCAAACTTCGGCACGCTTCCATCGATAGCGCAATGCTCGAGTCCGTAAAAGGCGACATGGCGCAGGGGACCTCAGCGCTTGTGCTGCAGAGTTCCGACGCGTCGATTGACGCCGTCGTGACGGCGTTCGAGGGCCAGGCGATGAAGCTGATCCGGTCGGACCTCTCGGTACAGCAGGAGGATCTGATCAGGACCGCATTCAGCGAGGGCAGCCGCTGACGGCCCGCGAGGTCGAGCAGCGCCTGGACAGATGCACTCGGCAGCTCAGCGACACGATTAGCGATCTTGTCCTGGGCGCGTTGCGAGGTAGAGCTAAGCGGTCTGCGAACCGCTCGACTGCACGTTCGATCCAACGGCACTTGATGCCCCTGCTACGATCGCGCGCTCAGGTGGTCCGCTAGTCACGGGCATATAGCGGACAGCCGAGAGGCGGGAACGGCGGTTCGGCGAACTGCCTGCTGTCACCGACGGTGGCCGGCCCTGCTGGCGAAGGGTGTGGCCCATCTGGCAGTTCCCGATGTCTTGCGGGCCGTGGAGGTAGTTGGTGAGGCAGTGTGTGCAGGATGTATGGGCCACGCAATGTGACCGCGGGCATAGCTGCCAAGAGCCCAGCCGCAGAACAGATCGCCGAACCGCCACTCAAAAACGGCTAGGTGCGCCGAGCAGCGCCGCGCGGCGCTGCGCCGAGAGCACGACTCCGGCTGGGAATTGATGCGCGGGTGTGACGATGACGGCCCCCACGTCGCCAGGGAGGTCCGCCCGTATGCCCTGGTCGTCAACAACGGTCTGTAAAACCGCCGGCTCAGCCTACGTTGGGCGGCCGACCCCGCCACGGATAGGAATAGCATGCACGCCGGGAACCATCGTGGCTGCCCAGTCGAGGGTGGCTTCGTTCCAGGGCCGTCTGGGGCTGACCATGACGTGATCGATGCCCAGGTCGGCCAGTTCCGCCAGGTGGTCGAGTATGCGGGCCGGGTCTTCGTCAGGGTCGACGAAGGTCGAAGCCGTCTTCTCGATGGAGTCGTAGTCGCGGCCGGCGTCCGCACAGTGCGATCTGAGGACGTCGAGTTTGTGCCTCAGGTCGTCAGCGAAACCCGTTCCCGGCAGGTCAAAAAGGTTGCACATGTCGCCATGCCGAGCGACAAGGCGCAAGGTCTTCTGCTCCCCGCTACCAGCGATGAGAATCGGAGGATGCGGGCGTTGCAACGTGTTGGGCGAGCTGAGCGGCCGAAGCAGCTGGTAGTGCTTCCCAGCGTAGGGCGCCTCGTCTGCGCGCCACATCTGCAGGGCGATCTCGACGAGTTCCGCCAGCCGCTCAAACCGTTCGGCCAGTGGCGGGAATGGTATGCCCAGCCCGTAGGCCTCGAAGTCGCGCGGTGAACGCCCGGGCGGTAGTTCGTTGAACGGGGCGCCGGCGCCCACACCGAAGATCACCCGGCCGCCGCTGAGCACGTCGATCGACGTCACCGCCTTGATCAGGACACCTGGATGCCGGTAGGCCACGCACGTCGCCATGGTGCCTATCCGGATCCGTTGCGTCACGGCAGCCAGGAAAGCGAGGACGGCGTAGCCCTCGAGGAGCGGTGCCTCGGGCGGCTGGCCCGTGATCGGGATCTGGAAGAGGTGATCCATGGTCCACAAGCTGTCGAAGCCGGCTGCATCAGCGAGCCGAGCCAGCCGAGCAAGCAACGGCCCCATGCTCGTTACCTCCGTGCCCATCGGAAAACCGCCCAGCGAAATACCAAGTTTCATGGTGCCCATGCTGCAGCGGCCCTGGCCGGGCAGCCAGGACCCCTTCGACCGTGGGACTGCCAGTACCACCCAGATACTGCCCGCCGGGGCCAGACTGGTTGACGTGCTGGCAAGCGACGGGATCGGCTCCTACATTCAGGCCTGGCGTCACCGGCTCCAGCCAGTCGATGCCGGGCTGCCCGTCGGCTTGCCTCGCCGGACCCGCGGTCTGCGCCGAGAGGAGCTAGCGTCGCTGGCGGGCATTTCGGTCGACTACCTGGTTCGCCTCGAGCAGGGCCGCGCCAGTAACCCCTCCGCCCAAGTGCTCGCAGCCTTGTCGCGCGCCCTCCGGCTCACGCTCGAGGAGCGCGACCACCTCTACACGGTCGCGGGCCAGGCTCCGCCGAGACGTTCCGCCATGCCCAGCCATGTGTCGGCCAGCGTGCAGCGGCTAGTGGACCGGCTGGCCGATCTGCCAGTGGGCGTCTACGACCCGGCCTGGACGATCATCACGTGGAATGGAGCCTGGGCCGCGCTCATGGGCGATCCGTCGGCCGTGACCGAGCGTGACCGGAACCTGATCTGGCGGATGTTCACCGGCAAGTCGACCCGGCTGCGGAAGAGCAATACCGAGGCCGACGATTTCGAGACCAACGCCGTCGCCGACCTGAGGCGGGCCGCCGGCAGCTACCCAGACGACGCCAGCCTGCGCCGGCTCGTCGACGAACTTCGCCAGGCCAGTCCTCGCTTCGCGCGGCTGTGGGCCGAGCGGGTGGTCAGCACGACCGCCTCGACCAGCAAGACCGTCGTCCATCCCGAGGTTGGTCCCATCACGCTGGACTGTGATGTGCTCACCGTCGCTGGCGCCGATCTGAGGCTGGTCGTGTACACGGCCGAACCATCGAGCCCGGATGCCGATCGGCTCCGTCTGGTCCAGGTCATCGGGATCCAGCAAATCCGGGCACCGGACCTGCCCGGCTGAGACGGGGGGCTCATGCCTCCGAGCGCCGGATGGTGGCCATCGACGCAACCGCGATCGCTGCGAGGGCGATAGCGCAGCCGAGGGTGGCGCGGAAGTCGCCGAACGCCTGTGAGCCGAATCCGACGGCGATGACGGGAACGGTCAGACCGACGTAGGCGAACACGAAGTAGGTGGAAATCACCTGGCCGCGAGTCGCCGCGGGGGCGAGCCGGTTAGCGACCGCCAGGCTCCCCATGAACACGGCACCGACCGCCACGCCGCTGACCACTGTCCCGGCCAGGAAAAGCGTCATCGAGGCGGCGGCGAGGCCCGCGACGATCAGCGCAAGCGCGGTCAGGAACACCCCCAGCCCGGCCAGCATCACCGGACGGCTCGGCAGCCGGGACCCGGCGAGCTGGGTACCCGCGCCGACGGCAAAGGCGAGAAAGACCACCGCCCCCGCCACCGCGTGGCTGGTGTCGTGCAGCACGCCGCTAAGAAACGTGGGGTCGAGCGAGCTGAACAGCCCGAGCAGGGAAAACGCGGCGAAGCCGGCGAACCCGGCCGCAACGAACTCGGCCCTGCCTGCCTCCGGGATGCCAAATCCCCGGAACCTGAGAGACAGCGCAGAACGCCGGCTCACTGTCTCCGGTACGACCAGCAGGCCAAGCCCGGCAACCGTCACCAATCCGAGCTGGACCAGGAACGGCAGCTCTGTCGGCTCGGGAGCGTACTGGGCCAGCAGCCCAGCCAGGAGCGGGCCAAGACCGAGCCCGCCCATGTTGGCCGTCGTCGAGACCAGCGCCGCCCGCCGCCCTGAGCCTGTCCGAGCCGTCTCGGTCAGCGCGGCTGTGGCCGTGCCGGTCATCAGCCCGGCGGACAGCCCGGAGAGGACCCGGCCAAGGAATAGCCAGCCGATGCTCGGCGCGAGCAGGAAGGTCACCGCGCTGGCGATGCTCAGTCCGATAGCCGCCGCCAGGACGGGACGCCGGCCGACCTGGTCGGACGAGTGCCCTGCCCCCAGCAGCCCGGTGAGCACGCCGACCGCGTACGTGGCGAAGATCAGCGTGACGACGCTCGTCGAGAAATGCCATTGCGCCTGGTAGATCACATAGAGCGGGGTCGGCAGCGTCGTGCCGAGCATCGTGATCGCGAACGCGTAGGCAATCAGCCAGAACGCGACCGGCCGAGTGAGCTGCCATGCTGGCCGGGCAGCGGCAACCGAGGGATCAAGGCAGTCGGCACACGGCCGGTCAGCCGTGCGCGGCGCGGCGCTAGGCCGCGGCGTCACCGGGCCGGCCGCGTGGCTACCGGCTTGCGTCTGCTGGCGCTGGCTGTGTTGAGGCTGGCTGGGTTGATGGTCGGCGCCCCCTTAGGTCCTCGCTGCCGGTCCACCGGGTGCACTCTGTCTACCTTCAACCCTAGGCCGGAGGGCGGCGGGAGCCCTGGGCGGGCACCGGCGGGATGCCGAACTCTGCCGCCGCCGTCGAAGACGATGATGCGCGCGGCCCGACCCTGGCTCATTGGTGCCGAACTAAGGCCGTCTGGCCCGGAACTTCGCATACCTGCGCGGTATCCCCCGCGAGGCACAGGATCTCGCCGAGCTGCTCCTGCGTGAACAGCTCATGCGTCTCGACGATCTTGAAGGCACCGGTCTTGGCGACCGCAGTGGTCACCGCGTAGGCGCTGACCGTGTCGGGCATTTCCCAGATTGCGAATCCGTCGTAGGTCGCCAGTTGCCAGTAGAGGCATTCCAGCATCAAATCGACCGGTGAGGCTGCGGTAGGGCCCTGCCGCAGAGCGCCGGTGCCGTAACCCTTTCGGCTGTTTATACCGCGCGGCCGCCCGTTAGAGCTGAAAATCGCGTGTGGCATGCCTTGACCGAAAGCTCTGGAGTCTCGAGCCGACGCGTGTATATAGTGCGTTAGTCACGTCGGGCACGCTCCCTTGTTGCATTGCGCTGAGCGCTCCCGGGGTGGCACTTTTCCGCTCCGGACCCTGGCGGCATCGGGATCGCTTGCCGCAACCGCGTCCCAATGGTGCGCGACGACTGGGTTCTTGGGCCAGAGAACCCCCAGCCTCGCGTATCGCGGACGCCAGGATCAGGGGAGACGCGCAGTGGGATGTGGCTGGTCGAACGGCAGACCGGACATCCCGGCCAGCACCGGCTACCAACCGCGCCACGCGCTGCCTCCGTTGAGCGGGATCCTGCTAGTAGTGCGTCGCATGTTCTCAGGGCGTGGTCGTAGTCGGAAGTGTCCGACGCGCATAGGGTGATGTCCTGGCGAAGCGTGCCCACGGTGGCGGCGACGGCCCGGATCCATGGTCCTGCTTGCTGTGCGGAACATTATGAAGCTATGCTTTCGAAGCAACTGCTTCATAAGGAGACCAGGCTCCCGTGGTGGACTCAGCGCCGTCCCATTCGGCCGCCCTGTCGGCTGACCGGAGTAGTGCTGTGCTGGGCACCCCCGGCAACCCGGCAAAGATCACCGATCCACGTGCGATGCGCGCGCTCGCCCACCCGGCCAGGCTGGCGATCATGGAGCACCTCGCGCTGGAAGGTCCGTCGACAGCGACCGAGTGCGCGCAGTTCGCCGGGCTCTCTCCGTCCGCGTGCAGCTACCACCTGCGCGCGCTAGCGCGGTACGGATTTGTCGAAGAGGACCCGGTGAATGCGGCCGACGGCCGTCACCGCCCCTGGCGCGCGCTGGCCGTTTCGTTTGACGTGGCGAGCGTGTCCGACCACCCCCGCACGGCGCGAACCGCAGCCCGGCTGCTGCTCCAGGCCGCCCGCTCCCGCAGCGACCAGATCCGGGCGGATTACGAAGAGCGCGAGGAGGCGTTCCCGCGTCAGTGGCGCGCGGCCGGCGGCTGGCTGCAGGACGTTCTGCACGTGACTCCGGCCGAGCTTGAGCAGTTTCGCCGCGAGGTGGTGGAACTTTCCGACCGCTACCGTCGGCTGGACCCCGCCGACCGCCCCGCCGATGCACGGCGCGTGGTCGTGGTCCTCGACCTCGTCCCCTGGTTTGACCCGAGTGACGGAGACGACTGACTGTGAACGCATCAGCCCGGTTGCGCGCCGCAGTCAGCGGCGGTCCGCTCGCCGACGGCAACTTCCGGCTGCTCACTGGCGGGCAGCTCACCTCGACGGTCGGTGACTACTGCTACGCGGTCGCACTGCCCTGGCTCGTCCTGTCGGGCGGTGGTGGCCCAGCCCTGCTCGGCACCGTGCTGGCATGCTACGGCGTCCCGCGCGTCGTCGGGCTGCCCGCGGGCGGTGTGCTCGCCGACAAGCTCGGCCCGCGCCGAATCATGCTCATCGCCGACACCGTCCGCGCGATCCTGGCGGGATTGCTGGTGCTGGTCGCCGCCCGGCATGTGACCGCGCTGGCCGTGCTCGGGCCAATCGCAGTCGGCCTTGGCGCGGGCGAGGGCCTGTTCCTGCCAGCCGCCAGCTCGATCATGCCGTCACTGCTGGTGACAGACCGCCTCGCCGCCGGCAACGCGATCAATATGGCCGCGTTGCAGTCCGGCTCCGTCCTCGGCCCGGTACTCGGCGGTGCGATGGTGGCGGCCGGAGGATCGGTTCCTGCGTTCGCGGTTGACGCGGCAAGTTTCGCCGTGTCCGCCGTGACGCTGGCGCTCATCCGGCTGAGCCGCGCCGCTACGACCCTTCCGGCAACCGCCGAGCCTGCCGCGACAGACGCCGCCTCGCCGCCAGCGAGTCCGGTGGAGGCAGCGCCAGGGCTCTGGCAGTTCCTCCGGCGGGAACGGCTGCTTAAGCTGCTCATGCTGGTCACCCTGGTGGCGAACTTCGGCGCGGCCGGGACATTCGAGGTGGCGGCGCCCACGCTCGCGCACGCGCGCTGGGGCGCTGGCGGTTACGGGGCGCTGCTCGCGTGCATCGGCGCCGGGACTGTTGCAGGGACTCTGGCCGCCGCGACGGCGAGCCGACTGCGCCGACCCGCGGTTGCTGCGGGGCTCGCGCTCCTGCTCTGCGCCGCGGGCATCGCAGCGATCCCGTTTCTCGGCGGGCTGCCCGGAGCCGCGGCGGCGGCGCTGCTGCTCGGCGTTGGCCTGGGCTTCGGCAACACCGTACTGATCACGCTGGTGCAGCAGTGGGTGCCCGGCCTGCTGCTCGGCCGCGTGATGAGTCTGGTGATGATGTGCGCGATCGGCTTCTTCCCGGTCACCACGGCGGTGACCGGCGTGCTCGTGCACGTCCTTGGGCCGTCGCCATTCTTCGTCATCGCCGGGGCTGGTCTCGCCGCCGCGATCCTCGGTGCTCTCAGCCAGCCGGTGTTCCGCGGGTTCGGCGCATCGGCCGCGAAACCCGCGGAGGAGCTAGCACCCAGCCTGTGATCCAGTCCGGTGCCCGGTGGTGGCGGTCGGTAACGTTCCCGGAACGGCTTCGGAACGGTCCGGGCGCACGGCGGCTGCGTGCGCGACGAGCTACCACTAGGCGGTCAGCCTAGAGTTCGCCGCTTCCGGCTGGCGTCACCCGCGACTGCGGCGGCCCTTGGCGCGCTCGCGCTCGTCCTGCTGGGAGCCACCGCGGCGCTGAGCGCGTTTGCCCGCCAGGCGACGTTCCTCACTATCGCGACCGGCATACCCGTCCCGCTGGTTTATGCCGCCGTGGGTGTCGTGGTCGGGCGGCACCAGCCGCGTAACCCGGTGGGCTGGATCCTCATCCTGTTCGTCGTGCTGTTCCTGGTCTGGGTCGACGCCGGGTACTACGTGGAGTTGCGCTACCGCCTCGGCCACAACGGCTTCCGCTCGGCCCAGCAGCCGTGGTGCTCGTCTCGCTATGGCCGCTCGCGTTCGCGATGTTCGCGCTGGTGATCTTGCTGTTCCCGGATGGCGGGCTGACCTCCCGGCGCTGGCGCTGGGTGCTGCGCGGCTACGCGGTGGCCGTCGCCTATGTGGTCCTCGTCAGCATGAGCCCGGCGCTTGCCGCCGACGTCAGCAACAAAATCCAGGTCAACTCGTCTGGCGATGTCACGGATACGAGCCAGCTGATTCATCTCCCAGCCGCACTGACCGCGGTCGCGTACCTGTCGATCGGGGTGATCTGGCTATCGTTCGTGGGGCACCAGGTACTGGGCTGGCGCGGGGCGACGGGGGAGCAGCGCCAGCAGCTGAAGTGGCTCGCGTGCGGCGGTGCGGTCACCTTGGGCGCCGGTCTGCTGGGCAGCACGCTCAGCCCGGCGGTCGCCGCGTCGAAGCTGCTGGAGGTCGGCGTGATCGCCATGCCGATTGCTATCGGCGTCGGGATCCTGAAGTACCGGCTGTACGACATCGACCGCATAATCAGCCGCACACTGGCGTACGCGATTGTGACCGGGCTGCTGGTCGGGGTGTATGCCGGCCTGGTGCTGCTGGCTACTCAGGTATTCCGGTTCCCCACCCCGGTGGCGGTAGCTGCCGCCACGCTGGCGGCCGCGGCCTTGTTCAATCCGTTGCGCCGGCGCGTCCAGCACGCCGTAGACCAGCGCTTCAACCGGGCGCGGTACGACGCTGACCAGACGGTAATCGCGTTCGCGGCCCGGCTCAAGGACGCGATCGATATGGACTCGGTCTGTGCTGACCTGACGAGTACCATCAACCTGGCCCTGGAACCCGCTCATGTGTCGCTGTGGGTGAGCCATCAGGACCGAGACCGGCTCGGCTCGGCCGCAGCGCAGAGACCCTGAGCCGCTCGGCTGATGCTGGTGGTCAGCACCAGTAGCTCAGCGTCGTGGCTGCGTCCCGGTGCCGGTGTCGAACGTGTCCGCCGCGCTCTGAACCTGACCGAGGTATTCCCGCCAGGTGGCTTCGTCGAGGCCATCTTGATCCGGGCCGCCGCTCCCGTCGATGAGTTCGCGGACGATGTCCGCGTGGCCGGCATGCTGGGCTGTCTCAGCGACCATCCGGATCAGCAGGACGCCCAGGGTCGTATCCCGAGAGTGCTCGGGCCAGTGCGCCACCGACCCGGGCGCCTCCAGATCGAGCGCGGCTATCACACCGTCGGCATGGGCACAGGCGCGCCGGTAGAGACCGGTGATGTACTCGCTGGACTCCTCGGGCCTGGCCCACATGTCGGCGCCCTGCCAGATCGAGCCGTCCTCGGTCCATGACAGGCTCTCGGCAGCCGGGTAGCCGAAAGATTCACCCAGGTATCCGTACTCGAGCCCGGCCAGGTGCTTCACCAAGCCGAGCAGATTCGTGCCCGTCGCCGTCATCGGGCGGCGACGATCGTATTCACTCAGGTTGTCGAGTTTGGACAGCAGCACGGCCCGGCTGGCCTGGAGCTTGCGGTGCAACTCGTCCTTCAGGTCAGGCATGGCATACCTCACGTCTCAACCGAGAATCCACGCTAGCTACAGCCAAGCATCCGGCACCGACAAATGTCTCAGCCTCGCTGCCCGGCGGCCGCCTGGAAGCCTGGCCTTACCGCTGATGCCAGCCTTTCTCGGCGAGGCGACACAGGTCGGCTGTCACCCGGAGCGCTCGAGGCCACCACCGAGGACGCGTGCGGCGCCGGGGGCTGCACAACTGGTCCATGACGAGGCGGAAGATGGCGGCGCGCAGCAGGTACTGAGCGGCGTCGGGGTGGTCACCGAGGAGTTCGATGACTGTGCCGTCAGCGCCTTCCCAGAGCAGCGCATCGATGACGACGACAGCGGTAGCGAATAACGGGGGCGCCGGTAGGGGGCAAGATCGATGATTCCTGCCGCCAGCGTTGGGTGGAATAGCACGTTCCCGGATAGGTCGCCGTGGATCAGCTGGTCGTGTCCGTGCACGGGCCGCAACAACGCCGCGAGCTGATCGACGGGTGCGACTGACTGAAACTCGGCGAGCTTGGCTTCGTCCCAGGCGATGCGATCGGCCTGGGCGAAGACGTCGCTGCGCTGGCGGTGCCAGCCCGGCGCGGCGATGTCTGCGGTTGCCTGGTGGAACCGCTCTCCGATGGCGCAAATCTCGGCCCAGCGGCCCGGGCGGTGCTCGCCATCGAGCCGCTTGCAGGCGGTCCAGCTAGCCACGACAAGCTGGCCTTCTCGAGTCCGCACGGGCGGTGCCAGCCGGAAACCTCGCTGCGGTATGGCCTCGAGAACCTGCTCTTCCCAGGCCAGCTGCTGGATAGATTTGTCCAGTGGCTTAAGCACGAGCGACCCGGCGCTCCACGCCGTTCGCTGACCGCCTGGCAGCGGCCGTAGGCATCGAGGATCGACCTCGAATGCTGCCAGAACAGCGTCGGGAGGTGGGTCTGCCAGCGCGTTCCTCCGTTCGATGGCCGGCGCCCGCAACTCAGGCACGCCACCGGGACGGGCTGGGCCACGCATCGCGGGCGCGGGACGGATGATGACCGCAGCGACATGCTCAGTGCAGGGAGTCACTCTTGCGACCTACGGACACGATCATCCGGGCGGTCACCGCAGACGACCTGGATGATGTCGCCGCGATCTTCGGTCACTATGTCACGAGCAGCGTGGTCACATTTGAGGTCACGGCGCCGACCACGGAGCACTGGCGGCGCGTTCGCGACGACCTAGCAGGCCGGGGCTTGCCGTTCCTGGTATGTGAATGCGCTGGCGTGGTGGCTGGATACGCGTACGCGACGCCATGGCGGGCCAAGCCCGCATACCTGCACACCGTGGAGAGCAGCATCTATCTGGCTCCCGGCTACACCGGTCGTGGGCTTGGCCGCCGGCTCCTCAGTGCGCTGTTGCGGCGCTGCGCGGCGGCCGGCGTGGAACAGGTGATCGCCGTCATTGCCGACGGCGGGGATCCTGCGTCGGCCGCGCTCCACCGCGCCTGCGGCTACACCGAAGCGGGGCGGCTGCGCAAGGTCGGACGTAAGCACGGCCGCCTGATCGACACGCTGCTCCTGCAATACGACCTCACTGCCCGGAACGAGTGACGTGGACTCGAGCACAGTTCCGGCCCTGCGCCTACCGGTAGTTGATGAACTGCAGGGCGAGGTCGAACTCCTTACCCTTGAGCAGGGCGATGACTTCCTGCAGCTCGTCTTTCTTCTTGGAGGTGACCCGCAGCTCGTCGCCCTGGACCAGCGCCCGGACTCCCTTGGGACCCTCATCCCTGATGATCTTGGAGATCTTCTTCGCGTCGTCCTGCGATATGCCCTCTTTCAGGCCGACGTTGAGCCGGTACTCCTTCCCCGAGAGCCGTGGCTCGCCCGCATCGAGTGCTTTGAGGGAGACGGACCGCTTGACCAGCTTCTCCTTGAACACATCGAGCACGGCATTGGCGCGCGTCTCGCTGTTCGCCCTGATCTCGATTGACGTCTTGCCTGACCACGCGATGGATGCGCCCACGCCGCGGAAGTCAAACCGGGTGCTGATCTCCTTAGCAGCCTGGTTGACGGCGTTGTCGACTTCCTGGTGGTTGACCTTCGAGACGATATCGAACGAGGACTCGGCTGGCATGCGCCACATCATAGAGAATCACCGGCTGTCACGGCGCGAGGCGGTGTGCCCGGCAAGCCGACGCTGCGGCCCCGGGGATCGAGCCGGGATCAAGGCTAGGCTCGGATGGTGAGTCCGGAGGGCGCGGCGGGGGCCGACGGCCGCACTGGGATTATCGCCAGGTCTGTGCACGGTCTTGAGTGGGTGTGTGCGTGGGAGGCGTGTAACGGCGGCGCGGTGCCGAGCGGCGTCAGGCTGAGCCGCCGCCAGGTGGACTTCGAGGTCGGATCAAGCGCTTCCTGGCTACTGGGGCTACGCGCGGCCGACGACGTGTTCGTCCGGGTCGGCGCCACTGACATCGGCCCTGCAAAGGCCGATCTTCCCGCGCTCGGCCAAGCCGCCGCAGCGCTTGACTGGCGGCGGCCGCTTGAGCGCATCAGGGCGGTCCGGCCGGTACCCGAGCACGGCAGCTTCGACGTGGTCGCCAGCATTGAGGGCCGGCGGAGCTACAACAGGTTCGCTGTGGAGCGCTCGATCGGGCTGGCCGTTGCGCCGATCCTGGGCGCGACGTTTGCTGACCGTGCGGACGGTGCCCGAGCCGGCGCACACTCGGAATTCACCGTGCGGGTTTTTGTCCGTGATGACCAGGCCACCATCGCGGTACGGCTGGGGGTCAGGCCGCTGCATCGCCGGGCCTACAAGGTGAACACTGGTCCCGGCACCCTGCATCCGCCAGTGGCTGCCGCGCTCATCGCGATCGGTGGGCTCGCAGCGAGCACGCTGGCCGATCCGTTCTGTGGTGACGGGACGATCGCGATCGAGGCGGCACTTGCCCGCCCGCAGCTGCGCATCCTCGCGAGCGACGCCGACCCGCTGCGCGTGCACAACGCCAGGGAAAACGCTGGCCGGGCCGGAGTGAATATCGGGGTACGACTGGGGGACGCAGGCACCCTCGCCGACCGCGTCACCGACGTGGACGCGATCATCACCAATCCGCCCTGGAATCAGGCGGTGAGCGCGAGCGGGCAGCTGCGAACGTCCGGGCACGAGTTCGTCGACTCCCTTGCCAGGGCTCTCAGGCCGGACGGCGTCCTGTGCTGCATCGCCGAGGCTGACCTGGGCGTGCCCGCCATGGTCTCCCGGCGTGGCTGGCAGCTAGGGCTAGTACAGCGGATCAGACTGGCTGGCCGGGTCGCCGATGTGTCGCTCGCGACGCCGCCGGGCGGGTCGCTGCCGTCGCTCCCGCTCAGCCTCGCGCGCTGGCGCCAGGACGCGCTGGCCGCCGGCATAGTCACCGAATCTGGTTTCTGACTCCCGGTGCGGGGTCACCCGGTCTGGCTCGCGCAAGCTCAAGAATTCGGACTGTCGACGTCGAGCGGAACAGATTTGATCACCCCGAGCGAGGTGACTGCCGCTGGCGTGACCGCGTTCAGCGTCCAGTCGGTCAGCACCCGAGCGCGGTTCCCCGACATGCTCCACAGGTGATAGCCGCGAGTGAGCAGACCGGCGGCCGGCCCGGAGAGCGGGATCTTGAACGGGTTCACGGCGGCGGCCAGCCCGCCGAGATCAACCAGGAAGCCCAGGTCACGGTGCTTGTATGGCCGGGCCGTACCGACGCCGAGGGATGCCGCGACGTTCTTGGCAACCTGCTTGCCTTGCCGCTGCGCGTGCTGGGCTGTCATGCCGCAGACCTGGCCGGGCCGGGTCAGATCGGGCACCGCGGCGCAGTCGCCGCAGGCGTAGATGTCTGCCGCGCCGGGCACCGCCATGTTTCCGTCAACCACGAGCCGCCCCTTGCTGGTTTCCAGGTCTATGTCATCGACCAGCGGGTCGGGGCGGACCCCCACGCACCAGATCAGCGATCGGGTGGCGACCTTCTCCCCGGTGGACAGCTGAACCCCGTCCCGCATCGCCTCGGTGACTGACTGTCCGGTCCGCACCTCGACCCCACGTCGGCTGAGCACGCGGTCGGCCGTTTTCGATAGCCGCGGATCGAGTTCGGGCATCACGCGGGGCGCGGTATCGAGCAGCATCCAGCGGATTTCCTGCGGATCGAGACGGGGCATCCGCCGAGCCAGGCGAGTGGTCAGCAACTGGCCCTGGGCCGTGACCTCGGTTCCGGTGTAACCCGCGCCGACCACCACGAACGTGCAGCGCGCGGTGCGTTCGGCTGGATCCGTGGCGACTTGTGCCAGCTCGAGCTGGCGGGTGATGTGGTCGCGGAGGTACGTCGCCTCGGCGATGCTGCGAAACCCGTGCGCGTACTCGGTCAGGCCGGGGATCGGCAGCAGCTTGTTGACGCTGCCCGCGGCGAGGATCAGCCGGTCATAGCGGCACTCCCCGGAGCCGCCTTCCGGGCTGTCCCAGCTCACCATTTGCTGCCGGGAGTCGACATGCTGCACCGTGCCCAGCACGAAGCGGACGCCCCGCAGCCGGTGCGGCAGTGACACGCAGATGTGCCGCGGCTCCACGAGGCCGCCGGCGACCTGCGGCATCAGCGGCAGATACAAGAAGTAGTCCGTCGAGTTGATCACCACGATGTCGGTCGTGCCACCGACCAGCCGGACCAGCTCCCGCGCGGCATTGAAGCCGGCGAAACCCGCACCGACGATCACAACGCGGTGTTTGCCCGATTCTGCCATCGTGAGTCCCCTATGGTCAGGGGCGGTCCTCGGCTGTGCCGGCCGGGGCGCCGCTGCCGCCGTCTGGGCTGGCATACCCGGCTGGACCGCCGGTAGCACGCAGATTGGGATGGGATCCGGCGGGCAGCGAGCGGGGTCTCTACTCGGATGCCTCGAACTGAGTCAGGGACAGATTGTTGCCGTCGGGGTCGAGGAACCAGGCGACCTTCGCCCCTCCTGGTGCTGTCCACACTCCGCGCTCGTCCTGGCCCATTCCCTCGTACCGCGTGAAACGCACGCCGCGGGCAGCGAGCTGGTCCATCGTCGACACGATGTCCGCAACATTCCACCCGAGTACCGTGTAGGAAGCAGCCGCCGGCTGCGCTACGGGAGTCAGCCGCAGCATGGTCCCGTTAGCGTTCGCGACGACCGCGAAAGGACTTTGCTCGGTAATCGGCAGTCCTAGGGTCTCTCCGTAGAACCGCCTGGCCCTGTCAAGGTCGGATACTCCGACAAAGCCAATCAAGGCACTGCGCTCCAGCATTGGCTCTCCGGCTGGCT
>JBAUAR010000204.1:0-9611 GCA_049675875.1 Streptosporangiaceae bacterium
CTGGCCCGGCTGAGCTGACCGGCTGACTACTCCAATCCATGAGCCGCGGGCTGCTTTGCGGTTGCGGCAGCGACGCTGTGCCAAGCTTGCCGGCCAGAGTTACGGCTGAGTCATGCCGGGCCGGTTACCCGACTTCAGAGCCTTCGACCCGGCCTGCACGGCCGCCGGGTCGCGGCCTGATGGACCTTCGGTCACAATCCAGCTACGACCGATTCGTTCTCCTTGGCGCCAAACGCGAACCTTGGCATCCTCCAACAAAGAGTGTTGTGGGTGCGGCATCATCGTGCCTGTTTCGCAGGCTAGGGGCGGCTGATCAACTCAAAGCTGCGGTGGCAGCCCGTTGAGTCGAACGCACGCTCGGCTAGTCCGATGACGGACTGGCTACGGGGAGCACAGGAAGGCTGGCGGTCGGGAGTGAGGAGCTAGATGGCGGCGCCGCTTGACGTCTCGTCGGCTGGCGCCGAGACCGTCACCGAGGCTGTCACGGCGGGTCTGGCTGGTCGGCGCATCGAGGGCCGCTCGCTGGGTCAGATCGCCTGGCTGCGGTTGCGTCGCGACAAGGTGGCGATGGGCAGCGCGATCTTCATCGTGTTCCTCATCCTGGTCGCAGTTGCCGGTCCGTTCGTGGTGCAGAATCCGGACGTTTACCACCCCAACCTGATCAACTCGACACTCCAGGGCCCTAACGGCGCCTTCGGCGGTATCAGCCTCGCGCACCCGCTCGGCGTGGAGCCGGGGACTGGCCGGGACATGCTCGCCCGCGTGGTCGACGGGGCGTGGGTTTCGCTGCTGATCGGCTTCCTCTCCACCCTGCTGGCAGTCGTCCTGGGCGTGTTGTTCGGCCTGATCTCCGGCTTCTTCGGCGGCTGGGCGGACACCCTCATCGCCAGGACCATGGACGTGGTGCTGGCATTCCCGCTGCTCGTGTTCGCGCTCGCGCTGGTGGGCGTCATACCGACGACGGCGTTCGGGCTGTCCGGCAACAAGCTGCGCATCACCATGCTGGTCTTCATCATCGGCTTCTTCGCCTGGCCGTACATGGGCCGGATCATCCGCGGCCAGGTCCTGTCGCTGCGCGAGCGCGAGTTCGTGGACGCGGCGCGCAGCCTCGGCGCGCGCGGACCGTACATCCTGTTCCGCGAGTTGCTGCCCAATCTTTGGGGCCCGATTCTCGTCTACGCAACGCTGCTCATCCCGACCAACATCATCTTCGAGGCCTCGTTGTCCTACCTCGGCGTGGGGATTATCCCGCCGCAGGCGAGCTGGGGAGTGATGCTGTCGGACGCCGTGCAGAACGACATTTTCTACATCGATCCTATGTATATGGTCATTCCCGGCATGGCGATCTTCCTGACGGTGATGGCCTTCAACCTCTTCGGCGACGGGCTGCGTGACGCGCTCGACCCGAAGACCAACTAGCCCGTCCTGACGGACCTACCGATCAGATGCAGTCAACGACAGGAGGCTTTCCCCCCCGATGAAGAGACGCAAGATACTCGGGCTCGGTGCGCTGACCACCGCCGCCGCCCTCGCGCTTGCCGCGTGCGGTAGCTCCGCAGGCACCTCCAGCACGAAGACCACCTACGACCAGGCCCTCACCAGCGTGGTGGATCCGTCCAGCACGGTTGGCGGGACGATGACCTACGACCTGAGCAACACGCCGGACTCGACCGACTACCAGAACACCTACTACGCCTTCATGTGGGACTTCGTCCGGCTGTACTCGATGCAGCTGATGACCTACAAGTCCTGCCCCGGCGCGTGCGGCAACACGCTCGTGCCCGACCTGGCGACCGGCCCTGGTGTCGCCAGCGACAACGGCCTGATCTGGACCTATCACATCCAGCCGAACGTCCACTTCGAGAACGGTGACCTGGTCACCGCCCAGGACGTCAAGTACGGCATCGAGCGCACTTACGCCAAGAGCGTGCTGCCGAACGGCCCGAACTACTACCAGGTCCTGCTGCAGGACCCGACCTACCCGGGCCCTTACACCTCCAGCACGCCCCTGACGTCGATCACCACGCCGAACTCCACCACCATCCAGTTCCACCTGTCGCAGCCGTTCTCGGACTTCAACTACGTGGTGGCGATTCCGCAGAGCACTCCGGTTGAGCAGTCCTGGGACACCGGCAAGTACGGCGGCGCGAACTTCCAGCTGCACCCCGAGTCGACTGGCCCGTATGAGTTCCAGAGCTACACGCTCAACAAGCAGATTGTGCTGGTGAAGAACCCGCACTGGAACGCGGCGACCGACCCGCAGGCCAAGCAGCTGCTTAACAAGATCGTCGTGAACCTCAACGTCAACCAGAGCCAGATCGACAACAACCTGGTGTCCAACTTCGCCGACATCGACATGGCAGGCACCGGCGTCCAGACGGCCGCCGTGCGGGACAAGATTCTCACCAACCCGACCTACCACGCCGACGCTGACGACCCGATCAACGGCTTCGCCCGGTTCGTGTACATCAACGAGCAGGTCATCCCGAACGTGCACTGCCGGGAGGCGGTCGAGTACGCGGCGAACAAGACGACGCTGCAGAACGCGTGGGGCGGCCCGATCGTGGGCGGCGCCATCGCCAGCACCGTGATTCCGCCGAACATCACTGGTTACAAGAGCTTCGACCTCTACAACGCGCTGTCGAAGCCGAGCGGTGACATCGCCGCAGCCAAGCAGCAGCTGGCACTCTGCGGGCAGCCGAACGGCTTCAGCACCAACCTGGCATACCGCAGTGACCGCACGCAGGAGACCAACGCGGCACAGGCGCTGCAGGCAGCGCTTGCGCAGGTCGGCATCAAGGTGACGCTGGACGGCTACACGTCGGGGGCCTACTACACCGACTTTGCCGGCGACCCGTCGTACGTGCACACCCACGACCTGGGTCTCGACATGGGCGGCTGGGGCGCCGACTGGCCGGACGGCTACGGCTTCCTGGACGAACTGTCCAATGGCAACACCATCGCCCCTGCAGGCGGCAACACGAACATCTCTGAGATCAACGACCCGACGATCAATGGGCTGTTCTCGAAGGCCGCAGGCCAGCCGTCCACGTCCGATGTGGGCATTTGGCCGCAGATCGACAAGGACATCATGTCCCAGGCCGCGATCCTGCCGATGGTGTACCAGAAGGTTCTGCTGTACCGGAACCCGAACGTCACCAACGTCTACGTGGACAGCTACTACGGCATGTACAACTACGCGGAGCTCGGTCTGAAGTAACACCCGGTTCCGCTTAGGCATCGAAGAGAAGAGAGCAGGTGAAAGCTCCGGTACCCGTCCTGCGCCTGGTCGGAGGGCTACCCCCGACCAGGACCGCGGGGCGGGTACCGGAGCGTTAGACAGTGGTTACCTTCATCGTCAGGCGACTGCTCGCCACGGTGCTGCTGCTGGTCATCGTCGCAGCGCTCACGTTCGCTGTTTTCTTCTTGCTGCCACGCGCGGCCGGCCAGAGCACTTATCAGCTCGCGGCTCAGTACGTCGGCCGTAACCCGATCCCGTCGCAGGTGCACGATATTGAGGTGAAGCTAGGCCTCAACCAGCCGATCCAGGTGCAGTTCGGCCGGTTCCTCAAGGGGATCGTGGCCGGCGAGACCTATACCAACGGCCCCAGCAAGACCTTCTGCCCGGCACCGTGCCTCGGCTATTCCTGGCGGAACATGCAGCCGGTCTGGCCGCTGCTGGTCAGCTACATCCCGGTGACGCTGTCGCTGGGCATCGGCGCTGCGGTGATCTGGCTCTTCAGCGGCGTCGGAATCGGCGTGCTCTCAGCGCTGCGGCGGGGAACGTTCTTCGACCGGGTGGCGATGAGCACCGCGCTGCTCGGAGTCTCGCTGCCGATCTTCTTCACCGGGCAGATCCTCCTGCTGCTGTTCAGTTATAAGTGGCAGATCTTCCCGAACATCCAGTACGTCAGCCCGTTCTCCGACCCGCTGCAGTGGGCGAAGAACCTGATCCTGCCATGGCTCGCGCTGGCCTTCCTGTACTCGGCGCTGTATGCCCGCATCACCAGAGCCGGGATGCTGGAGACCATGCACGAGGACTACATCCGCACCGCTCGCGCCAAGGGATTGCCCGAGCGCATGGTGATCGTCAGGCACGGGCTCCGCTCGGCACTGACGCCGGTTGTCACGATCTTCGGCATGGACCTCGGCCTGCTACTGGGCGGAGCGGTGATTACCGAGTACACCTTTAGCCTGCACGGCCTGGGGTTCTTCACCATCCAGGCGATCGACAACAAAGACCTGCCGGAAATCATGGGTGTCGTGCTGCTGGCCGCGTTCTTCATCGTGATCGCGAACCTGGTGGTAGACATCCTGTACGCCGTCGTCGACCCGAGGGTGAGGGTGGGATGACGCAGACCCCGCTCGCAGAGCCGTCCGGCGGTGCCCCCCCGGCCGGCGGCGTCATGCTCGAAGTCCGTGACCTGCGCATCCACTTCCCGACTGACGACGGCCTGGTCAAGGCCGTCGACGGGATCTCGTTCAGCCTCGAGCGCGGCCGCACCCTCGGCATTGTCGGGGAGTCGGGCTCCGGCAAGAGCGTGACCAGCCTCGGCATCCTCGGCCTGCACCAGCACACCCGGGCCGACATCTCCGGGCAGGTGTTCCTGGACGGGGAGAACCTGATTCCGGCCGACCCGGACCGGGTGCGCGAGTTGCGCGGCAGCAAGATGGCGATGATCTTCCAGGATCCGCTGTCGTCACTGCACCCCTACTACTCGGTAGGCAAGCAGATCGCTGAGGCCTACCTGATCCACAACAAGGTAGGAAGGAAGGCCGCCCGGCAGCACGCCATCGACATGCTGGGCCGGGTGGGGATTCCGCAGCCGACCACCAGGGTCGACGACTACCCACACCAGTTCTCCGGTGGCATGCGACAGCGCGCCATGATCGCGATGGCGCTGTGCTGCAACCCGGAGCTGCTGATCGCCGACGAGCCGACCACGGCCCTGGACGTGACCGTCCAGGCGCAGATCCTGGACCTGATCTCCGATCTGCAGCGGGAAATGGGCTCCGCGGTCATCATCATCACCCATGACCTGGGCGTGGTGGCCGAGCTTTCCGACGACATTCTGGTCATGTACAGCGGCCGGGTCGCTGAATACGGCTCGGCGCAGGACACCTTCTGGCGGCCAGGACATCCGTACACGTGGGGGTTGCTGAGCTCGATGCCCCGCATCGACGAGGCCAGATCAGAGCGGCTGATCCCCATCAAGGGGACACCGCCGAGCCTCATCAACGTGCCGGCGGGGTGCCCGTTCCACCCGCGCTGCGACTATGCGTCGCTGACCGAAGGCCGGAGCGAGACGCAAGTACCCCCGTTGCGCGAGATCGAGCCGGGGCACCGCGTGGCTTGCCATCTGACCAGTCTGCAGCGATCGACGCTGCGCACGCAGCGGGTACCGACCCTCGCCGGCGCAGATGGGGAGGATGCATGAGCGCGCCAGCCAATACGCCAGCGGTGACCGGGGACGTCGGCGCTGCGGGCGACGCGTTGTTGCGGGTGACCGGTCTGCAGAAGCACTTCCCGGTGACGCGCGGCGTCATCTTCCGGCGCCACGTCGGCGCGGTGCAGGCTGTTGACGGCGTCGACTTTGCGGTGGCCGCCGGGCAGACGCTCGGCCTGGTGGGCGAGTCGGGCTGCGGCAAGACCACTACCGGACGGCTGCTGACTAGGCTGCTCGAGCCAACGGGCGGACAGATCACCTTCGACGGGCGGGACATTACCCACCTGTCGATGGGTGCCATGCGGCCGCTGCGGCGCGACATCCAGATGATCTTCCAGGACCCGTACTCGTCGCTGAACCCGCGGCACACGGTGGGCACGATCGTCGGGGCCCCGTACCGGCTGCAGGGCGTGCACACCGAGCGAGGCACCAAGCGGGAAGTGCAGGACCTCCTCGAACTCGTCGGCCTCAACCCGGAGCACTACAACAGGGACCCGCACGAGTTCTCCGGGGGGCAGCGCCAGCGCATCGGCATCGCCCGGACGCTGGCGCTCAAGCCGAAGCTGATCGTGGCCGACGAGCCGGTCTCGGCGCTGGACGTGTCGATCCAGGCGCAGGTGGTGAACCTGCTGGAGGATCTGCAGCAGGAGCTCAACCTGACCTACGTGGTCATCGCCCACGACCTGTCGGTGGTCCGGCACATCAGCGATGCCGTGGCGGTGATGTACCTGGGCAAGCTGGTGGAGGTAGCCAGCCGGGACGAGCTGTACGCGCGGCCGCGGCACCCCTATACCGTCGCGCTGATGTCCGCGGTGCCGGTACCCGAACCGGTACGCGGCGAGGGGGGCGCGCGCGAGCGGCGCGAGCGCATCCGGCTCACCGGCGACGTACCAAGCCCGCTGAACCCGCCCCCGGCGTGCCGGTTTCACACCCGGTGCTGGAAGGCGCAGGAGATCTGCCGGACTGTCGAGCCGCCGCTGGCCGATCTCACGCCCGGCCACAAGGTGGCGTGCCACTTTCCGGAGAACACCGAGGCTGCCTGAGTCGGCTAGCCGACCGACGGTGCGTCAACCGGCGGTACGGCGGCCGGCGGTACGGCAACGTGCGATGCAGGCAGCGGCGGCGGCGTGCCACCGTAGACCGGGCACAGCGCCCGGTACGAGCACCAGTCACACAGCCTGCTCGGCCGCGGACGCCAGTCACCCGAGGTCGCAGCCCGGTCGATGGCCTGCCACAGGGCATTGATCTTGCGCTCGGTCGCCAGCAGGTCACCCTCGTCGGGCGCGTACCGGACGAGCTCCCCGTTGCCCAGGTAGACCAGCTGCAGCAGGCGCGGGACCGCACCGCGGGTCCGCCACAGCGCTAGCGCGTAGAACTTCATCTGGAACAGCGCCCTGGCCTCGTATTCCTCCCGCGGAGCCAGGCCGGTCTTGTAGTCGACGATGCGGATCTCGCCCGTCGGGGCGATGTCGAGCCGGTCGATATAGCCGCGGAGCGTCAGTCCGGACTCCAGCAGCGCTTGCACCGACATCTCGCGGTAGCTCGGCTCGATCCGAGTGGGGTCCTCCAGCGTGAAATAGCGATCGAGCATTACGGCGGCTTCCTCAATCCAGGCAGCCTGCTCCGTCGCATTGTCGAACAGTTCCGCGAGCGTCGGCACCTCGGCCACCAGCCGGTCCCACTGACCCGGCAGCAGCGTCCGGGCAGCGGCTGGTGTCCTGCTCCCCGCTGGCTCGTCGAACAGCCGCTCCAGCACCGCGTGGACCAGCGTGCCGCGCGCCGTCGCCGGGCTCGGCGTCTCGGGCAGCCGGTCGATGACCCTGAACCGGTACAGCAGCGGGCAGGTCATGAAGTCAGCCGCGCGTGATGGCGACAAGCTCGGGCCGGCGGGCTGCGCTGGCTGCTCGGCGTCTGGCTGCTCCGCCACTGTCGGCGCTGGCTGCTCGGCGACTGGCTGCGCTGGCTGCTCCGCCACTAGCGGCGACGGTAGCTCGGCGAGAATGTCGCTCATGCTCGCAGCCTAGGCGACGGCTCCGACAACGAGAGGCTGGCCAGCGCGCCGGCGCGCCGGCCAGATCCGTCCCGCGGCAGAGCCGAGATCGCCCTGCGCCGCGTAGCATCGATGCGTGGCAGATGGTACTCAGCCGGGCGAACCGCGGCAGCCAGGGCGGCAGGCTCGGCCGCGGACCCGGCCGGGGCTGGGCATCATGCTGGGCCGGCCGTTCGGCATCCCCGTCTACCTATCGCCGTACTGGTTCCTGATTGCCGCGGTGCTGGTCGTGCTGTACTCGAACTCGGGAACGCTGCCCGGTACGGTGCAGGGTTCCGTACCGCGATACCTAGTCGCCGTCGCCTTCGTTGTGCTGCTCTACCTGTCCGTGCTGATCCACGAACTGAGCCACAGCCTGGTCGCCCTGCGTCTCAAGCTTCCGGTGCGCCGGATCGTGCTGTACGCCATCGGCGGATTCTCTGAGATCGAGCAGGACCCGCAGACGCCGGGCAGGGAGTTCCTAGTGTCGGCGGCGGGTCCGGCCATGTCCCTGGCCCTGGCGGGCATCGGCATCGGGCTGAACGTGGTCGCCAGCCCGCACGGCGTGCCGCGCGTGCTAATTGACCGGCTGATCCTGGCCAACATCGTGGTGGGCGGGTTCAACCTGCTGCCGGGACTGCCGCTGGACGGGGGGCGGCTGCTGCGGGCGGGCCTGTGGAAGCTAACCGGCCGGAGCGGCTATTCGACTGTGCTCGCCGCCTGGGCCGGCCGGATTATCGCGGTCGCCTTGGTGGCGGCGGTGCTGGTGCGGCCGGGCAGCACGTTCGGCCTGTCGGACGGCTACGGCATCTGGCTGATCGCGATCGCCGCGTTCATGTGGATGAGCGCGGGCCAGGCGCTGCGGTCGGCCCGGGTGCGGGAGCGGCTGCCTGCGCTGCAGGCGCGCGCGCTGGCCAGGCGCGCGATCCCGATCCCGTCGACCCTTCCGCTCGCGGAGGCCATCCGGCGGGCAGATCTCGCCCAGGCCAGGGCCCTGGTGGTGGTGGATCATGACTCGAAGCCCATCGCGATCGTCAACGAGGGCGCCGTCATCGCGACCCCCGAGCAGCGCCGGCCCTGGGTCGACGCCGGCTCGCTGGCCAGGACGCTGGACCCGGACATGATTCTGTCCGCCGATCTATCGGGCATGGACCTGATCGAGGCCGTCCGGCGTGCCCCGGCATCGGAGTACCTGCTCGTCGAGCCGTCCGGCCAGGTCTACGGCGTGCTCGCCACCACCGACCTCGACCACGCATTCGCGGGCAGCTGACCAACGGGCGGCGGCAACCCCGTTAGCCTGCTTCCGTGATCACTCCGCCTCGCGGCCCGTTCACGGCTGGCGACCAGGTGCAGCTGACCGACCCGAAGGGGCGCCGGCACCGGCTCGTGCTGAGTCCTGGCAAGTCGTTCCATACGCACCGCGGCGCGCTGGCGCACGACGACCTCATCGGCAAGCCCGAGGGCAGCCTGGTGACGTCCGCGGGCGGCACCCCCTATCTCGCGTTCCGGCCGCTGCTCGCCGACTACGCGCTGAGCATGGAGCGCGGGGCCGCGGTGGTTTACCCGAAGGACGCGGCGCAGATCGTCGGCCTTGCCGACATCTTTCCCGGCGCCCACGTGGTGGAGGCCGGCGCCGGCTCAGGCGCGCTGTCCTGCTGGCTATTGCGCGCGGTGGGCGAGGCCGGTCGGCTCACCTCGTTCGAGCGGCGGCCGGACTTCGCGGAGATTGCGATCGGCAATGTGCAGCGATACTTCGGTGGCCCGCATCCAGCCTGGCAGCTGATCGTCGGCGACCTGGACCCTTCCGGGATCGCGGATGCCGACCGCGTGGTGCTGGACATGCTGTCGCCCTGGGACTATGTGGCTGCCGCCGCCGAGATGCTGCTACCCGGCGGCGTGCTGTGCTGCTACCTGGCGACCACCACCCAGCTCGCCAGGACGGTGAGCACGGCGCGCGAACAGGGCAGCTTCGCCGAGCCTGCGGCCTGGGAGACCCTGCAGCGGGGCTGGCACGTCGATGGGCTCGCGGTCCGGCCTGAGCACCGCATGATCGGCCACACCGGATTCCTGGTCACGGCCAGGCGGCTGGCCGACGGGGTGGTCGCCCCGCCCCGCCGGAGGCGCCCCTCCACGGG
>JBAUAR010000205.1:0-6731 GCA_049675875.1 Streptosporangiaceae bacterium
GCGCTGTCAGGCACGGTCACCTACTGCCCGTGGCTGCATCCGCCTACTCTAAATCGCGGTGAATTTACCGCTTCCGCCCCCGGCACCGATCTGGAGTGGCCGACGTTATCGATTCGACCGAATCCGACCAGAGCACGGTCGACATCGCCGACGACACGGCGGGGCGGGCCGCGCACGCCGAGCACTGGGCCGGCTGGGAGTTCTTCCTGCCGCGCCTGCCCGCGGCGGTCCGAGCCGCTGCGGGGGACCGCGACGCCGGTCAGGCGCCGTAGGCAGTCGGCGGCTTGAGCATCAGCCAGTAGAAGCCGTAGCCCGGCAGGGTCAGCAGGTAGCTGAGCTCCCCGATAGGCGGGAACGCCACCCCGCCCATCGTCTCGACCGGGACCGAGCCCTCGAATCTGCTGAGGTCGAGCTCGACCGGCTGCGGGAAGCGGGAGAGGTTGTTGACGCACAGCATCCGGTCGGCGCCGCCCTCCGGGTCCGACGCGCGGTACTCCCGCACGAACGCCAGCACGCTGGGGTTGGACGAGTTGAGCTCGTGGTACTCGCCGAGCGCGAAGACGGGGTGCCGCTTGCGGATGTCGATCATGCGGCGGGTCCAGCCGAGCAGCGAGCCGGGGGTGCGCTCCTGCGCCTCGACGTTGAGCGCCTGGAAGCCGTAGATCGGGTCCATGATGAGCGGCAGGTACAGCCGCTGCGGATCGCACCGGGAGAAGCCAGCGTTGCGGTCGGGCGTCCACTGCATCGGGGTGCGGACACCGTCCCGGTCGCCGAGCCAGATGTTGTCGCCCATGCCGATCTCGTCACCGTAGTAGATCACCGGGGAGCCAGGCAGTGACAGCAGCAGCGCGGTGAACAGCTGAAGCTGGTCCCTGTCGTTGTCCAGCAGTGGCGCCAGCCGGCGGCGGATGCCGATGTTGGCTTTCATCCGCGGGTCGCGGGCGTACTCGGCGTACATGTAGTCACGCTCGTCGTCGGTGACCATCTCGAGCGTCAGCTCGTCGTGGTTGCGCAGGAAAATGCCCCACTGGCAGCCGGACGGGATCTGCGGTGTCTGCGCCAGGATCTCGGAGATCGGGTACCGCTGTTCGCGGCGGACGGCCATGAAGATGCGCGGCATCAGCGGGAAGTGGAAGGCCATGTGGCACTCGTCGCCGCCAACGCTCGAGTCGCCGAAGTACTGGACCACGTCGGCGGGCCACTGATTCGCCTCGGCGAGCAGCACCCGGTCGGGGTAGAGCCGGTCAATCTCGGCCCGGACCCGCTTCAGGTACTCGTGGGTCTCCTTGAGGTTCTCGCAATTGGTGCCCTCGCGCTCGTACAGGTAGGGCACCGCGTCCAGCCGGAATCCGTCGATGCCGAGGTCGAGCCAGAACCGAAGCACCTCCAGCATGGCGTCCTGGACGTGCTGGCTTTCGTAGTTCAGGTCCGGCTGATGTGAGAAGAACCGGTGCCAGTAGTACTGGCCGCGCACCGGGTCGTAGGTCCAGTTCGACTGCTCGGTGTCGACGAAGATCACCCGAGCCTCGGGATACCGGTCGTCGGCGTCGGACCAGACGTAGAAATCGCCGTACGGTCCGTCCCGGTCCGACCGGGACGCCTGGAACCACGGATGCTGCTCGCTCGTGTGGTTCATGACCAGGTCGGCGATCACCCGCATGCCGCGCTCGTGCGCCTGCTCCACGAGCTCCACGAAGTCGCCGATCGAGCCGTACTCCGGCAGGATCGCGGTGAAGTCCGCGATGTCGTAGCCGCCGTCGCGCAGCGGCGAGGCGTAGATCGGCAGCAGCCAGATGCAGTCGATGCCCAGCCACTGCAGGTAGTCGAGCCGGTCGATGAGGCCGCGGATGTCGCCGGTCCCGTCCGCGTTGGAGTCGCTGAAGCCGCGGATCAGGACCTCGTAGAACACCGCGCGCTTGTACCACTGCGGATCTCGCGGGGTCTCAAAGGAAAACGAGTCGGGGACCGGCTCGGTCGCCCCGGTCAGGAACTCCTGCACCGGCGCACCCTCGACTGCCGCGCCCGCCTCGGTCGCGTGCCCGGACTCGTGATCCACTCCCGCTCCCTCGCCCGATTTTCTCGGGTGGCCTGGCAAGCCGGCTCGCGTGCCGGGCCTACCACCTGAGCTGGGCCGGCCGTGCGCGCGGCCGGGTCCCCGGCGGCCACATTCCCTTCTACTTAACAACACCTGACAGGGCTGTCGGGCCGGCCGATACGGTCGCCCGCCCTGCCGTCATCCGGTCACGGAGAGGATGTGCGCCGGTGCGACCGCCGGATCGAGCCGGACGTAGTTGCCCTGACCCCAGCGGAAGCTCTGCCCGGTCAGCTCGTCGGTGACGCCGAAGCCTGCCGCGGCGTCGAGACCGAGCGCGCCGGTGTCCAGCCAGACAGTAGCTTCGCGCGGGTTGCCGGGATCGGTGTTTACCACGATAAGAACGATGTCGGGCCGGCCGCCGAAATTCGCGGTTATGTGCTTAGAGAAACACAGAATGTCCGGCTGGTCGCTGTAGTGGAAGCGCAGGTTGCGCAGGTAGTGCAGCGCTGGATGGGCCTGCCTGATGGCATTGAGTCTGGTCAGCAGCGGGGCGATGGTCAGCCCGTGCTGGGCCGCTCGGTGCCAGTCGCGGGGCCGGTAGGCGTACTTTTCGGAGTCCAGGTATTCCTCGCTGCCGGGCACGAGCGGGATATTCTCGCCCAGCTCATAGCCCGAGTAGACGCCCCAGGACGGCGACATCATGGCGGCGAGGACGGCCCGGACCGCGAACGCTGCCAGCCCGGCGTGCTGCAGGTAGCCGCCGAGAATGTCCGGGGTGTTGACGAAGAAATTGGGTCGCATGTAGGCGGCCGCGGGGCCCGCCAGTTCCTGACCGTATTCGGTCAGCTCGGCGGCAGAGTGCCGCCAGGTGAAATACGTATATGACTGGTGGAAGCCGAGGGCGGCCAGCGCGTGCATCATGGCCGGCCTGGTGAACGCCTCGGCCAGGAAGATCACGTCGGGATCGGTTCGGGCGATGTCTGCCAGCAGCCGCTGCCAGAACGGCAGTGGCTTGGTGTGCGGATTATCGACCCGGAAGATCCGGACGCCGTGGTCCATCCAGTGATGCACGAGCGCGTGCACCGCGGCGTAGAGCCCATCGGGGTCGTTATCGAAGTTCAGCGGATAGATGTCCTGGTATTTCTTCGGTGGGTTCTCGGCGTAGGCGATGCTGCCGTCCGCCCTGGTGGTGAACCACTCCGGGTGCTTGCCGACCCACGGATGATCGGGCGAGGCCTGCAGCGCCAGATCCATGGCCACCTCGAGTCCGAGCCCGCGGGCTCGAGCCACGAAGGCGTCGAAGTCCGCCATGGTGCCCAGCTCGGGATGGATCGCGTCGTGGCCACCGTCGGGTGAGCCGATCGCCCATGGTGAGCCGGGGTCTGCGGGTCCCGCGCTCAGGGTGTTGTTCCGGCCCTTGCGCGCGGTGGTGCCGATCGGATGGATCGGCGGCAGGTACACCACGTCGAAGCCCATGTCGGCGACCGCGTCCAGCCGCCTGGCTGCGGTGCGCAGGGTGCCGGATCTGGGCCTGCTGCGATGCGTGGGGTCCAGCACCGCACCCTCGGACCGGGGGAAGAATTCATACCAGGCGCCATAGAGGGCCCGCTCCCGGTGCACGATCAGCGGATAACTGTCCGATCGCGTCAGCAGGTCCCGCAAGGGGAACGCGGCGAGTGCGGTGCCGATCTCGACTGAGGTGGCCGCCGCCAATCGTGCCACGGGCGGTAGCTCGGCATCCGCCAGCTGCTGTGCCGCGGTCACTAGGGCGGCCCTGGCCGTCCTGGCCGCGCGCGCCGCCGCGGGCGGCATGGCCCTGGAGATCGTTATCTCCGCGGCGGCGCGCTGCAGGAGTACCGCACCCTCGGCCAGCATCAGCTCGACGTCCTGGCCAATGGGGATCTTGATCTCCGCGTCGTGCCGCCAGCGCGCGATCGGATCTCCCCATGCCTCCACGACGAAGTGCCAGAGGCCCTCGCTGGCGGCCGCCACCTCGGCGCCGTAGCGGTCGGTACCGGGGGCCAGTTCGCGCATCCGTACCAGTGGCTGGGCCCGCCCCGCGGCGTCCAGGAGGGTCACGCCTGCCCCCAGCATCTCGTGGCCTTCCCTGAACACGGTGGCGCTGACCTCGAATACCTCGTGTGGCACGGCCTTTGCTGGCGTGCAGCCGTCCAGGCCGCCTGGCATCCGGACGACTGGCTGAACGTCGAGTATCGGGATTCTGCCGATCACGGTGGAAAGTTACCCATCGGCCGGCTGTCGATACCGAGCCGGGTCCCCGATGCCGCCCGTCGGCATGGGCGAGCTGCGGCGGGGGCATGCATCTGCCGGGCCGCCCGATTCGGGGCGCTGCACCGGGAGAATCGGGGGGTCGCCCCCCAGAGTAGGCACTGACGGGGGCAGCACCAGGGACTCCGTCGCGTCGGTTAGGGTCGCTGGGCGTGAGAGCTATCCGCCGGTTCACCATCCATCCCGCCCTGCCTGAGGCACTGGCACCGCTGCAGTCGCTGCTGCTCAATCTGCGCTGGTCCTGGCACCCGGGGACGCGTGAGCTGTTCGACAGCATCGATCCAGCCAGCCGGGAGCTAGCCGAGCACGATCCCGTTGCCCTGCTGGCTCAGACAGCGCCGGGTCGGCTGGCCGAACTGGCCGCCGACGACGAGTTTCTGGCCCGGCTCGCGGCCGCCAATCACGACCTGCACGAGTACCTGACCGGGCCGCGCTGGTACCAGCGCATGCCGGACGCCGGAGCCGGCGGTGCTGGTCTGGCCGGCGGAGCCGGCGGGGGCCTGCCGGCGGCGATCGCGTACTTCTCGCCCGAGTACGGGATCACAGCCGCGTTGCCGGAGTACTCCGGCGGGCTCGGCATCCTGGCCGGCGACCATCTGAAGGCGGCCAGTGACCTCGGCGTGCCGCTCATCGGCGTCGGGCTGCTCTACCGGCACGGCTACTTCAGCCAATCGCTGTCAGCCGACGGCTGGCAGACCGAGCGGTACCCGGCGTTCGATCCGAACGGGCTGCCCTTGACCCTGCTGCGCGACAGCGCGGGCGGCGCGGTCCGCGTCACGGTCGCGCTGGCGGACGGCGCGACGCTCGCCGCCCAGATATGGGTGGTCCAGGTCGGCCGGGTCCCGCTGCTCCTGCTTGACTCCTACGTCGAGGCGAACGATCCGGACCTGCGGGAGGTCACCGACCGGCTGTATGGCGGCGGGACCGATCACCGGCTGCACCAGGAGCTGCTGCTTGGTATCGGCGGTGTCCGCGCGGTGCGCGCGTACTGTGCCGGCACCGGTCATCCAGAGCCCGAGGTGTTTCACACCAACGAGGGGCACGCGGGCTTCCTCGGGCTCGAGCGGATCCGCGAGTACATGGGCCAGGGGCTCGGCTTCGACGTGGCGCTGGAACTGTGCCGGGCAGGCACCGTGTTCACCACGCACACGCCGGTGCCCGCGGGTATCGATCGGTTTCCGCGTGACCTCGTCGGCCGGCAGTTCGCCGATACAGAAGGCCCGGGGCCGTCGGTCGACCAGATCCTCGCCCTCGGCGCAGAGACATTCGCCGGCGGTGACCCGGCGGTGTTCAACATGGCTGTCATGGGCATGCGCCTGGCCCAGCGCGTCAACGGCGTGAGCAGACTGCACGGTGCGGTGTCCCGGGCCATGTTCACCGGGCTGTGGCCGGGCTTCGACATCGACGAGGTGCCCATCGGCTCGGTAACCAACGGCGTGCACGCCCCGACGTGGGTGGCCACCGAGATGGTGGACCTGGCCAGGGTTGCCGCCCGTCCGGAGACGGTAGCGGACGATGAGGCGATCGCTGACCCCACCGACGATCCGGCGTTCTGGGACGAGGCCGCCTCAGACCCGGCCCGGATCTGGGCGCTGCGTCGCGTGTTGCGTGCGCGGCTGGTGGCCGAGGCCCGGCGACGGCTCCGCGCGTCGTGGCGGCAGCGTGGCGCTTCTGCCGCCGAGCTGATCTGGATCGACGGCGTCCTCGACGACGACGTGCTGACCATCGGCTTCGCCCGCCGGGTGCCGTCCTACAAGCGGCTCACCATGATGCTGCACGACCCGGCGCGGCTGACCACGCTGCTTCTCGACCCGGACCGGCCGGTCCAGATCGTCGTGGCCGGCAAGGCGCACCCGGCCGACGACGGCGGCAAGCACCTGATCCAGCAGCTCGTCAGTTTCGCCGACCAGGCGGACGTGCGGCACCGTCTCGTGTTCCTGCCTGACTACGACATGGCACTGGCGCGCACGCTCGTCCAAGGCTGCGACGTCTGGCTGAACAATCCGCTCCGGCCACTCGAGGCGTGCGGCACGTCCGGGATGAAGTCGGCCCTGAACGGCGGCCTCAATCTGTCCATACTCGACGGCTGGTGGGACGAGTGGTTCGACGGCCAGAACGGCTGGGCTATCCCGTCGGCTGACAGCGTGGCGGACCCGGGTCGGCGCGACGAGCTGGAGGCCGCCGCACTGTACGACCTGATCGGCAAGTCGGTGGCACCGCTGTTCTATGACACGAGCGGTCCGGGCGGGCTGCCGGTCCGGTGGCTCGACATGGTGTCGCACGCGCTGCGCGGGCTCGGACCGCAGGCCCTCGCGACCCGGATGGTCCGCGAGTACGTGACGGAGCTGTACGCGCCCGCCGCGCGCGCGTCCCGTGGGCTCGGCGCGCCGGCCACGGATGCCGGTTC
>JBAUAR010000206.1:0-18489 GCA_049675875.1 Streptosporangiaceae bacterium
CGGCAGGCTCGTCCGGGGGCCGCGCCCGTCAGCTCGGGCCCGTCAACTCCCCGAACGGCCGCAGCCGTCGCGGCACGACACTGACCGGCGGGAGCCACGACGAACGCAGGCGTCGGCCGTTACCGCGCGGCCGCCCGGCGACCTACACCTCGCCGGAGCGGCTTCCGTGAGCCGGCTCACCGCTGCGCAGCAAGAGCTCGTGGACCGGATCCTGGCGGCGTGCCGCGCCGCCGAGGGCCGCAACGCGGTCGGCGGCTACGGCAGCAGCGGGCTGACCCCGGCCATGCTCCGAATCGCGGCGCAGCTCCCATTCGGCGGGCTCGCTCCCGGCAGCGAGGCGGACACGCTGAAACCCGCAGACCGGTTCGCCGCGAAGCTGGCCAGGCTGCTCGCCCGCCAGCCGGGCATGTCGGCGCAGCAGCTCGCCGTCAGCATCAGCGACGCGATTAGGTACGCGTTCACCTTCGACACCGCTACTTACACCGAGGGCACGCTGCTAGTGCACCGCAAGCTCAAGACGCAGGGTTTTGAGCTCGAGGCCCGGCGGAACGGATGGGATAGCCCGGAATACAAGGGCGTGTTCACCCGCTGGCGCGACCCCGCCCACGGGCTGCCATTCGAGGTGCAATTCCACACCAGCCAGAGCTGGGCTGTGATCAAGCGGACGCACGAGGACTACCTGAGGATCATCAATCCGGCCACCTCGCCAGCAGAGCGAGCCCAGCTGCGGGCGCAGCAGGCGATGGCTGCGGAAACGGTGCAGCAGCCGCCCGGCTGCACCGATATCGCCGACTTCCGAGCCGGGGCACGGTAGCAGCCGCGATGACGAGCGGCGAGGAGTATTACGTCATCGTGGCGGGCCAGCGCGGTCGCGCGGCAGGCCTCGCGCGCCGAACGATCGCGGAGTCCGGACCCATCGACGAAGTACTCGGCCTTGATCTGCGCTGGCGGCCTGACTCGGCCATCGTCGAGTGGGAGTACGGCGACCTGGGCGCCGAGCTGGTGCGGGTCAGCGAGCAAGAGGCCGAGAATTTGACTCAGGCGTTCCAGGCTCGGTGGCGGCCAGCCTGAAGCTGGCTCAGCCTGGCGCGTCTCGGGCCGGTGCCGCCTGCTCGAAGAACTCCCGGATGAGTTCCCGCTGCCGCTGGCTCACCTGGTCGAAGTGCCGGTCGAGGTTCTGCTCGCCGAGAGCCTCGGCGGTCAGCAGGAGATCCTTGATCTGATCGAGCTTCGCGGCGGCGGCCGCCGGCAGGCCCTCGGCAGGATCGGGCTCGTCCGCCGCTGGCTGCGACTCGGCGAGGCTGCCGTCCTGGCTCGGCCGCGCGGGCTCGAACGGACCTCGGGGCGCCTGCGGAGTTTCCGGATGCAGCGTGGTCGTCGCCCCAGGAAGTATTACCGGCAGCGGGCGGGTGTCCTCATCGTCGGCAGGATCGCGGTCGGCGGCATCGCCGCGCGGCTGCTGGTCAGGCGCTCCGGATGCGGGAACGGGCCCGTCCTGGTGACCGGCCGCTGTCTTGTCAGCAGCCGCCGGATCATCGGACAACAGTGCCAGCGCCTGCCGCACCCTAGCGAGATCGGCGAGGGAGAGCTTGGCGCCAAGCGCCGGGCGGCTGACGGATCGCAGCTCCGGCAGCTCTGGTGGAACGAGCCCCGATGGCGACAGCGGCTGCTCAGCCGGACGGGACTGCTCCCAGCGCGCGTCGGGTTCAACGGGTGTACTGCGGTCCGAGCGCGTAGGCGACTCCTGCGGCAGACTGCCGCGCTCCGGCGGCGGAACCGGCAGCACGCCGGGAACGGGTCGTGACGAAGCGCTGGGCCGAGGGTTTGCGGCGGACAACGAGCCAGCGTCCGGTCTCGCCGCCGGATACGGGCGCTCCGGCCGGAGCCGTTCGGGTGGCAGACCCAAACCAGCCGGCGGGCGCAGGCCAGGCTGCGAACCCTGACCAGCCGGCGCATCCTGGCCAGGCTGCGGGCCGTGACTGGGCAGCCGATCCTGACCGTACGGCACACCCTGACCAGCCGGCGGACCCTGACCACGCAGCCGATCCTGGCCAGCCGGCGGACCCTGACCAGGCAGCGGACCCTGGCCGGGCAGCCGATCCTGGCCGTACAACCGATCCTGGCCAGCCGGCGGACTTTGGCCAGGCTGCGGGCCGTGACCAGGCAACCGATCCTGGCCAGGCGGCGCACCCTGACCAGCCGGCGTGACGTGACCAGGGAGCCGAACCTGACCGTACGGCGCACCCTGACCAGCCGGCGCACCCTGACCAGGCAGCCGACCCTGGCCGTGCAGCCGATCCTGGCCAGCCGGCGGAGTTTGGCCTGGCTGCGGGCCGTGACCGGCCAGCCGATCCTGACCGTATGGTGCACCTTGGCCAGGCTGCGGGCCGTGCCCGGGCAGCCGATCCTGACCGGGCGGCGGACTCTGGTCAGGCTGTGGGCCCAAGCCGGGCTGGTCGGACGGCGGCCTGCGGCGGGCGTCACCCTGACCCGGCGGCAGGCTGGGCCGACCGTACCCGTTAGGCGACCGGTAACCGTTGACTTCGGGGCCGCGCCGGAATGGGTCCTGGCCCGGCTGCGCGCCCAGACGCCCGTCGTAGCCTCGGCTGATGCCGCCACCTTCAGGATGCTGCGGCCGGGCCCCGCGATCCGACAGTCCATCGCCGCCACCTTCAGGACGCTGCGGCCGGCCCCCGCGATCCGACAGCCCATCGCCGCCACCCTCAGGACGCTGCAGCCGGCCCCCGCGATCCGACAGCCCATCGCCGCCACCATCAGGACGCTGCAGCCGGCCCCCGCGATCCGACAGCACATCGTCGTGCCCCCGGCCGTCGCTGCGTCGGGGAGTAGCGCCGTCGTGCGGCCGGTCGGGTACCGAAGGCCGGGCAGGCGGTGCGTCGGAGCCCCGCACCGGCTTCGGGATCGGGGCAGTGTCCGCGTCGGCAAGCCGACGGCTACGGCTGGCGTTACCGGCGCCGCGGCGCGGGGCCGATTCGCGCGGCGGCCGCGCCCACGGTCCGACGTCACGTTCCAGGTCCACCCGAGGCGGACCCGGCCGCGCCGGCGGGTGCGCCGCACCTCGATCGGAACCGCGGTAGCCGTCACCGGCCTGCGGCGGTCCCCGCCGCTCGGTTCGGGCAGCCGGGCGGTCTTCTTGAGCGCCGTGAGCCGACTCTCCTGGCCTGGCCCGGGCACCGGCGCCCGCCCCCGGCCGGGCGTCCGCCCTGACCACTGCGTCCGCGTCGGCCGCCGTTAGCGCGTCGGGTCGGACCGGCTTGAACTCGCTGAGCCAGCTCTCGGCTTCGGCGTCCGGGTGCTCGTCAGGTGGCTGGCGATCATCCCGCCTCCAGCGCACCGATACCTCCACGACCGACAACCGGCAACCCAGCGCACCGCGAGAAGCACCTCTGCCAGCGCGCTCAGTCCCACCCCTGTCGGTCAAGGTTCCCATGCGAGCCGGGGCGTCGCAACCGCCCTTCAGGCTCACCCGGAGATTGGGCGACGCTAGGTTGGCTGCGAGGCGAGCGAACCCCGTTCCCTTCAGGAGCGTTTTCTGGTCCTTCGGCGCACCTTTCTGGCGGCGTCGGCGTCCGCTACCGTTACGCCTGTCGTCATTTCCCGCTGTGGAGGCATCGATGGATCGACAGGTGAAGTACCTCTTGCCAGAGTCCGAGATGCCACGGCACTGGTACAACGTGATAGCCGACCTGCCGTCACCACCGCCGCCGCCGCTGCACCCAGGCACCGGGCAGCCGGTCGGGCCCGAGGATCTAGCGCCGCTGTTTCCCGCTGCGCTGATCGCGCAGGAAGTCACCGGCGAACGGCACGTAGCCATTCCCGACGACGTACTCGACGTGTACCGGCTGTGGCGGCCGACCCCGCTGTTCCGCGCCCGGCGGCTCGAGCGAGACCTCGGCACGCCAGCTCGCATCTACTACAAGTACGAGGGCGGCAGCCCGGCGGGCTCGCACAAGCCCAACACCGCCGTGCCGCAGGCGTACTACAACGCGGCCGAGGGCGTGACCAGGCTGACCACCGAGACCGGTGCAGGCCAGTGGGGCAGCGCGCTGGCATTCGCCTCCGCGTTGTTCGGACTGCAGCTCGAGGTCTGGATGGTCCGCGCGTCCTACGACCAGAAGCCCTACCGCAAGATGCTGATGGAAACCTACGGCGCCACCGTGCACGCCAGTCCGTCGGAGGTCACCAACGCAGGCCGCGCGGTGCTGGCCAAGCACCCGGACTCGACGGGAAGCCTTGGAATCGCGATCAGCGAGGCGGTGGAGATGGCAGCCGCCGACCCGGACGCGAGGTACGCGCTGGGCAGCGTGCTCAACCACGTGCTGATGCACCAGACCATCATTGGCGAGGAGGCGCTCAAGCAGCTCGCCGACGCTGGCGACACCCCGGACGTGATCGTCGGCTGCACGGGAGGCGGCTCGAACTTCGGCGGGCTCATGTTCCCGTTCCTGCGCGAGAAGCTGGCTGGCCGGATGAACCCGGTGCTCCGCGCCGTCGAGCCCGCCGCGTGCCCGTCGTTCACTCGCGGCGTGTACGCCTACGACTTCGGCGACACGGCCGGGATGACGCCGCTGCTGAAGATGCACACGCTGGGGCACGAGTTCATCCCCGACCCGATCCATGCCGGCGGACTGCGCTATCACGGCATGTCGCCGCTGCTGTCGCACATCTACCAGCTCGGCCTGATCGAGGCCGTGGCCAAGCCGCAGTCCGAGTGTTTCGCCGCCGGGCTGCGGTTCGCCCGGACCGAAGGCATCGTGCCGGCCCCAGAGCCGACGCACGCCGTCGCCGCCTGCATCGAGGAAGCACTGCGGTGCAAGGAGACCGGGGAGGAGAAGGTCATCCTCACCGCGCTGTGCGGGCACGGGCTACTGGACCTGGCCGCCTATAGCGACTACCTATCGGGCCAGATGCGCGACCTGCAGCTCAGCGACAAGGTCATCGAGGAGGCACTGGCCGGGCTGCCGGCTGGCGTCTGAGTGGCAGCGGGCTCCCGCAGGCCGGCGGCCTGGCCGCGCCGCCTAAGCGCGCGGCCAGGCCCGGGCCGGGAGGAGGGGGTCGGCCCGGGTCACTGGCACGCATCCGCGGCCGTCACAGCAGACGCGCGCGGGAACACGGTCGTATAAACGACCGTTCATAACAAGCGATACAATTCGTATGCCCACGGGCCATCGCTTGTCAAGGGATTCACTGACAACCAGCGTGGGTAGCTAGACGTCTGCTAGATGCCATGTAATCGCTATTACTCCACAAGATTGCCGATAAATGAAGATCGCGGACTTCTACCAGGATCTCGGCGATCCGCTGCCCATCGGCGGCACTGCTATCCAGACGCGGCTGGCCGAGGCGGCGATCGAGCTGTTTTACCAGCGTGGCGCCGTGGCGACCACCGTCCGGGACATCACTCACGCCTGCGGGCTGACGCCCGGCGCGCTGTACAACCACTTCGCGTCCAAGGACCAGTTGCTGTACCTGGTGGTCAGGGACATCCACCGGCAGGTAGACGAGCAACTGGGTCAGCTGCTCGCTAGCACTGGTGACGATCCTGCGGCCCAATTGACCGCAGCGGTCAAATTCCTCGTCTCGCACACGGCAGGGTTCAAGAAGCGGTCGCGCGTGGCGAACCGGGAATTCACCTTGCTGACGGGATCTCGCCGGCAGGAGATCACAGCCCTGCGCCGGCACTTGCGGGATCGATTCGTCGAGGTCCTCGAAGCGGGCGCGCGGCAGGGTGTGTTCCAGCTCGTCGGCAGCCACGACCAGGCAGCGGCGGCGACGCTGACCGCGGCCACCGTCACAACCATGTGCGTGCGCATCAGCGAGCGGACGCTCCAGCAGTACCCGCTCAGCCTGACCGATCTCCAGGACCACTTTGCTGAGCTGGCCCTGCGGCTGGCCGGCGCCCGCCCACCAGGCTGAGTGCTCCTGGGTGGCTCACCGGATGCGGCGGCCCATCTCCTTAGTTGAGTAGCCGCCGAGCTCGGTGACCGCGGTCTGGAACCGGTCGGATCGCAGCAGCGACCAGAACGGCGCGAGCAGCGGGCTGTCGATCGCGGTCGCGGCCACGACGAGGTCGTAAGGCTCCTGGGTCACCGGGACAAAATCCAGCCCGAAAGCGCGCGCGGCAGCCATGATGCCGAGGCCGGCGTCGCAGCGGCCAGCAGCGATCGCCGCCGCGACGGCAAGATGAGTGGGCTCCTCGCGGACGTAACCGTCGATGGCGTCCGGGCTGATCCCCAGCCGGCCGAGCTCGTAGTCGAGTAGCACCCTCGTGCCGGCTCCGCGCTGCCTGTTGACGTAGCGCACGCCGGGCCGGGCCAGGTCGCCGATGCCCGCCAGCGCGAGCGGGTTACCGGGCGCGACAATCAGGCCCTGGTCACGGTGCACGAGCCGGACGACAGCGGCGCCGGTGCCGCCGAGCACCCGGTCGACGTAGGGCAGGGTGTACTCGCCGGTGGCCGGGTCGAGCAGATGCGATCCGGCCAGATGGCACAGCCCGTCCCGCAGCGCCACCAGGCCGCCGAGCGATCCGACGTTCGACGACGCCAGCGTGATGAGCGGATTGTCGGCGCGCAGCGCCGAGGCGGCGAGGTCGAGAACCAGGTCATGCGATCCGATCGCGACGATCGTGCCGGCAATCTCGTCGATGCCGCGAAGCAGCTGGACCTCGACCTCCTCGCCCGCGTGATGGCCTTCCTGCCCGGCGGGGACGACCAGGAGCCCGTCTGCGCGAACCAGCGAGGTGAGCACACCCGCACCCCTGGGCAGCGGCGAGGCGACCGTGGTTCCACCCACCACACCGAGCCGCACGCGCACCCAGTCGTCCATGCCGAGCGGCGAAGCCAGCTTGCGGGCGAGCCGGGCTGTAGTCCGCGGCCGGGCCCGCGGCGGCGCCCCGGCCAGCTCGGCCAGCAGCGGCTCAGCAAAGATGTCGAACGTGAGCGCGGCGGATACGGGGTAGCCCGGCGCCCCGAGGACGGGGGTCTGGTCGACGGTGCCTAGCACCACAGGGTGACCTGGCCGGACCGCTACCCCGTGCACGGCGAGGGTGCCGAGCCCGGCCACAACGGACGCGGTGTAGTCGTCCCGGCCAGCGCTGGAGCCAGCCACGATAATCAGCAGGTCGCAGTCGGCGACCGCGGCCTTGACCACGCCGCCGATGCGATCCGGGTCGTCCGGTTCGACGGGCAGGCAGCGCGCCTCGCAGCCGGCCTCGCGCGCCTGGATGGCCAGCATGACCGAGTTGGTGTCCAGGATCTCGCCGGGCCCCGTCTGGGTGCCGATCGGGCGTACCTCGTCGCCGGTCGGCAGGACGGTGACCTGCGGCCGACGCCGGACGAGCAGGTGCGTCGCCCCAGCGGCCGCGGCGGCGGCGATGTCGGCGGCACGCAGCCGGTGCCCCTCGGGCAGCAGCAGCTCTCCGGCGCTCACGTCCTCGCCAATCGACCGCACATGCTGATAGGGCGGGACGGCCGCGCGGAGTTCGGCGGCGTCCCCGATGTAGTGCACGTGCTCGCGCATGACGACCGCATCACGGCCGCTCGGCATGGGGTCGCCGGTGTCGACGACGTCATACTCGTCGCGCGCGAGGTGGACTGGCGTCGTCTCGCTCGCACCCAGCGTGCCGGCAGCGCGCACCGCGATGCCGTCCATGCCGGCCGCGTCGAACGGGGGCGAGGACCGAGTGGCCCACACCGGCTCCGCGGTGACCAGGCCGGCCGCGTCCGCCACCGGCACTTGGATCACTGGCAGCCGCGCCGGGCAGCCCGTGGCGTCACGGGCGGCGCGCCATGCCTGCAGGGCCCGGGCCGCCGGAACGTCCTTGATAAACGGGCTATTCGCCATGACGGTGTTAACGATAGAGGGTGACGTCGACCTCGGTGCCGGCGTCCAGGCCGGTTGCCTCCTCGGGGATGATCAGGAAGCCGTCGGCCGCCGTGAGCACGGACAACAGGGCTGACAGGCCGAACACCGGGATTGCAGCGCCGTCGGCGACCTGAACCTGAACGACGTCGAGCCGCCCGGTCGCGGACGGCAGGTCGCGGGCGAGTGTGACCCGCACGGTCGGCTCCGGGGGTGGCGTGCTGCAGCCGCCGATGAGTCGTACCAGCGGGATGCCGAGCAGCCGGAAGACGACGAGCGCCGACCGCGGGTTCCCCGGCAGGCCGATGACCGGCACGCCTTCGCAGTCGGCGAGCAGTGTCGGCTTGCCTGGCTTGATCGACAGGCCATGGCACCAGATGCCCGGCTCTCCCAGGCGAGCGACGACGCCTGCGGTTTCGTCCCGCGCGCCGACCGAAGATCCGGCCGAGATGACGATCATGTCACTCGTCGGCAGCGCGGCTCGCAGCGCCGCCTCGAGCGCCGCAGGGTCGTCGGCCACGATGCCAGCGCTGACCGGTTCGCCACCCGACTCCGTGACAAGCCCGGCGAGGGCCGCAGCCGTGGCGTCGCGCACCTGGCCCGCCCGCAGCACCGTCGTCTCCGGGGGCACCACCTCATCTCCGGTGGAGAAGATGGTCACCCGCGGCCTTGCGTGTACCGGCACCGCCGTGATGCCGGCCGCGCTCAGCATGCCGAGATCCTGCGACCGCAACGGCCGGCCGGCGGGGACCAGCTCGGCGCCTTGCGCGGCATCCTCGTCGGCGCGCACCACGCCCTCCCCCGGCGCCACCGGCCGTACCACCTCGATGGTGCCGGTCATGGCCTGCTGGGTGTACTCAACCATCACGACGGCGTCCGCGCCGGCCGGCAGCACGCCGCCGGTCGGCATGCTGACCGCCGTGCCGAGACCAACCGTCACGTCGGGCTCGGTCCCCATGAGGACCGCGCCGGTGACCTGCAGATAGCCGGGTAGGCCCTCGGATACGCCATAGGTATCCGCCGCGCGCACGGCGTATCCGTCGACCGTCGAGCGCGCAAAACCGGGCAGCGGGTGCGGTGCGCTGACTGACTCGACAGGCACCCGGCCGAGCGCGGCTACGACGGGCACCGTCTCCGCGGGCGTGCGCCGATCGGGCCGGAAACCGGCCAGGGCCTCGCCGACCGTGCGGGTCGTGAAGAACTCCCGGCCCGTGTCAGCCTTCGTGGCCACTCCCCGCGCCGGACGCCCCGTTCCGGCCGTTGCCGTTCGGACTGTTGCCGTTCGGACTACTGCCGTTGGGGCCGCTGGCGTTCGCGCTGCTCCCGCTGCCAGCCGCCAGCCGGAGCACGCTCGCCACCGGGCCAAGCGCCACCTGACCCAGGCCGCAGATCGAGGTCCGGCGCATCACCACCTCGAGCTCCCCGATCCGCCCGTCCACGTCCGCAGGGCCGCCGCCGTCCGCGAGAAGGCCGGACAGCATGGCGTGCGCCTTCGACGAGCCGACGCGGCACGGTACGCACTTGCCACAGGACTCGTCTCGGAAGAACCGCAGCACGTTCACCGCGGCGGCGAGCAGGTCGGTGCCCTCGGCCATGACCACCAGTGCGCCGGAGCCCAGCATCGACCCGGCCTCGCGTACCGTGCCGAAGTCCAGCTCAATGTCGAGCTGATCTGGGCCGAGGAAGTTCGACGATGCGCCGCCCGGCTGGATGCCGCCGACTGCCGCGCCGCCCGATACCCCGCCCGCCAGCGCCAGCAGTTCCCGTGCGGTGGTGCCCATCGGCACGCAGTACACACCGGGGCGCTCGACGTGCCCGGACACGGCGAAGAACTTGAGCCCCGCGTGCTCGCCGCTGCCCTGCTCGTTCCACCAGCCTGCGCCACGCAGCGCGATGACCGGGACGTGGGCGAACGTCTCGACCGAGTTCATCAGCGTGGGCTTGCCGTGCAGGCCGTACGTGCCGGGGAATGGCGGCTTGTTCCGCGGCTCGCCGCGGTGCCCTTCCATGCACTCGATCAGCGCCGACTCCTCGCCGAGGATGTAGCCGCCGGGCGAGGTGAACACCTCCACCGACAGCCGCCGGCCGGTGCCTGCCGCGTCCGGCCCGGTCAGCCCGGCGGCGCGCAGCCACTCCAGCTCGCGGCGGACCACCGCCTCCTCCGGTCCGTACTCGTGCCGGATGAACACCCAGCCTTCCTCAGCGCCGACGGCGAGCATGCCGAGCAGCATGCCCTCCAGCACCAGGTGCGGTTGGGTGGCGAGGATCTCCCGGTCCTTGAACGTGCCCGGCTCGGACTCGTCGGCGTTGCAGATCACGTACTTCGGGTTGGCATCCTGCGCGGCGACCAGGCTCCACTTGCGGCCGGTCGGGAAGCCAGCCCCGCCCATGCCGCGCAGCCCAGCGGCGTTGAGCTCGGCGATGATCTGGGCGGTGTCCAGGTCGCCGGCTAGCACGGCGCGGAGCAGGCTGTACCTGTCCGCCGGTGCCTGGTACGGGTCGTTCGGCCACGTGCTGGCCCCGGGGGACGACCCGCCGAAACCCCCCGCAGTCCGCGCGGCCGAAGCTGGCTCCCTGGCGGGCAACTGGTGACCGTCCGGGTGCATCCCGGCCGGAGCTGGCTCGCCCGGCTGCGGTTCCGGGGCGGACGGCCCGTCCGCGCGCGCTGCCGTGATCGCGGCGATCGCGGCGTCGGCCTCGGCCAACGGGACCGGCCGTTCATTCACGGTGCAGGCTGGCGCGATATCGCAGCGCCCGAGGCAGGACCCCTCGACGAGCTCGACGTCACCGCCCTCGCCGTATCGCGCCCGCAGGTCCGCGATCTGCTCCTGCGCGCCACGCAGCCAGCACGACAGGTCGTGGCAGACGCGCAGCTCTACCCGTTCGGGGGCAGCGGTTTTGAAGTGCGGGTAGAACGAGATCAGCCCCTCGATCTCGTACAGCGGCCGGTGCACCTCGCGCGCGAGTGTCACAAGTTCCTCGCGTGGCAGCCAGCCGACCCTGTCCTGGATCGCGGTCAGCGCCGGGATCAGGCTCGGGCCAGGGAACTTGCCGGCCCTGGCCTCGACGCCCGGGGCCCGGACCGGCGCCTCAGCCATCGGCCCGTGCCGCGTCGGCCTGCTCGGCAACCTCGGCCAGCGGCGGCTGCTCGACGCGCACGATCCGCACCGCGCAGAACTTGAACTCGGGGATCTTCCCGACCGGGTCGATCTCGTCGATCGTCAGCAGGTTCGCGGCCGCTTCCCGGAAGTGGAACGGGATGAAGCAGTTCCCGCGCTGCTCTCGGTATGAGGCCTTGACGGCCAGCTCGATGGTGCCACGGCGGGAGCTCACCCTGGCCGGGTCGCCGTCGGCGAGACCGAGGGCTGCTGCGTCCTCGGGGTGCAGGAAGACCAGCGCCCGCGGCGCGATCGCGTCGAGAGCGTAGGACCTGCGGGTCATGGATCCGGTGTGCCAGTGCTCGAGCATCCGGCCGGTATTGAGCACGAACGGGTAGTCCTCGTCCGGCAACTCCTTCGCGGGCAGCCACTCGGCGGGCACCAGGTGCGCGAGCCCGTCGTTGGTGTTGAACTTCTCGCCGAACATCACCACGGTGCCGTCGCTGTGCTCCGGGTCCGGATTCGGGTAGAGCTTGCCGGTCAGCCCGAGGTTGTCGTAGCTGAGGTTCTTGTAGCTCGGGATGACCGAGACCATCTCGTCGAAGATTTCTCGCGGCGAGTCGTAGTGCCAGTCCAGCCCAACCCGGTTAGCGATGTCCTGGACGACCTCCCAGTCGACCCGGGACTGACCCGGCGTGTCCAGCACCTTGCGGCCGAGCTGCACCCGCCGGTCGGTGTTGGTGTAGGTGCCGTCCTTCTCCAAGTAGGAGGAGGCGGGCAGGATCACGTCGGCGAACTCGGCGGTCTCGGTGAGGAAGATGTCCTGCACGACGAGGAAGTCCAGCGCGGACAGCGCCTTGCGCACCTTGTTGATGTTCGGATCGGACAGGAACGGGTTCTCGCCCAGCATGTACATACCGCGTACGCCGCCCTTGAGCGCCGAGCCGATGATCTCGGTGACGGTCAGGCCGCGCTTCGGGTCCAGGTCGGCCGTACCCCAGGCTGCCTCGAACCTCGCCTTGACGTCCGGGTCATCGGCCTTCTGGTAATCGGGGTAGAACATCGGGACGAGGCCCATGTCCGAGGCGCCCTGCACGTTGTTCTGGCCGCGGAGCGGGTGCAGGCCGGTACCCTGCTTGCCGATGTTCCCGGTGATAGCGCACATCGCGATGAGGCAGCGGGCGTTGTCGGTCCCGGTGGTGTGCTGGGAGATGCCCATCCCCCAGTACATGATGCCGGCCCTGGCCTCGCCCCACGCCCTGGCCACCCGGCGGATCAGGTCCGCGGGCACGCCGGTGATCTGCTCAGCCCGGTCCGGCGGGTAGTCCGCCACCGTCTGCTTGAGGGCCTCGTAGTTGGAGGTGCGGGTGGCGATGTAGTCGTGGTCGACCAGGTCGAGCCGGATCAGCTCGTGCATGACGCCGTTGTAAAACGCCACGTCCGTACCGGGCTTGAGCTGGCAGTACAGGTCAGCGTGGTCGGCCATCTTGTCGGCCCGCGGGTCCACGTAGATGATCGTCGTGCCGTTGCGCCTGGCCTGCTTGAAGAAGGTCGACGCCACCGGGTGATTGGCGGTCGAGTTGCTGCCGGTGACGATCGCGACCTCGGCGTTGGCAATATCGCCATACGTGGTCGACACCGCGCCGGAGCCGATCCCCTCGAACAGCGCAGCCACGCTTGAGGCATGGCACAGCCGGGTGCAGTGGTCCACGTTATTGGTGTGGAAGCCGGTCCTGATCAGCTTCTGGAAGAGGTAGGCCTCTTCATTCGAGCACTTCGCCGAGCCGAAGCCAGCGATCGCCCCCGGGCCGCCGCTCGCGTGGATCTCGGTCAGCCGGCGCGCGACCAGGTCGAGGGCCTCCTCCCAGCTGGCCTCGCGGAAGTGCGGCAGCACCTCGGCGTAGTCGACCAGTCCGCCGGGCTTTTTCCGCTTGCCCTTGCCCTTGCCCTTATTGGCACTGCCGTTGCCGCCAGCACTGCCGTTGCCGCCAGCACCGCCGTTGCCGCCAGCACTGAGATTCGCTTGCTGCGCACCGGCCATCTCGCCCCGAACGTCGGCCGACAACGCGCCCTTAGGGTAGGACTCTGCGCGCCGGATCAGCGGGACCGTGAGCCGCTGCGGCGACGCCGCGTAGTCCCAGCCGTACCGGCCCTTCACGCACAGGCGGCCGTGTGAGCCCGGCTGCTCGCGGCCGTCGGCAAATGCGATCGCCCCGCGATCCCGGTCCACGTAGTAGGTCAGCGCGCAGCCCACGCCGCAGTACGGGCACACCGTGTCCACCGCGTCGAGCTCGGTACGCGGCCGGACCGGCACATCGTGGATCGGCTTGTTGGTCAGCGCGCCGGTCGGGCAGGCCGCGACGCACTCCCCGCAGGACACGCAGGACGAGTCCGCCATCAGGTCATTGAGGTCGAATGCGATCCGGGTCGCGTAACCCTTGCCGCTGCGGCCGATGACGTCGTTACCCTGGATGTCGTCACAGGCGCGCACGCACCGGTCACACAGGATGCACGCGTCGTGGTCAACGCTGATCACCGGGCTGGAGGTGTCGATACCCCGCCCGGAGCCGACTGGCAGCCCGTTCTCCTTCGTCACCCCGTACCGATCGGCGAGGGACAGCAACTCGTTGTCCCCGGTCGTGGTCTGTTTGGGGTCCCGTTCCCGGTCCGGCTGGTCGGCCAGCAGCAGCTCGACCAGGCTGGCCCGGCTGCGCTCCACCTCCGGGCTTGCGGTGGTCACCTGCATGCCGTCTTCGCAGGCACGGACGCACGACGCGGCGAAGGCAGGCGCGCCGACGTCGACCACGCACATCCGGCAGACGCCCACCGGATCGTAGCGTTCGTCGTGGCACAGGACGGGGATATCGATGCCTGCTGCCTTGGCCGCGGCCCAGATGGTGGTGCCCTCGGCAGCGGAGACTTCGCGCCCGTCGATCGTCAGCGTGACGGTTCGCGTGCGTTCTTCGGCAGTAATGGCCATGTTAACGAGTATCCGCCGCAGGGCCGCGCGTACTCAATGTGTCTGTCCCCAATACATCGCGATCCGATATGTCAGTCCAGCCGCAAGTCAGCGAGCTCAGCCGGATCCGGACGTCCCAGTTCGTCGAGCCCCCGAGCTGCGTAGTAGCCATCGATCAAGGTCCGCAGCCGGCCGGGCGTCAGGGCGGCCACGCGGCCCGAGGCGAGCTCGAGCGGCTCGGACAGGAGCCGCTCCGGCAGCCAGTCGTCCGCGGGCCGCCAGCCCTCGCGCAGGTTGTACATGCGCTTGGCCAGCACGATCCGGCGTGCCGTGCGACGCAGCTCAGCCGCCGTCAGGTCCCAGCCCGTCACCGACGACAGCAATCCGGCCCACTCTGCGAAGGGGTCAGTGAAGACCCCGCGCAGGAACTTGCACAAGATCATCGAATCCATGACCGCGGACCGGTCCTCGGTCGCCACGGCCGCGGTCACGTGCGCCGGACCGCCGTCGAGCCGGTCGAGATCGCCTGACAGGTCCGCCTCGTACGCGCCAGACCTGTTGTGATCCGCGCCCCGTGCGTTGACGGCCAGGCCAAGCGCCATGGCGTGCAGCGATCGCGGCTCGTAGCCGGGCATCTCGAGGCCCTTGACATGTGGCGCGAACGCCGCGGAACCACCGCCGACACGGTCCGCCGCGCGCCGCGAGCCCTCCGCGAGCAGCTCACCGAGCCCGGTGCGGGTACCGATCTCATCGAGCGCGCGAAGCAGCGCGCCGGCGTTCCCGAACCGCAGCCACGGCGCGTCGATCAGCCCGCGTTCCGCGCACTCCATGGCCCAGGCGATCGTGCCGCCAGCGGAGATGGTGTCGATGCCGAGTTCGTCGCAGCGCGCGCTGGCGGCCAGCACCGCATCAGGGTCGCTGACCCCGCACATGGGGCCGAGGGCGAATACGTTCTCGTATTCCACCCGCACCCTCTTGCCGCCGCGCGCGGCGTAGATGTGCTCGCAGCCGATCGTGCACGATGCGCAGCTGTTCCGCGCCACCTTGCGCAGGTCCGCCAGCTGCTCAGCGGCCAGCAGCGGCGCGCCCTCGAAGGTGGCTGCCTGGAAGTTCCTCGTGGGGAGGGTGGAGATCGCGTTGAAGGCCAGCAGGTTCGCCAGCGTGCCGAGCTCGCGATACTTGGCGGTGGCCGGGCCGAACGAGCGCGCTCGCAGATCGCGCGCGGCGGCCAGCACGGCCGCCGGATCCGCCGGGGGGACCTTGCGTTCTGCCGCGCGCACCGCGACAGCCTTGATCTGCTTGGCGCCGAGAACCGCACCGAGACCGCCGCGCCCGGCGTGTCGTCCGTCGTGGGAGATCGTCGCGTACCGGACGCCACGCTCACCCGCCGGGCCGATGGCCCCGACCCGCCAGCCCCGGCCCAGCCTCTCCCGCAATCGAGCCGCGGTGTCCGCGGCACTCAGCCCGGCCAGGTCCGCCGCTGCCTCGAATCGGGCGCCGTCGTCGTCCACGAGCAGCACGGAGAGCTGGCGGCGCGCGCCGTGCACCACGATCGCGTCGTTCCCGGTGAGCTTCCCGGCGATCGCGAAGTGGCTCGAGGCGAGCGCGTCCGTCAGCATGCCTGTCAGCGGGGACTTAGCCACGACCGCGAACTTGGCACTGGTCGTCAGCGAGGTCCCGACGAGCGGCGAGAACACGAAGGCCAGCGGTGCCTCCGCGGCCAGCGCGTCGACGCCCGGCGGTGCCAGCCGGTGCAGTAGCCACGTGCCGAGGCCGACCCCGCCGAGGTACGCGCGCAGGACTTCATCCGGCAGCGGGAGCGCGTCTGCCGTCCCGGCGCTGGCGTCCACCACCAGCGCCTGGCCGAAATACCCGCCGGCCGTCATGTCTCAGCCGCCCGCGTCAGCGGACAGGAAGAACACCGTGTCGCCCGTGGCCAGCGGCGTCTGCCCATCCCGGGTGATCTGATCGCCGTTCAATGCCGCCGTCACGTGCCTGCCGAGAGCGACACCGGCCGCCGTCGCCGCCTCCGCCAGGGTGGCCGCGCGCACCTGTTCCGGTCCGCGGCGGCCGTCAGCCAGCACCCCAAACCGCTGGACGGTGACCTCGGGCGCGGGCTGGGCCCGCGCGGCCTGGTAGTCGGCCGGCTCGTTGACATTGACCACCGACTCCAGCGCGGGATCGAGCGCCGCCAGCACCGGGTCGGCGCGCAGCGCCGCCTCGTTCAGCACGGCAACCATGCACTCTTCGAACAGGAACGCGGGCTTCAGGCGCCCATCCCTGACCAGCCGCGCAGCGGTCGGCGCCAGCGCCGTGCGGTAGGAGGCGGCCAGCGGCTGCCGGAAGCCGCGAGCCACCGGCAGCCCGACGTCCGCCCCGTCCGCAGCTGCGCGCACCACCCTGCGGACGAAAGCCGGGTGCAGAAACGGCAAGTCCGTGGAGCTCACAAAGGCGACCGTGGCCTGGTCGGCCAGTGCGCCTAGCCCGGCGGCGATCCCCTGCACCGGTCCCCGGCCCTCGGCCGGGTCGTCGATCACCTCGGTACCGGACGGCAGGGCCGGCAGTTCCTGGCCCGGAGCGCGGACCACGACGACGGGACCCGCCGTAGCGCGGCCAATGATGGCGACGGTGCGCCACAGCAGCGTCGAGCCATGCCATTCCAGGGCCGCCTTCGGCGAGCCCATTCGCGATGATCGCCCGCCGGCCAGCACCACGCCCGCGGCGTTTGCCATGACTTCATGCTAGTTCGTGCAGCGCACGGGCAGCGCACTCGAACGAGACGAGAATGCTCCGGCCCAATCGCGTCGCGGCGCCGCGCGTACGCTCGTCGCAGGGGCAAGACCAATCAGAGGGTGAGTGCAGTTGGCCGGGGGGACGGTGCGACGCCGCGTACGGCGGCTCATCGTACGGGACGACGGCCGGACCTGCGACCCGGCAGATCAGGCCGACCTGCTCGCGGCCGAAGAACCGCTGGGCATCAGGGTGGACGGCGCAGCGCTCAGCATGACGATGCGCACTCCGGGCGACGACCTCGAACTCGCGGCCGGGTTCCTGGTCAGCGAGGCCGTGGTCCGATCACCATCCGATATCGCCGCGATGAAGGTCTGTGACGGGACCACCTGCGGTCACGTAGATCATGACAGGCTCGGCAACATCGTCGACGTGACGCTGGCAGCCGGGGTCTGTGTCCCGCCGGGCGCTCGCCGCAATTTCCTGACCACGAGCGCTTGCGGCGTCTGCGGCAAGGCGAGCATTCAGGACATCTGCGTACTGCCGCAGGCGGCCGTCGCCGGGGACCCGGCGCGCGTCACAGCGGACGTGCTCGTCGGGCTTCCCGACCGACTTCGCGACGCGCAGCGGGTGTTTGCCCGCACCGGCGGGCTGCACGCGGCGGGCTTGTTCGAGGCTGGCGGTGCATTGATCGCCGCCCGAGAGGACGTGGGCCGGCATAACGCCGTCGACAAGGTGGTCGGCTGGGCCCTGCTTACCGGGCGCCTGCCGCTGGCCGGCTGCGTCCTGCTCGTCAGCGGTCGCGCCTCGTTCGAGCTGGTGCAGAAGGCTGTGCTGGCCGGCATCCCCGTGCTCGCCGCCGTCTCTGCGCCGTCCTCGCTCGCCGTTGCGCTGGCGGAGGACGCCGGGCTCACCCTTGTCGGCTTCCTTCGCGGCGCATCGATGAACGTCTATGCAGGCTCGCATCGGATCGCGGCGACTGCAGGGCGGCCGGACCAGAGCGGCTAGCCTCGTGCTGGGCGGGTAGGCCAGCTCTGGGCCAGCCGCTGGATCCGCGCCGCCGTCTCCGCCAGCGGCTCGCCACGACCGACGGCCGTGCCGAGGTAATACGCGGTGAGCGGCGCGGCCGGACGGTCTACCGTGTGCGCCACCACCCTGGCAAGGTTGAGTACCGCCTTCGTGGCGGCTTCGTCCGGGTCCAGGCCAAGCTCACCGCACAGCGCGTCAGCCCAATCGTCCAGCGTGCTCATCGCTCTCCGTTCCGCCTATCGAGCCTGCGGCTCGCGCATGGTCCTGCGGTCATCCGGCAGCCGCCGGGTGATTCTTTCCCTATCGAGCCACTCCAGCAGCGGGATCACGACCCGCCTGCTGGATCCCAGCGCCTGCCGCGCCGCTGACGTCGTGAACGGCTGCGGCAGCCCGGCCAGGATTCGCTCGGCCTGGATGGCCGCGTCAGCAGGCAGGATTACGTTGCCGGGCAGGCGGCGCAACAGGCCGGCCCGCTCCGCCGCAGCCATGGCCCGGCTGTCGAGCCCGAGTTGCCGAAGCCGCTCACTATCCGGCGCGCGGAACGGCGCCTCGGCGAGGTCCGCGAGCAGGGTGCGGACCGCGGCAGCCACCGGGCCGGGCAGGCCGGGGCCGGGAACGGCCGCCATCGCGGGCGTGTCCGGTCCGGCAATCCGGCGGGCGGGCGGCCTGTCCGGCTGGCCTGCAGCCGGGACGCGTCCGGGCAGCAAGTAACCGGCGCGCAGCTCGACTAGCCCGTCCGGGTCCGCCTCGCCCCGCCAGGCCGCGAGCGCCTCAACGAGGCTCCGATCAGGC
>JBAUAR010000207.1:0-13526 GCA_049675875.1 Streptosporangiaceae bacterium
GTGGCAGGTGTTGGGTTCGAACCAACGTAGGCTGAGCCGACGGTTTTACAGACCGCTCCCTTTGGCCACTCGGGCAACCTGCCGTCCGCCGTCCCAGAGAACGGCATTGTGAAGGATAGCGGACCCGCTCAGGTAGGTCACATCGGCCGAGCGCTAGCCGGTCACGACCACCTCGTGCCAGAGGCCGCCGTTGAGGTTGAGGTTGTTGCCATTTGCCTGGCCGGGCCCGCTGTCGCCGACGTAGGTGTAGAGCGGATGCCCGTTGTAGGTCTCCTGCGTGCCGCCCCCGGTTCTGGCGATGGTGGCCAGCTTGCCGGTCACTCCCGGCCCGGCGGTGGCCCCTCCCGAGATTGGCGGCCAGTAGGCCGCGCACGACCCGTAGCACACCGACTTTGTGCTCGAGTCAGGAGCAAACCAGTACAACGTTCGCCCAGCCGCGTTGGTCAGCACGGTCACCCCGCCGATGGTGGTCGTGCGCAGTTCGCCCCCCGGCGCGGCGTTGCTGCTCGGTGCCCCGCCGGCGCTGGTGCCCGCTCCCGCTAGGGCGCCGCCCAGCAGCCCGAAGGCCACCACCGCGACTGCCACCGTGGCTACGCCAGCCACGACGCCGCTGACTCCGTCGGCAGCTAGACCGGCCCAGCGATGCTGCGCTGCCAGCGACCGCTCGCGCGGCGACCCGGTCGGCGTCGCCGCGAGCACGCCGAGGGCCACGAACGCCAGCACCTCTAGCACTCCGGCCACGATTCCCGCGGTCGTGCGCACCTCACGGAACCCGAACAGCCCGAACTGCACGGTGAGCAGGTAGCCGCCCAGCGTGGACAGCGCGAACAAGGCGCCGACCGCAGCAGCCAGCCGGTTGCCGGTCGCCAGCACGACCAGGCCGACGGCGAAGCCGACGATCACCTGCAAGAGGAACAACCAGCCGATTGTCGGGATTGTTCGGTAACCGGTGAGATAGAGGTCCAGGTGCACAGCCGCCGACGCAATGAGCAGCCCCGCGCCAATGACCCGCAGCAAGAGCCGCACGCGCGCCGGCGGCGCCGACCGTAGCTCGGTAGTCATGACCGTTACCACGGCAAGCGCGGGCCACGGGTTCACCAATTCTGCATGCGCCGGTCCCAGCCCGCTGACCCGGACGTGGGAGGCTGGAACGGCATCCGCGGGGGAGCGCTGGTCAGCAAAGGAGACGTGACATGACGGACGTCCCGCCGCTCCGTGACCGCAAGGCCTGGCAGGCACTGCAGCGACACTACGCAGAGATCGGCGAGCTGCACCTGCGCGACCTGTTCGCCGCCGACCCCGGTCGCGGCGAGCGGCTGACGGAAGAGCATGTCGGCATCTACCTGGACTACTCCAAGAACCGGGTAACCGACGAGACGATGCGGCTGCTCGTCGAGCTAGCCGAGGAGTCCGGCGTACCGCAGCGCCGCGACGCGATGTTCAGCGGCGAGCACATCAACGTCTCCGAGAACCGCGCCGTGCTGCACGTCGCGCTGCGGCTGCCGAAGACCGCCACACTCGTCGTCGATGGCCAGGACGTCGTCCGCGATGTGCACGAGGTGCTTGACCGGATGCGCGCCTTCGCCGACCGGACTCGCTCCGGCGACTGGAAGGGCTACACCGGCAAGCGCATCCGCAATGTGATCAACATCGGCATCGGCGGTTCCGACCTCGGCCCGGTGATGGCCTACGAGGCGCTGCGCTACTACGCCGAGCGCGATATGACGTTCCGCTTCGTGTCCAACGTGGACGCCACCGACTTCGTCGAGGCAACCCGCGACCTGCAGGCCGACGAGACGCTATTCATCATCTCGTCCAAGACGTTCGGCACGCTGGAGACGCTGACGAACGCGACCTCAGCCCGCGACTGGGTGGTCGGCCAGCTGGGCAGCGCGGACGCCGTCGCCAAGCACTTCGTCGCGGTGTCCACCAACGCCGAGAAGGTGTCCGCCTTCGGCATCGACACCGCCAACATGTTCGGCTTCTGGGACTGGGTCGGCGGCCGGTACTCGATGGACTCCGCCATCGGGCTGTCCACGATGATCGCCATCGGCCCGGACCGCTTCGACGAGATGCTGGCCGGCTTCCACGCGATGGACGAGCACTTCCGCACCGCGCCACTCGCGCAGAACCTGCCGGTCCTGCTGGGCCTGCTCTGCGTCTGGTATAGCGACTTCTTCGGCGCGCAGACCGTCGGTGTCATGCCCTATGACCAGTACCTCAAGCGGTTCCCGGCGTACCTGCAGCAGCTGACGATGGAGTCCAACGGCAAGCACGTCACGCTGACCGGGCAGCAGGTCGACTACCCGACCGGAGCGGTGTTCTGGGGCGAGCCAGGCACGAACGGACAGCACAGCTTTTATCAGCTTCTTCATCAGGGAACGAGGCTCATTCCGGTCGATCTCATCGGTTTCGGCCAGTCACTCAACCCGCTGCGCAACCACCACGACCTGCTGACCTCCAACGTGTTCGCCCAGGCCCAGGCGCTGGCCTTCGGCAAGACCGCGGCAGAGGTGCGGGCCGAGGGCACGCCGGAGCACGTCGTGCCGCACCGGGTCATGCCTGGCAACCGGCCGACCAACGTGCTGCTCGCCAGCAAGCTCGACCCATGGACGCTCGGCTCGCTGGTCGCGCTGTACGAGCACAGCGTGTTTACCCAGGGCGCGATCTGGCAGATTGACTCCTTCGATCAGTGGGGAGTCGAGCTGGGGAAGGCACTGGCTAATCAGATAGCGCCCGAGCTCGAGGCCGACGAGGAGCCGCCGCTCACGCACGACTCCTCGACCAACGCCCTGATCCGGCGCTACCGGGACCTCAAGATCAGCCGGTGACGACGCCGTTCCCGGATCAGAATTGTGAAAGGTGCAGCGATGCCAACAGATAAGCCAATGCAGCTCGGCATGATCGGGCTCGGCCGGATGGGCGCCAACCTGGTGCGCCGCCTCATGCACGACGGGCACCATTGCGTCGCCTTCGATCGGAATCCGGACGTGGTGAAGCAGCTTGAGTCCGAGGGCGCGGTCGGGGCGACTACGCTCGAGGACCTTGTCAGCAAGCTCGAGCAGCCGCGGGCCGTGTGGATCATGGTGCCGGCCAGCGTCGTGCAGGGCACGATCGAGGGCCTGAAGCCGCTGCTCGCGCCCGGTGACATCGTCATCGACGGCGGCAACTCCTATTACCGGGACGACATCGACCGGGCGGCCGAGCTGAAGCCGGCGGGTATCCACTACGTCGACTGCGGCACCAGCGGCGGCGTCTGGGGGCTGGAGCGCGGCTACTGCCTGATGATCGGCGGCGAGGACGAGCAGGTGGCGCACCTGGACCCGATCTTCAAGACCATCGCGCCCGGCGAGGGCAGCGCAGAGCCGACACCGGGCATGAGCCTCGCCACGAGCACGGCGCCGCATGGCTACCTGCACTGCGGCCCGAACGGCGCGGGGCACTTCGTCAAGATGGTCCACAACGGCATCGAGTACGGCATGATGGCGGCGATCGCCGAGGGCTTGTCGATCATCAAGCACGCCAACGTGGGCCTCGAGCAGCACGGCGACACCGACGCCGAGACGACGCCGCTGCGCGACCCGGAGGCTTATCAGTACGAGATCAACGTGGCGGATGTCGCCGAGGTGTGGCGGCGCGGCTCCGTCATCTCGTCCTGGCTCATCGACCTGACCGCGGCTGCGTTCGCCGAGGATCCGGACCTCAGTGCCTTCCAGGGCCGGGTGTCCGACTCCGGCGAGGGCCGCTGGACCGTCCTCGCCGCCGTCGAGGAGGGGGTGCCTGCCTCGATCATCACCGCGGCGCTGTACGAGCGGTTTGAGTCGCGCGGCCTCGGAGACTTCACCGACAAGATCCTGTCCGCCATGCGCTCAGGGTTCGGCGGGCACGCGGAGAAGAAGGACTGACGGGTGGAGCACGAGCTTGATGTGGCGGCCGACGGCGACGCGGTCGCCAGCCAGGCAGCGGCGTATGTCGCCGGGCGGGCGCGGGTGGCGGTCGCCGAGCACGGCCGGTTCACGTTCGCGGTCAGCGGCGGGCACACACCGTGGGCGATGTTCGCCGCGCTGGCGAGTGAGGACATGCCGTGGGCTGCCGTTGAGCTGTTCCAGGTGGACGAGCGGGTAGCGCCGGACGGCGACCCCGATCGCAACCTCACCCACCTGCGGCAGAGCATCGGTGAGGCACCGGCCCGGGTGCACCCGATGCCGGTGACCGACGCCGACCTGGACGCCGCGGCAGCCGGGTACGCCACGGTGCTGCCACAGCAGTTCGACCTGGTACACCTCGGGCTCGGGCCGGACGGCCATACCGCATCGCTCGTGCCAGGCGATCCGGTGCTGCAGGTCCACGACCGGCTGGTCGCGGTGACGCAGCCCTACCAGGGGCACCAGCGGATGACGCTCACGTATCCGGCGCTGACCCGCGCCGACCAGCTGCTGTGGCTGGTCACCGGGGCCGACAAGCGCGACGCGCTGCGCAGGCTGCTTGCGGGCGACGAGTCCATCCCGGCGGGCCGGGTGCTTGCGCTCCGCTCGCTCGTGCTCGCCGACCGCGCCGCCGCCCCCGAGAAATGAGGATGCCATGACCGCAACCCCCGCCTCGAAGGCGCCGACGCACGGTTCCCTGCGTCGCCCCGACGACCACGTGATCGTGCTCTTCGGCGCGACCGGCGATCTGGCCAAGCGCAAACTGCTGCCCGGCCTGTTCCACCTGGCCGCGGCCGGTTTGCTGCCGCGCAAGTACCGGATCATCGGCACCTCCCCGGCGTCCTTCGCGATCAGCACGGACGAGTTCCGCGACCACGCCAGGCAGGCCTGCCAGGACTTTTGCATCACGAAGCCCACCAAGGAAACCGCACAGTGGGCGGACTTCGCGAAGCACTTGTCGTTCGCGGCTGCCGACCCCGGCGACGCCGGCGCGCTGGTGGACGAGGTCGGCCGGGCCGAGAAGGAGATCGGCGGCGCGGTGCGGCGGCTGTTCCATCTCGCGGTCCCGCCGGACGCGTTTTCCTCTGTGGTAGGGATGCTGGGCGACTCGGGCCTGGCCACGGACATGTCGCGGGTCATCATCGAGAAGCCGTTCGGCACCGATCTGCAGTCGGCGATCGCGCTGACCGACGCCGTGCAGGCGGTCTTCGCCGAATCGCAGATCTTCCGGATCGATCACTTCCTGGGCAAGGAGTCGGTCGAGAACATTCTGGCGTTCCGGTTCGCGAACGGCATCTTCGAGCCGGCCTGGAATCGCTCGCATATCGCCTACGTGCAGATTGACGTGCCGGAGACGCTGTCGATCGAGGGCCGCTCGAACTTCTACGACAAGACCGGCGCCTACCGCGACATGATCGTCACGCACCTCTTCCAGGTGCTCGGCTTCGTGGCCATGGAGCCCCCCGTCACGCTGTCAGCCCAGCAACTGCGGGGCGAGAAGGACAAGGTGTTCGAGGCGCTGCGGCCGATCGACGTGCGGCACGTGGTGCGTGGCCAGTACGAGGGCTACCGCGAGGAGAAGGGTGTCGCGCCCGATTCGCAGACCGAGACCATGGTCGCGGTCCGGGTGGAGATAGACAACTGGCGATGGAAAGGCGTGCCGTTCTACCTCCGGTCCGGAAAGAGCATGGGCGCGGGCCGTCAGGTCATCACGCTGGGGTTCCACGAGCCGCCAATGCGGATGTTCAAGACCCACCGCAAGGACGTTCCCGACGGCCGGCGCAACGAGATCATCATCAACTTCGCCGATCCCGGCTCGATCACCACGAAGTTTCTGGCCAAGGAGCCGGGTGCGGAGATGACGCTGGGCAGCGAGGAGATGGTGTTCGGGTACGCGAATTCGTTCGCGGCCGCCAACGCGCTTGAGGGCTACGAGCGGCTGATTCTCGACGCCATGCTGGGTGATCAGGCGCTGTTCACGTCTTCGGACGGCATCCTGCGGCTGTGGGAGATCTCTGAGCCGCTGCTCACGAACCCGCCGCCGGCGGAGCCGTACGCGCCGGAGTCGTGGGGACCGGACTCGGTGCGCAAGCTCATCGAGCCGTATCACTGGCACCTACCGGCGGCGGGCTTACGGTCCGCCATTCCTCAGGGGCACTGATGACACTGGGCTACGACAAGCTGCTCTACCTGATGGCCTTCGATCACCGCGGTTCCTTCGAGCATGACCTGTTCGGCGCGTCGGAGCCAGTCTCCGCGCAGGTGCGCGACGGGATCGTCGGCGTCAAGGAGATCATCTTCGACGCGCACGTGCGGGCGATCACCGAGGGCGCACCGCGGGACGTCTGCGGCGTGCTGGTGGACGAGGAGTTCGGGGCCGGCGTAGCCAGGCGCGCGAAAGCCGAGCACGTCCCGCTCGCGATGCCGGTCGAGAAGTCCGGCCAGGACGAGTTCGAGTTCCAGTACGGCGACGACTTCGGTGCCCACATCGAGGCGTTCGACCCGTCGTTCGCCAAGGTGCTCGTGCGCTACAACCCGGATGGTGATGCAGCGGCGAACCGGCGGCAGACCGAGCGGCTGGCCCGGCTGAGTCGCTGGCTCCGCGACCGTGATCGCAAGTTCCTGTTCGAGCTGCTAGTGCCCGCCACGAAGGACCAGCTCGACCGGTTCGGCGGCGACCAGCGCCGGTACGACATGCAGCTGCGCCCGGAGCTCGTAGTTGCGACGATCGCGGCCCTGCAAGGTGCCGGCGTGGAGCCGGACATCTGGAAGATTGAAGGCCTGGACACGACGGCGGCGTGCGAGCACGTGGTGGCGCAAGCCCAGGTCGAGGGCCGGGACGGGGTGAAATGCATCGTGCTGGGCCGCGGTGCGGACGAACAGCAGGTCATCGAGTGGGTCCAGACCGGAGCCGCGGTGGGCGGTTTCGACGGGTTCGCCGTCGGCCGCACGCTGTGGGAGGAAGCGCTGCGGAAATACCTGGCCGGGCAGTTGTCCCACGATGAGGCCGTCTATGAGATCTCGTCACGGTACCGGGATGTCATCGACGCCTACCGCCGGGCCGAGCCTGCGTTCGAGCGCGGACGGGAGTGACCGATGGCGCCTTTGACCGTGCAGCTGCTGCTCGCCGACGTCGACGGCACGCTGGTAACTCAGGACAAGGTACTGACCGACCAGGCGATCGAGGCCGTGCACCTGCTGCACGACGCTGGCGTCATCTTCGCCATCACCAGCGGCCGGCCGCCTCGCGGCATGGCCATGCTCATCGCGCCGCTGGACCTGCAGACGCCGATCGCGGCGTTCAACGGCGGGCTGCTGGTGGACCGCAACATGAACGTCATCGAGCAGCGGGTGCTGCCGGAGGATCTAGTGGTCCCGGTCGCTGACATGATGTCGTCGTTCAAGCTCGACGTGTGGCTGTACAGCGGGGCCGACTGGTACGTGCCCAAGGCGGACGGGCCGCACGTCGCGCGGGAAACCTGGACGGTGAAGTTCGAGCCCAAGGTGATGTCCGACGGCGTGACCGGACTGACCGGCAGCGTGGCCAAGCTCGTCGGCGTCAGTGATGATCACGACGCGGTGGACAAGGCCACGGCGGCCGTGCACGACAAGTTCGGTGACCACGTCAGCGCCGCTGCCTCCCAGCCGTACTACCTGGACGTGACGCACCCGCAAGCTAACAAGGGCGCGGTCGCGAAGTACCTGGCGGCGAAGTACAAGCTTGACCCGGCTGACATCGCGACCATCGGCGACATGCCGAACGACGTGCTGATGTTCGCCCACTCAGGGCTGAGCATCGCGATGGGCCAGTCGAGTCCCGAGGTCAAGCGCGCCGCGCGGCGAGTGACGACGTCGAACGAGGACGAGGGCTTCGCCAACGCGGTGCGCACGTTCATCCTCCGCTAGACGCCGAGCCACCGCCGCTATTCGGCGGTCTCGGCCATGGCCTTGATGCCAGCTAGCGTGGCCGCCATGTTGGCCCGGTGCTCGGCCAGCCGGCGCTGCAGGATGCGGTGCTCCTTGTCCGGCATCTGCTGGATGAGCTCGCTGATGCCGCTCGCACCCGGACCCATCTGCATCCACTGCCTGGCCCGGGTGCCCGGGCCGTCGGGCTCGAGCGTGAACCGCCACCGCGCTGCGGGCGCCGCAGGGTCGCCGACCGCCCAGCCGAATACGCGCTCGGGCTCGAGCTCGCAGACCGTCGACACCGTTTCCCAGCTGCCGCGGGCCGGGTGATGGTTCCGGCCGCGGAAGCGCGCGCCTAGGCCGGGGCCGGTGGCGCCGTCCAGCCACTGACCGCCCTGGAACTCCGAGCTGAACCGGGCCGGGATCTCGATGTCACACACGAGTGACCACACCGCCGCGGGCGGCGCGCTGATCAGCAGCTCCGTCTCGGTGGTCGGACAGTCCGCGTACCGGAGCTCAGCAGGTTCCACGAGCGCATGGTACGTCGTTCCGGGGCCGCCGTGACCGGTGGCGTCACAATGGACGATGTGCAGGTTGGGGTATCTGTCCGGGTCGCCTCGCAACAGGACGCGGACTTCGTCGCCGAGGCCGAGCGGCTCGGCGCCACGTCCGCCTGGGTTGCCGAGACGTGGGGCCAGGACGCGCTGACGCCACTCGCCTACCTCGCCGCCCGGACGCACGGCATCGGCCTCGGCTCGGCCATCGCCCAGCTAGGCGCCCGGACTCCGGCGATGCTCGCGATGTCGGCCATGTCCCTGCAACTGCTGTCCGGCGGCCGGTTCCGGCTCGGCGTCGGCTCGAGCGGGCCACAGGTGATGGAGGGCTGGCACGGCGTCAGGTTCGACGCGCCGCTGGCGATGACGCGCGAGACGATCGAGATAGTCCGCGCGGTCGCGGCCGGTGACCGGCTCCGGCACGCCGGCCGGGTCTATCAGCTGCCGCTGCCGGACGGGCCTGGCCGCGCCCTGCGGTCCATGCTGACGCCGGACCGGGTGCCCATCTACGTCGCCGCGCTCGGGCCGCGCAATCTGGAGCTGACCGGCGAGATCGCCGACGGCTGGCTCGGTAACGCGTTCATCCCTGAGCACGCGGCGGTGTTCCTGGACCGGCTGCGGGCCGGGGCCACCGCCGCCGGCCGCGCGCTCGCCGACCTTGACCTGGTCATACCTGTCGCTGTCGAGTTCACCGAGGAGGTGGAGGCGGCGGTCAGCCGGCACGCCCGCGGTTACGCCTTCACCATGGGCGCGATGGGGTCTGCCGAGCAGAACTTCTACAACGCCGCGTTCGCGCGCCAGGGCTACGCCGACGACGTCCGGGCGGTACAGCAATTGTGGCTGGCGGGCCGGCGAGCCGAAGCCGCGGACCGGGTGCCGGTCGAGCTCGGCGCGAAGACCAACCTCATCGGCACGCCGGCCATGGTCGCCGACCGGCTGCGGCTGTACCGGGACGCCGGCGTCAGCACGCTGGAAGCGAAGCTGGACGGCGAACCCACCGCGCGGCTGGATACGCTGGCCCAGCTGGTCGAGATCGTGGCCGCAGTCAGCCAGGAACAGCCGCCGACGCGGCGCGTGTGAACGGCACAGCCGTGCTCGTCCGTTGACTGTACTAGAATGCGATTTTAGTTACGGGCAGGGTCTCGTCGGCAGATCATCGCAGGTGAGGCGCCTGACGTACGAGCGAGGTCAGCCGGCGAAGACGCGGCTCGGCCTGGAGGAGCAGGGTCATGACCCCGAGGTGCGATTCCAGCCGTGCTCGGTCATCCGGGTGGGCCAGAACCGGAAAACTAATCACGCAACGATGCACGCCGTCACCGAGTCCCCTCACCCGGCCTCGGCGCGTGAAGGAGGTCGGCGGACTGTGACCAAGCAGGTCCAGCAGCTCGATCGTGTCATCATCAGGTTCGCCGGAGACTCCGGCGACGGCATGCAACTCGCGGGCGACAGGTTCACCCAGGAGACCGCGAGCTTCGGCAACGACCTGTCAACGCTGCCGAACTTCCCGGCCGAGATCCGCGCCCCCGCTGGTACTCTCCCTGGCGTCTCCAGCTTCCAGCTGCACTTCGCCGACCACGACATCCTGACGCCAGGCGACGCTCCCGACGTCCTGGTGGCGATGAACCCGGCAGCTCTCAAGGCGAATATCGACGATCTGCCGCGCGGCGCCGACATCATCGCCAACACCGACGAGTTCAGCAAGCGCAACCTTTCCAAGGTTGGCTACGCCGCGAACCCGCTGGAGGACGGCTCGCTCGAGGCCTACCAGGTGCACGCCATCCCGCTGACCTCGGTCACGGTGAAGGCGCTCGAGAGCTTCGAGATCACCCGCAAGGACGCCGAGCGGGCCAAGAACATGTTCGCGCTCGGCCTGCTGTCCTGGCTCTATAACCGTCCGGTCGAAGGCACCTTCCGATTCCTGGACTCGCGGTTCGCTTCCCGGCCAGAGATCCTGGCGGCCAACAAGGCAGCGTTCCAGGCCGGCTGGAACTACGGCGAGACAACCGAGGCCTTCTCGGTTCAGTACGAGGTCAAGCCTGCCCCGCTGCAGCCGGGGACCTACCGGAACATCACCGGCAACCTCGCACTCGCCTACGGGCTGGTGGCGGCATCCCGGCGGTCCGGGCTACCGCTGTTCCTCGGCTCGTACCCGATCACCCCGGCGTCGGACATCCTGCATGAGCTGTCCAAGCTGAAGCGGTTCGGCGTGCGCACGATGCAGGCCGAGGACGAGATCAGCGGCGTCGGAGCGGCGCTCGGCGCGTCCTTCGGCGGCGGTCTGGGCGTGACCAGCACGTCCGGTCCCGGCATGTGCCTGAAGGCCGAGACAGTCGGGCTCGCCGCGTCCGTCGAGCTCCCGCTGATCATCTGCGACATCCAGCGAGCCGGTCCGTCCACCGGGATGCCGACCAAGACCGAGCAGGCTGACCTGCTGATGGCCATGTTTGGCCGCAACGGAGAGTCGCCGGTAGCGATCGTGGCGCCGGCCACGCCGGCCGATTGCTTCGACACCGCGCTGGAGGCGGTGCGCATCGCGGTGAAGTACCGGACGCCGGTCGTCATCCTGTCGGACGGCTACCTGGCCAACGGCTCGGAGCCATGGCGCATCCCGGCCGTAGACGGGCTGCCCCGGCTGCGGGATGAGTTCAAGTTTGCCAGCGGCAATGTCGTCGTCGACGGCGCCGCCGGGCCGCCGTTCCAGCCGTTCCAGCGCGATCCGCAGACCCTCGCCAGGCCCTGGGCCGTGCCGGGCACTCCCGGACTTGAGCACCGGATCGGCGGCATCGAGAAGGCCGACGTCACCGGCAACATCTCCTACGACCCGGACAACCACGACAAGATGGTGCGGCTCCGCCAAGCCAAGATCGACGGCATCGCTGCTGACATCCCGCCGGTCGCCGTCGATGACCCCGACGGCAACGCCAAGGTGCTGGTGCTCGGCTGGGGCTCGACCTACGGCTCGATTGGCGCCGCGGTGCGCCGGGTGCGCATCGCCGGCGGCTCGATCGCCCAGGCACACCTGCGGCACCTGTCGCCGCTGCCGGCGAACCTCGGCGAGGTGCTGCACTCTTACGACAAGGTCCTGATACCAGAGATCAACCTCGGCCAGCTCGCGTTGCTGGTGCGCGCGCGCTATCTGATCGACGTGGTCTCCTACAACAGGGTTCGCGGCCTGCCGTTCAAGGCCGCAGAGCTTGCCGACGTCATCGAGGATGTGATCGCCCATGTCTGACAGCGCTGACTTCGAGGCGGCAAGCACCGAGTTCCCCGCGCCGCAACACCGGTTCGGCTCGCTGACGCTGATCCCCAAGGCCGACACCAAGCTGGCAACCAAGGACTTCAAGTCCGACCAGGAAGTCCGCTGGTGCCCCGGCTGCGGCGACTACGCGATCCTGGCGGCGTTCCAGTCGTTCCTGCCCGAGCTCGAGATCCCGCGGGAGAACCTCGTCATCATCTCCGGCATCGGCTGCTCGTCTCGGCTGCCGTACTACGTGAATAGCTACGGCATGCACTCGATCCACGGCCGCGCCCCGGCGATCGCCACCGGCCTCGCCGCATCTCGCCCCGACCTATCGGTCTGGGTGATCACCGGCGACGGCGACGCCCTGTCCATCGGCGGCAACCACCTGATCCATGCGCTGCGCCGCAACGTCAACATCAAGATCCTGCTGTTCAACAACCGGATCTACGGACTGACGAAGGGCCAGTACTCGCCCACTTCCGAGCAGGGCAAGGTCACCAAGTCGACGCCGTTCGGCTCGCTGGACACGCCCTTCAACCCGGTGTCGCTGGCGATCGGGGCGGAGGCCAGCTTCGTCGCGCGGACGATCGACTCCGACCGTAAGCACCTGACCAGCGTGCTGCGCGCGGCAGCCGACCACAAGGGCACCGCGTTCGTCGAGATCTACCAGAACTGCCCGATCTACAACGACGACGCGTTCCTGCCGGTGACCGATCCGGCTGAGCGCGACCAGCGGCTCATTCGCCTCGAGGACGGCGAGCAAGTCAGGTTCGGCTCCGGGGGCAGCCACGGGCTACGGTTCGGCCGCCATGGCGGGCTCGAGGCCGTCCCGGCCGACGCGACCGATCAGGACGCGCTGCTGGTGCACGACTCCGGCACCAGCGATCCGTCGTACGCGTTCGCGCTGTCCCGGCTGGACAGCGCCGACTTCGCGCACACGCCGATCGGGCTGTTCCGCAAGGTCGAGCGGCCGAGCTACGACGAGCTGATGTCGGCGCAGATCGAGACGGCTCGAGAGAAGCAGGGCGACGGCGACCTCGCCGACCTGCTGGCCGGAAGCGACACCTGGCAGGTCGGCTAGCAGTGCCGGAGGAGCATCCGGCCGCCCGGACCAGGGCGAGCGCCACTCCGGTCCGGGTCGACCGGTCCGGTCCGGTCACCACGGTGATCATCGACCGGCCAGCGGTGCGCAACGCGGTCGATGGACCGACGGCAGCCGCGCTTGCCGAGGCGTTCGCCGACTTCGAGGCCGATGCCGATGCTGCCGTGGCGGTGCTGTGCGGCGCGGGCGGCACGTTCTGCGCCGGCGCCGACCTGATGGCGCTCGGCACATCGCGGGGCAACCCCGCCGAGCCGGACGGCCCCGGGCCGATGGGCCCGACGAGGATGCAGCTGACCAAGCCGGTGATCGCCGCCGTCGCGGGGTACGCGGTCGCCGGAGGGCTCGAGCTCGCGCTGTGGTGTGACCTGCGGGTGGCCGAGGAGGACGCGGTGTTCGGCGTGTTCTGCCGACGCTGGGGCGTGCCGCTCATCGACGGCGGCACGGTGCGGCTGGCTCAGATCGTCGGGCTGGGCCGCGCGCTGGACTTGATCCTCACCGGCCGGGCGGTGGCGGCGACCGAGGCGGCCCAGATGGGCCTGGTGACGCGGATCGTGCGGGCCGGCGACGCTCGCGGGGAAGCCGAGCGGCTCGCCGCTCACATCGCCGCGTTCCCGCAGACCTGCATGCGCAACGACCGGGCCTCGACGCTCGAGTCGCTGTCGCTCGGGCTCGCCGACGCGATGGCGAACGAGTTCAGCCATGGCATGGCGACGCTGGCGGATCCGGCCGTCATCGAGGGCGTATCGCGGTTCCGCGGTGGGGCCGGCCGCGGTGGCGCCCCGGCCTGACACTCAGCG
>JBAUAR010000208.1:0-2108 GCA_049675875.1 Streptosporangiaceae bacterium
CCATCGCACCGGTGCGGACGACCGCGCCTGATCCCACAGCGAGCGCAGCGGGCAGGCTGCCGAGTCCGCGGGACAGCGTGGTGAACACTGGCGGTTGCGCGGGCCGTTCCATCCCGTCCGCCGCCGGCGGCAGCAGCGATGCGGCCGCCTCGGCCAGCGACCTATGGCCGCGAGCGGCGCTGGCCAGGGCCGGCAGCGTGGCCTCGAAGGACAGGTCGTCACACCGGCCTGCGTACACACCGCCGAGCAGCGGTTCCACCAGCCGGTCGACCACCTCGGCGCCGAGCCTGCCGCCGACCCGGCTCGTCACGGACTCGTCGCCGCCGGGATCGCGGGCCGGCAAGGTGCGGTCCTGCCTCGCCCTCGCCAGGCCGGGCGCCGACACGATCCCCGTCGCGGCTAGCTCGTCGACGTCGGCAGGCACGCCCATGAACTGGCGCCGCGGCAGCGGCCGCACGCGGCCGCGGGTCCAGATCCCTGCCGACGTCGTGCCGGGGACCTCGAGCTCCGCAGACAGGCCGAGGTCGGCGATCAAGTCGGTGCCTTCCGGGCGCCGTGCGAGCAGCGCCTCGGCACCGGCGTCGACGGACACCCCGGCGACCTCCGACACGGTGAGCTTGCCACCGAGGCGCGGCGAGCCCTCCAGCACCGTAACCGTCAGGCCAGCGGTCCGCAGCTGGTAGGCAGCCGCGAGGCCAGCGATGCCGCCCCCGATGACCGCTACCGAGGTCCGGCCGGGCGAGTTGGCAGCTCCGGGCGTGGGCCGCCGGGGAGCGGGCGTGGACGTCACTGCGGATCTGCGGCGAGTGTGGTCGCCGCCCAGTCGAACTCGGCGCCGGTGCGCTGCAGGCTCGACCGGGTGCGCTCGTCACACAGCGCGCCGCGTGCGCCGGCCTCGTAGCACTGTTGCGGGCCGACGCCAAGCTGGGCGGCCGCGGCGTAGTCGGCACTAAGGTCGGTATCGAACATGGCCGGGTCGTCGGTAGACACCGAGCATGGCACGCCAGCCGCGACGAGCCAGGGCAGCGGGTGCTCGGCGAGTGACGGCACCACCCTCGTACGCAGGTTGGAGATCGGGCACACGTCGAGCACGATGCCACGGTCGGCGAGCTCGCGGACCAGTCCCTGGTCTTCGACCGCACGGATGCCGTGCCGCAGCCGGACGGCACCGAGCGTATCGAGTGCCCCGCGGATGGACGCGACGCCGGCCGCCTCGCCAGCGTGCGGAACCGAGCCGAGCCCGGCCTCGCGGGCGATGGCGAACGCGCGGGCGAACGGCTCGGGCGGGTGTTCGGCTTCCCGGCCGCCCAGGCCGAGGCCCACCACGCCGCGCTCGGCGTATGCCACCGCGTACCGGGCAGTCAGCTCTGCGACTTCGAGCGGGTACCTGCGGTTGATGTCCGGCGTCAGCCGGACGTGCACGCCGTGCAATTCCAAAGCCTCCTGAGCACCGTCGCAGTACCCCGTGTAGACCTCGTCCCAGCTCGTCCCCCGCGCCACGTGCTCAGACGGCGCGATGATGCCCTCCAGATACACCGCCCCATGACTCGCCGCCTCGGCCGCATAGTCGACGAGAACCTGCCGAAAGTCGCGGTCCCGCCGCAGTGCGCCGGTGGTGAGTTGCCACACGTCCAAGAAGTGCGCGAAGTCGGTGAACTCATAGAGCTGCACCAGCTCGGCCTCGGTGGCAGCCGGGAGCGACACGTCGTTGCGCCTTGCTATCTGCAGCAGCGTCCCGGCCCGGACCGTGCCTTCCAGATGCACATGCAGCTCGATCTTCGGAAACGTCACAGCACCGATTATCGCCAGGCAGCGGTTCGCGGATCTGCGCGGATGCGGCCGGTGCTGCGCGCGCTAGGCCGCTGCAAGCCGCTGTCTCGTGGCGGAATCGTTATCGCGCGGGCCGGAACCGCCCGCGTGGCGGCCGCGTCCGACGTGCATGACCAGCACGGTTCTCCTCCGGCGCTACGCGCTCGGCGGCACCATCCTGCTCGCAGGCTGCCTGCTCCTCACCGCGTGCGGGGGCGGCAGCGGCACATCCTCGCCTGCCACGGCGCCCGCGCCAGGCCCGCTACAGCGGGGCGTGCACCAGAACGGCGCGGCTGGCT
>JBAUAR010000209.1:0-13512 GCA_049675875.1 Streptosporangiaceae bacterium
GCCCCGACTGTTATGACCAGGCCGTCGCGTGCACTGGTCACAGATCGCAGAGCTCATATCAGGCCCTTACTGACCGCGCCGCCTGCGGCAACCTGCGCCGTCGATGCGCGTCGCACGCTGCCGCCCGGTCGGAACGCCGGTAAGGATCACTTCCGCAGCGGTATCCTCAATCACCACCAACCGGAACCAACCGGGGCCTGCTTGGTACCTATTCGTGGTCGCCTCTCCCACCGCCGATGTATCGGCGTTGATAGCTCTACCGCCTTCTGGTCCTGACTGGCTGAGCGCAAGCGAGGAGAAGGCGATGCCGCAAGCGCCGGCTCGGCGAGCTAGCAGCGAGTCATCGGAAGTTGCCACGCTTGTCCGGCTGCACCACCGGCGCCGCGGGTGGGCCTGGGTGGCGATAGGCAGCGTGATTGGCCTCGTGGTGTACGCGGGGCTGGACATCGACCTGCTCGAGAATCTGACCGGCACGACGGAAGTCCTCAGCGTTATCTCGGTCTGCGTGCTGCTCGCGCTGGCTCTGGTCGGGCTACTTGTCGTATTCGTCGACACATCACGCATCCATCGCGCTGATGCTGGCGTGCGGATGAGCGCGAAGGGCAGCGTTTCGCATTACCCGCTGTACGCTCACGCGTTTCGCTATCCGCCGCGCCACCCTGGCAGTTGGGTGGCCGCCATCTTCATGCTGGCCGCGATGACCGCCATCACCGCTTACATCCTGCCCCAGGAAGTGAACGCGTGGGCATACGTAGCCGGCGCCGAGCACCAGGACACTTTCAACCCGGTGTCGTATGCCACGGCCTGCGCCTCTGTGGGACGGGGATTCAGGTGCCAGACGGTGACCCAAGGCTACCTTTCCAGAACCGGCGCGGACGTGACCTGGGGCCCGCAGGTGCCACTCGGTCAGCCGTTCAGCGTCCGTGACCCGCTCTTGGCCTGGGGCACCGGGCGCAGCCTCATCAACGGCGACGGCTCAGCGATCCCGACGATCGTCGCGGGCCTGTTCTTCGACGGAGTAGCGCTCCTGCTGCTGTACGCCGTCGCCGTGATAGTGCGCCACGCGTCGGTATCGGCGAGGCGAAGCCAGCGGATGCCCGTGCCCGCTGGCGCGGGTCCGGGCGAGGTCCACCGAGCACATCAGCCCGATCGCAGTCACCACCGCAGCGGCGTTCGTCGCCGTGCACGCCGTCGGGGAACTAGGCGCTGACGATCGTGGCCCGATAGGGACGCGATAAATGCGGGCGGCGCGGCGTACGGCGGGCAGCGTGACCGTAGTCTGGGACGACAGCGGCCTTCGGCAACCTTCTACATCCGTACGGCAACAGCCAGCCTGATCACTGCGTGCACCGTAGGAGGCGCGGTCATGACCGAGACTACGCAGGAGGAAGCGCTGCGCCTGGCCGATGCACTGGTGGGCCAAGCGCTGAAAGAGACGGAAGCTCGCTGCACGGTGCTGGGGCAGTTCATCAACGACTGCGAGCACAAGGGGCCGCAAACCTCAGCCTGGAGCGGGGCACTTCGCGAACTGCACGCGCTGCATGGCTACCGCATCGGGCTCATGCGCAGGCACAACCTGCTCCGGCAGGCACTGGACTGCCCCGTGGGCGAGCGCCCGCCGACGGTGCCACTGCCACCACTGCCGGACCGGCCGGTACTCCGGACTCAGCAACAGGTACAGATTCAAGCGCGCCGACGACGGTCATAAGCCCGCTCCCGCCGTTACGCCAGATACGAGCCCGTTAGCTCGTGCCCAGCAGGCGACACGATGACGACGGCGATGCCGGGGCGGCGAGGCATCGGGTGCGGTCAGGACAGCTCGCGGCGCACTAGCCAGCGGGGCCTGCCGCCGCTTCGTCCGGCGGTCTCGCAGACCCGGCTGAATCCGTGTGCCTCGAAGAGCCCGACGGTGCCCACGTAACCGCTGGTCTGGTCGACGCGCTCGCCGTCAGGGTCGACCGGGTAGCCCTCCAGTGCGGTGGCGCCCATCGCGTAGGCATGCTCGACAGCGCCCGCCAGCAGCTTGTGCATAAGGCCGCGGCGCCGGAACCCCGGCCGCACAACGAAGCACACCACCGACCACACGCCCTCGTCCTGGACGTGCGGGATCGTCCGGGAGTTGACCAGGGCTCGGTAGGTGGTCTTCGGCGCCACCGAGCACCAGCCGGCAACGTTGCCATTGATGTACGCGATTACCCCCGGGCCAGGTTCGCTGGCGCACAGCGTGCGCATGTGCGCGATTCGGCCGGGCATGTCGAGGCTGGAATTGCGGTACGCCATGCAGACGCATCCGCCTCCGCCTGGCGTGCGCCGCACCATCAACGACGCGAAGTCCTCCCATCGCCCGGTCGCCGGCAGCACCTGGACACCCATGCGCCGAGGATAGGCCTGCAGACCACTGCGCCACGCCTGTCACGGACTGTGACAACTCGGTTAGTACATCAGCCGGGACGGCCGCGAGCCGAGTCCGCGCTCGCGGGGTCTGGCTCCGTTACTATCGCTAGAACACGTTCTAGTTGATGGTCGGGGACGCGGATGCATATCGCCTATACGCCCGAGCAAGAGCGACTCCGGGGGCGGCTGCGCGACTACTTCGCGAGCCTGATGACCCCGGAGCGGCGGGCCGGGCTGGCCCGGTCCGGGGGTGACTACGGAGATGGCAGCACCTACAAGGAGATCATCCGGCAGCTCGGCCGTGATGGCTGGCTGGCGCTGTCCTGGCCGGCCGAGTACGGCGGCCAGGGCGGATCGATGCTCGACCAGCTGATCTTCACCGACGAGGCCGCCGTTGCCGGGGTGCCAGTCCCGTTCCTCACCATCAACACCGTCGGTCCCACCATCATGCGCTTCGGTACGCCCGAGCAGAAGGAGCGGTTCCTGCCGCCGATCGCGGCCGGCGAGCTGCACTTCTCCATCGGGTACTCGGAGCCAGCGGCCGGTACCGACCTGGCGTCGCTGCGCACTCGTGCCGTCAGAGACGGCGATACCTACGTGATCAACGGCCAGAAGATGTGGACCAGCCTGATCCAGTATGCGGACTACGTCTGGCTGGCCTGTCGCACCGACCCGGACGCCCTGCGGCACAAAGGGCTGTCGATCATCATCGTGCCGACCGACGCGGCTGGGTTCTCCTGGACGCCGGTCCGCACCGTGGCCGGGCTCACCACCAGCGCCACTTATTACTCCGACATCCGGGTGCCGGTGAGCAATCTCGTGGGCGAGGAGCACAAGGGCTGGCCGCTCATCACCAACCAGCTCAACCACGAGCGCGTCGCGCTGACATCCGCCGCGCCCTTGCTGTCGGCGCTGGCCGAGGTCACCGACTGGGCCCGCTCGGCCAAGCTGGCGGACGGGCGCCGTGTCATCGACCAGGAATGGGTCCAGCTCAGCCTCGCGCGGGTGCACGCCAAGGCGGAGGTGCTCAAGCTAATGAACTGGCGCATCGCAGCGGCCGCCGGGTCACCCGGGCCCGCGGCGGCGTCTGCCACCAAGGTTTACGGCACTGAGCTCACCATCGAGGCCTGCCGCCTGCTGCTGGAGATCGTGGGGGCGAGCGCCGAGGTCCGTGACGGATCGCCCGGTGCCGTGCTGGCGGGGCGCATCGAGCGGATGCAGCGGTCGGCCCTGATCCTCACCTTCGGCGGCGGGACCAACGAGGTCCAGCGCGACATCATCGGCGCGGCGGCGCTCGGGCTTCCGTTCAGCCGACGCTAGCGCAGGGAGACGGGAACGATGGATTTCACGCCGACTGCTGCTCAGGACGACCTCGGCGGATTGACCCGCCAGATCCTGACCGACCAGCTGACGCCGGAACGGCTCCGCGAGTTCGATGGCAACGACACCCGGTTTGACCGGGCCCTGTGGGCCGAACTGGCGAAGGCCGGCATCCTGGCCGCTGCACTGCCGGAGTCCGCTGGCGGGTCGGGTTTCGGTCTGCTCGAGCAGTGCAGCGTGCTCGTCGAGATCGGCCGGACCGTCGCCCCGGTGCCGTATCTGGCCTCGATCTGCCTCGGCGCGGCGGCGCTCGCCGAATTTGGTACGCCCGAGCAACAGCAGACCTGGGCCGCCCCGGCTAGCCGGGGCGAGACCGTCATAGCCGTGGCGCTGGCGGAGGACGAGTCCGACGATGCGGCGGCTCCGGCGACGAGTGCGCGCGAGGTCGAAGGCGGCTGGCATTTGACAGGAACGAAGACCAGCGTGCTGGCCGCCGCCGAGGCTGACCTGCTGCTGGTGCCGGCGCGTGCGTCGTCGGGCGTCGGTGTTTTCCTTGTCGTCCCCGGCGATGCGGGGGTGAGCATAGAGCCGCAGCGGGTCACCGGCGGTGACGGCACCGCCCAGGTCACCGTGGCGGGCGCCGTCGTCCCGGCTGACCGGTTGCTCGGCGACCTAGGCCCGGCGGTCGCGAGCTGGCTGGCCACCCGTGCGACTGTCGGGCTGTGCGCGCTCCAACTCGGCGTGACCGAGCGCGCGCTGGAGCTGACCGCGGCGTATGCGCGGAGCCGTGAACAGTTCGGCAAGCCGATCGGCAGTTTCCAGGCTGTCTCGCAACGGCTCGCCGACGGCTATATCGACGTCGAGGGCATCCGTCTCACCCTGTGGCAGGCAGCGTGGCGGCTGGCCGCGGGCCTGCCTGCGGATGCCGAGGCGGCAACGGCGAAGTTCTGGGCCGCGGAGGGCGGGCACCGGGTCGCGCACACCGCGGTGCACATTCACGGCGGCGTCGGCATCGACACGGACGGTGACGTGCACCGGTACTTCAGCGCTGCCATGCACAATGAGTTCGCGCTCGGCGGCGCGACGGCCCAGCTGCGCCGGATCGGCGCGGCCCTGGCGACCGGCTGACAGCTCCGACTTCCGGGCCAGTCGCGCGGCGATCAGCCCTGTCGCCGCCTGATCAGCTCTACGCTGCCGCCGTAGCGGCGCGCGCCGAGCCGAGTCAGCAGGCTGACCGACGCGACGTTGGCGTCGTCGGCCTCGCAGATCACGCTCGCTACGCCACGACCGCCGAGCACCGCGAACACCCGGCCGAGCAGGGCGCTAGTCGCGCCCGAACCGCGAAACGGAGCCAGCATGGCCATCAGGCCAAGGCGGGGCCCCGTGCGCCTGTTCCAGACCCGGACGAGACCGACGTACTCACCGGTGTCCCGCTCCGTGGCGACGAGATACATGGCCGGGTCGAAGTCCGGGCCGAACGTCTCCGCTCGGAAGTCGTCGGGAGCCCAGCGCCAGCCCTCAGCGCCAGGAACGTCCTGGCGCAGCGCGTCGTCGAGCAGTCTCAGGCGGTCAAGGTCCGTGTCCACGGCGGAGAGGACATCCAGCCCGGCAGGCATCGTGGCCCCCGCCAGCGCCGTCAGCGCGGACTCAACAGGGACCCGGTAGTAGCTCTCCCGGCGATGCTCGGCGAATCCCGCCGCGACACATACCTCGAACGCGTCGAGCTCGCCGTCGTCCAGGGTGACGTACAGGTCGCGGCGCATGTCGCGAGCGACCGCGTCAGTCAGCGGTGCGTACGCATCGGGCCGCCAGGTGTCAAAGAACAGCCGGCACCGGTCGTCCGGCGCCAGCCAGACGCTCACATGGCCGGTAACCTCGTCGCCATCGAACGCCCGCCAGGTCAGTTCCGGCAGCGCCCGCGGATCGTCCGGGACCGCCGCCGGATCCGGCGGGACCCGCATGACACGAAGGCTCACCTGCCGGACCGTAGCAGTCCGCCTGCTGACCTGCGAAATGAATAACGAGCGTGACATGCGCGGTGGCGACGGGCAGTTCTTCCTCTGCTAGCGGCGGATCGTCGACATGCCGCCGTCGACCGGGATGACCGCGCCGGTCAGGTACCGGCCGGCCCGGGAGGCCAGGAAGATCACCGTGCCGGCCATGTCGTCGGGCTCGCCGATCCGGCTCAGCGGCACGTTCGCCGCGATGGTCGCCCGGGTCTGCGGATCGTCCAGCGCGAACGCCATCATCTTGCTGTCGAACGGGCCGGGCGCGATCGCGTTGACGGTGATCGACTCGGCCGCCAGCTTGCTGGCCAGGTGCCGGGTCAGCATGTGCACGCCAGCCTTGGTGGTGCTATAGGCGTAGCTCTCCATGGCCGGGACACCGAGGCCGTCGATCGACCCGATGTTGATCACCCGAGCCGGGTCGTCCGGTGTCGCCGCCGCGCGCAGCAGTGGCAGGCTGCGTACGGTCAGGGCGAACAGGGCCTTGACATTGACATTCCACAGCTTGTCGAAGGCCTCGAGTGGATACTCGGCCAGCGGCGCCCCCCAGGTAGCGCCGGCGTTGTTGACCAGGATGTGCAGGCGGTCCTCGCGCTCGCCGACTGCCCGGACAAAGTCGTCTGTGCCGCGAGGCGCGGCCAGGTCCAGCGGCAGCGAGATGCATTCGCCGAGCGCGGACAACTCGGCGGCCTTGGCGTCACAGGCGTCCTTCTTCCGCGCGGTGATGTAGACGCGACAGCCGGCCCGCACGAGACCGGTGGCGATCATCGCGCCGATGCCGCGCGAGCCGCCGGTGACAACGGCGACCTTGCCAGCCACCGAGAACAGGTCGCCGGATGACTGCGCTGCTGAATCGCTCGAGCTGGCTGACACCACTGTGGTCCCTTCGCTGCTGTGTGCACCGCATCATGCCAGGCCGCGCGGGCGTGACTCCAGCTAGCTGGCTCGGTCGCGGTCAGGACTGCGACAGCCGGCCGGCCGCCGCGGCCAGCGCGGTGCGAGCCTCGCTGGCCAGCAGCGTGACGAGCTCCGCGGCTGGCCGCTCGGTGGTCAGTTCGTGTGTCTGACCCGCCCAGAGGTTGACCAGCTCGGGGTTGCCGGTGCTGCGGGCCGCCGCGCGCAGCGGGGCGGTGAGGAAGTGCACCTCGGGATAGCCGGCCGGGGCGGCCTGACTGTGCTCGTCCAGGAACTGGTTGCGGATACCGCGGGCGAGTCGGCCGGTGAAGGCGCGGGTCATTGCGGTCTGGCCGGGCTTGGCCACGGCGTCGCGATGCACCTGCGCGGTGCCCGCCTCCGGACTGCGCAGGAACGCGGTGCCGAGCTGCGCCGCGGTCGCGCCTGCGGCAAGTACGGCGGCGACGCCCGCCCCGGTGCTGATTCCGCCTGCGCCGACCAGTGGCAGCGGGGTATCCCGCCGCACCAGCTGGAGCAGTGACAGCAGGCCGAAGCCGCCAGCGATGTCATCGGCCGGGTCGTCGGTGAAGCCACCGCGATGCCCCCCTGCCTCGGTGCCTTGCACGACTAGCGCGTCGGCGCCCGCCGCGGCAGCCTGACGCGCCTCGGCGGGCGTCGTTACGGTCACCCATGCCTCACTGCCCGCGCCCTGCACGGCGCTGATCACGCTGCGGTCCGGGCAGCCAAAGGTGAACGAGGTGACGGGCACGGGGTCCGCGATGAGCAGTGCAAGCTTGGCATCCCAGGCGTCGTCGTCGTACCGGGCTTGGCCGAGTTCGACACCTGCCCGGCTGGCGTCGCCAGCCAGGGCGGCGGCATACGCGGCAACCACGCCGGGCGCGGGCCGCCGGCGGCCGGGGACGAACAGATTCACGCCAAGCGGACCGGTGGTCATGCGGACTGCGCTCGCGATGTGGTCGCGCAGCGCCTCCGGGCTCAGGTACCCGGCGGCGAGGAAGCCCAGGCCGCCGGCGTTGCTCACGGCGGCCGCCAGCTCAGGAGTGGATGGACCACCAGCCATGGGCGCGAGCACAATCGGAACATCGATCCTGTCGAGTATCACGTGCGCGATCATAGGCAGATGCCTGCTGATCCAAGCACCGCTCCGCGTGAGCTGCCGCAGATCCCGCTCGGTGCGAGCGGGATACCGGTCAGCCGGCTGGCGCTCGGCTCGTGGCGGACGTTCGAGCGCATCGGCCGGGACCGCGGCCTAGCCGTGATGCGGGCGGCGCGCGATGCCGGGATCACGATGCTGGATGACGCCCGGTACAACGACGAGACCGGCACAGCACCGATCCCCACCGGGTACTCGGAGGTCGTATTCGGCGAGCTGTTCCGGGCGACCGGGTGGCGCCGCCACGAGGTGGTCGTCGCCAACAAGCTGTGGTGGGAATTCTGGCCAGCGCAGACGCCGTCGCAGGAGCTGGCCGGCTCGCTCGGCCGGATGGGACTGGATCACGTCGACCTCATCTACTCCGACGCGCCGCCGGCCGAGGTAACGATCGCCGACGTGGTCGGGATGATCACCAGCCTGATTGCCGCGGGGCAGGCGCGTGCCTGGGGCGCGTTCAACTGGTCGCAGGCCCAGCTGGAGCAGGCGTGGCAGGCTGCCGACAAGGGCGGCGTGCCCGGCCCGTGCGCCATCCAGCCGCCGTACAGCCTGATCCGGCGGGACGTGGTCGAGGACCCGGAGCTGACCGGGTTCGCGGCCGCTCGCGGCGTCGCGATCATCGCCTCCTACGCGCTGGCGGGCGGGGTGCTGACCGGAAAGTATGCGGCGGATCCGCAGGCCGGCCGGGCGGCCGGGCAACTGGACCGGCCGCCGTATGCCGCGGCTGCCCTGGCCGGGCGCCAGCTTGCCGCGCTGGCTGCGGTCCTCGGCCGCGATCCGGCTCAGCTCGCACTGGCCTTCGTGCTGCTGAATCCCGCGGTCACGACGTTGCTGTTCGGCGCCACGTCGCCGGAGCAGGTGGTCGCGAACGTCGGCGCGCTCCGGGTTGCTGCAGCGCTGACGCCGGACGAAGCAGACCGGCTGCGCGCTATCGGCCGGCCTTAGGGCTGCGCACGCCGGCTCAGGTCCGCCGGCCAGGCCGCGAGGGTCGCGATGACGTCGCGGGTCAGCCCCACCGCGGGGTCGATGTCGATGAGCAGCGTCGGGACGGCTCGCTGCCGCGCCCACTCGTAGTGATCCGGCTGGTGTACGTCGTCGATCCAGGCGCACGGGCGCTCGCCGACTGCCTCGATCACGGCAGGCAGCTTGCGGAAGAACAAGTCCCGGCCGCTGAGCGGGAACTCGATGACCGGCAACTCGGGCAGCGCGAGCACGGGGCAGATCAGCCGGTTCGCGCGATGCTCCCAGGCGGTGGCCCAGACCAGCTCGTAGGCAGCCGCGAGTGAGGTCAGCAGCTCGCCGTGACCGGGGGACAGCAGCACCCGCTCGCCGGGGAAGAAGTGGTACTCGCGGTATCCGTCTGGGCAGCCCTCGGCCAGCCACGGGTTGAGCACGCCGTCCACGTCTACTAGCAGCACCGGACGGGGGTCGGCGGGGTTGAGGATCACCGGCCCGCTCCGGCGCCGGCTCGCCAGGACAGGCCGGTCGGGTCGGCGCGCCCGATACGCAGGCCGTCGAACGCGACCGCGCACACCGCGTCGGCCAGTTCCGTGGCTCGGTCCGCAGCCGTGTCCAGGGGGCCTGGCCGGTACCACTCGACCAGCGAGTTGATCATGCCGAACAGGAGCCGTGTGGTGACGGCCGGGTCGACGTCGGGCCGGATGTCCCCGTCGTGCTCGGCCTCCTTCACGAGGTCGGCCACGATCTGGTCGAACTCCCGGCGACGGGCCAGCGCTCGCCGTTCTGTGCTCGTATTGCCGCGGGCACGGAGCAGCAGCGTGACGTACGGCAGCCGCTCGGCCAGTACGCCAACGCTGGCACGGACGAGCCGTTCCAGTCGCTCGATGGCCGGGATCTCGCTCGCGCGGACTTCGTCGGCAACGGCGAACAAGCCGTCGAGCGCTCGGTCGAGCGCGAGCGCCAGCAGGTCTTCCTTGCTGCTCACGTGGTAGTAGATCGACGACTTGGAGATGCCCAGCCGTCGGGACAGGTCCTCCATGCTGGTGCCGTCATACCCGCGTTCGTTAAAGACCGTGACCGCTACGGCGAGCAGGGACTCAAGGTCATAGCCCGGCCGGCCACGCCGTCGCGACCGGACTGACTGGCTGCTTCCCGCCGGGCCATCCACCATGGCGACAAGATAACGTACCGAACGACCGGTCTGTAATTCTTGGGCCGGCTACTCCCTCAGCGCATCACCGGCCAGTTCGTTGCCCCGCATCGGTTGCTCGGCCCAGATGGTCTTGCCGTGCTGAGTCTGGCGGGTTCCCCACCGCTCAGTGAGCTGCGAGACCAGGAGCAGGCCGCGCCCACCTTCGTCGAAGGCCTTGGCCCTGCGGAGATGCGGAGCGGTGCTGCTGCCATCGGAGACCTCGCAGATGAGCGTCCGGTCCCGGATGAGGCGTAGCTGGATCGGGCTCTCGCCGTACCGGATCGCGTTGGTAACGAGCTCGCTGACGATGAGTCCGGTGACGAATGCCGCGGTGTCAAGACCCCAGCCTGCGAGCTGTGCGCCCACCTGTTTGCGAGCGTCGCCGACGACGGCGGGGTCGGCGGGCAGGTCCCAGGTGGCGACCCGGTCGCTTTGCAGCGCCTGGGTGCGGGCGACGAGCAACGCGACGTCGTCCGCAGGACGCTCCTCGAGCACGGCCCCGAGGACGTTGTCGCAGGTGGTCTCCAGCGACGGCGCCGGCCGGTTCAATGCGCACCGCAGCTTCTCGAGCCCAAGATCGATGTCGTGATGCCGGGACTCAATGAGGCCGTCAGTGTAGAGCGCAAGGATGCTGCCCGGTGCCAGCTCGATCTCCGTGCTCTCGAAGGGCAGACCGCCGAGGCCCAGTGGGGGACTCGCCGGCATGTCCAGGAAGCTCACTGCGCCGTCGGGAGTGACGAGCGCTGGCAGGGGGTGGCCGGCCCGGGCCAGGCTGCACCGGCGAGACACCGGATCGTAGACCGCGTAGAGGCACGTGGCGCCAACGTCATTCTCTGCGGCGTCGTTGCCCGCATCCGCCGTGGCCGAGAGCCGACTGACGAGGTCGTCTAGTCGGATGAGGAGTTCGTCGGGCGGGAGGTCGACGTCGGCGAGGGTTCGCACGGCGGTACGTAGCATGCCCATGGTGGCGGATGCGTGGATGCCGTGGCCAACCACATCGCCGACGACCAGCGCGACACGGGCCCCGGAGAGCCGGATCACATCGAACCAGTCGCCGCCCACGCCGGCATTCGCGCTGGCCGGCAGGTACCGGCTGGCGACCTCGACGGCCGACTGCTCGGGGAGTCGTTGCGGCAGCAGGCTGCGTTGCAAAGCCAGAGCTGTCGTCCGCTCGTGGGTGTACCGGCACGCGTTGTCAAGCGACAGTGCAGCTCTGGCTGTGAGCTCCTCTGCTAGCAGGGCGTCGTCCTGTTCGAACGGTTCCGGACGTTGGCCACGGGCGAAGACGGCAACGCCCAGAGTCACCCCGCGAGCTCGTATCGGCACCGACAGTATCGAGTGGAGGCCGAACTTGCGGATCATGGCCGCCCGCGCCGGATTGTGACCGGTCGCTGCAAAGAACGTGGGGTCGTCAACGCCTATCAGCACCGACCGGCCGGTAGCGAGGGCACGGGCGGACGGATATGACTCCGGATGAACGTCGAGCTCCCCGGGACTGACCACGGCCTCGGGGACACCAGGAAAGATGGACTGATGGGCAACTCGGCGCAGCGCCACGCTGCCGGGTGGCGGTCCCAGGCTCGCGTCGTCGCCGAGAAGCACGGCGTCGAGCAGGTCAACGACCGCGAGGTCGGCGAACCGCGGTACCGCGATGTTGGCCAGTTCCTGGGCCGTCCTCGTGACATCCAGTGTGGTACCGATGTGGGTACCTGCCTGGTTCAGCAGGGTTAGCCGCTGGCGGGCCGCATACTGCTCGGAGATATTGAGGACCCCGATCCACACTCCCTGCGTGCGGCCTGCTTCATCCTTCAGCGGGGAGACAGAAACCGACCAGGCGCGCTCGTGGGTCTCGACCGGTACGCGCCGGTATGTCTCTCGGCGCGTGGCCGCACCCGTCTCGAGGACGCTGCGCATTGTGCGCTCAAGCGCGTCGTATTGGGGACCTTGCAGGACATCTGTGAGGCGCCGTCCGCGGAGGTCGTCTTCGGTGAGGCCGAACATCTGGCACATATGGTCATTGACGCGCAGGCACAGCAGGTTCCTGTCGTGTATGGCCAGCGCGAACGGAGACTGGGTGAACGCCCAGTCCACGTATGGCGCGTCGATCCTCAGGTAATTGTCCATCGCCACTCGCAGCGCGCTCGTGGTCGTCTTCCGGACACTCTGCATCATAACGGGCTTCACACACATAATGCCCGGATCGGAAGGCGGACGCGGCGATCCACCCGTAGCCGCAACGCTCCACCGACACCACACTAGTTAACGGCCAGCTGCACCCGGAAGAATCCATGGCACCGACAACTGGCCATCCTCTCGACGGGCGAGGAGCAAGCAATGGCGCTGCTGCACAGCTACGTATCCGGGACCTGGGTAACGCCGCAGGGCGACGGCCGTCCGGTATTCGACGCGGTCACCGGCGACGAGGTGGCCAGAATCTCCTCGGCCGGAATCGACATGGCCGCGGCCCTTGACTACGGCCGGTCCGTGGGCGGCCCTGCGCTGCGCGCTCTGACCTTCCACCAGCGAGCCGGCCTGCTGAAGGCGCTCGGCTCCGCGCTCCGCGAGCACCGCGATGAGCTGTACGCGCTGTCGGCGCGGACCGGCGCGACCCTCGGCGACGCCAAGTTCGACGTGGACGGCGGTATCGGTGTGCTGCTCGGCTACGCGAGCAAGGCCCGCCGCGAGCTGCCCAACGACATGATCTGCGCCGACGGCGGGCTCGAGCCGCTCGGCCGGTCGGGCCAGTTCGCCGGCCAGCACATCATGACCTCGCGCCGCGGCGTGGCCGTGCAGGTGAATGCGTTCAATTTCCCGGTCTGGGGGCCACTCGAGAAGCTGGCGCCGGCCTTCCTGGCCGGCGTTCCGAGCCTGATCAAGCCGGCGAGCCAGACCGCGTACCTGACTGAGCGGCTCGTGCACCTCATCGCCGACTCCGGGCTGCTGCCCGACGGTGCCGTGCAGCTGATCTGCGGCAGCACCGGCGACCTGTTCGATCACCTGACCGAGCAGGACCTGGTGTCCTTCACCGGGTCGGCCGCAACTGCCCGGCAGCTGCGAGCCCACCCGGTCCTGGTCGAGCGGGCCGTCCGGTTCAATGCCGAGGCCGACTCGCTGAACTGCTCGATCCTGGGCCCGGATGCGGGTCCCGGCACGGCGGAGTTTGACCTGTTCGTCCGGCAGCTCGTGACGGAGATGACCGTCAAGGCCGGCCAGAAATGCACGGCCATCCGGCGTGCGTTGGTGCCGACGGGCCTGGCCGGCCCGGTCGCCGAGGCGGCAGCGGAGCAGCTGTCGCAGGTCATTGTCGGCAGCCCGGCAGACGACACGGTGCGGATGGGCGCGCTCGCGAGTCTGGAGCAGCGCGAGGAAGTCCGCCGCGGCGTCAAGGCCCTGCTCGCGGCTGGCCGGCTCGTCTTTGGCGACCCGGAGCACGTCGACGTCGCAGGTGCCGACGCCGCGCGCGGGGCCTTCATTTCGCCGCTGCTGCTGCGCTGCGATGACCCCGGCCGGGCCGAGCCGCACGAGATCGAGGCCTTCGGGCCGGTCGCGACGATCATGGAGTATGCCGGCGCCGA
>JBAUAR010000210.1:0-5379 GCA_049675875.1 Streptosporangiaceae bacterium
GACCGACACTCCGGAGAACATGCTCCGCTACCTGCGGCAGGAGACGCGAGGGGTCGTGCGCGACTCGACCCTGCAGCGGTTCTGCGAGGGTAGCCCGGCGATGATCGACTGGCTGGAGGCGCAGGGCGCGCGGTTCCGCGCGACGCTCTGCCCGTACAAGACGTCCTACCCGACCGACGCTCACTACCTGTACTACTCCGGCAACGAGAAGGCGTGGCCCTACACCGAGCACGCGGATCCCGCCCCGCGGGGCCATCGTCAGGTCGCCAGGGGCCTGTCCTCCGGCCACGCCTTGCTGGCGGCCCTGCTGGAGACGGCGATGCGCAAGGGCGTCAACTTCCGGCCGCTCAGCCGTGTGCACGCGCTGATCAGCGCCGACGGCGCGGTGTGCGGGGTCAGATACCGCACCGTCGACGTCGACGTGCCGGGCATCGCACCGCGCATCGCGACGCACCGCCGCCTCAGCGCGGTGGCGGGCAAGCTCGGCAACTGGGTCCCGCCGGTCGGCAAGCGGCTCAGCGCGCGTGCCGAGGCGATCTGGCAGTCCGAGGCGGTTGACGCGGCCGAGCGTGCCAGCGCCGTGATCGTGTCCGCGGGCGGGTTCGTGTTCAACCGGGAGATGAAGGCGAAGTACGCGGGCGGGTTCGCCGGCATCGTCCCGCTCGGCACCATCGGCGACGACGGCACCGGCATCAACCTCGGCGTCGCGGCTGGCGGCAGCACCGGCCACCTCGAGCGGATGACGGCGTGGCGGTTCCTGTCGCCGCCGTCGGCGCTGCTTGAGGGCGTGACCGTCGGGCCGGACGGCGACCGCATCGCCAACGAGGATCTCTACGGCGCCACCCACGCACAGGTCATGGTGGACCGGCACGGCGGCCGCGGGTTCCTCATCGTCGACGCGGCGATCTGGGCGAAAGCGCGCCGGCAGATCCGTTCCCAGACGCAGGCGTTCCAGAAGTTCCAGGCGGCGTACCTGTTTAGCGCCGGCCACCAGAAGGCCGGCACGCTGGGCGAGCTCGCGGCGCGGATCGGTGTGCCGGCCGAGACGCTGCTGGCCACGGTGGGCGCCTACAACGACGGTGTGGCCAGCGGAATCGGAGACCCGGCGCACAAGGCGGCGGAGCTGTGTACTCCGCTCCACGTCGGGCCGTTCTACGCGATCGACATCTCGATCAGGAACTCGCGCGCATTCCCGGCGCCCGGACTCACCCTCGGCGGACTGCGGGTCGACGAGGACACCGGCCAGGTGCTGAGTGCCAGCGACGCGCCCGTAGCGGGCCTGTACGCGGCCGGCCGGACCGCGATCGGGATCTGCTCGAACAGTTATGTCAGCGGCCTGTCGCTCGCCGACGGCGTCTTCTCCGGACGCCGGGCCGGCGCCCACGCCGCGGCCTCGGCCGCCGCCTCGCGGGCATCCTGACCGGGCCCGCGCGAGCCCGGAGCGGTGACTCTCCATCGACTTCCCGCGGCGGAATCCGGCAGCTCGCTCGGCCAAGCGCGCCAAGTCGATGGAGAGTCACCCTGTGCAGCTGTGCGGCCCTTCAGCCCTGCGTTCGTCGACTCCTCCGCTGGCTAGGCGACATGCTTGTCTAGCTCCGTTGTTAGTGCTCGGAAGTGATCTTCGAATTGGGTTCTTAGTTCTTCGCCGAACTTGGCCTCCGCCGCGCTTTCGGTTGCCGGGGTGCTTCGGACAACCAAGAGCGCGTCGACGCATCGGGACGGCCCCTCGATTACGCGGCCGCTGCCAGCATCCTCGGACCACCGGCATTCGGAGACGAGTACATTGCCCGGACGCGCCTCCTGCTCGAGAACGACGAGTTGATCGACACGCTGATACGAAAGCTCCATGAGTGTTGCGATCTCGCGAAGGGAATAGCCCTTCTGACTGAGAGCCTTAGCCGCGGCTGTCGATCGCTCCTGCCATAGTTCCTGGGCAGTCTCGAGCCAGGCTCGCGCTCCCTTGGCCCGGCCGACTAGCTCGCCCACGTCTGCAGGGACTGCGTAATTGAGTTTCACGTCGAAGCCAGTCTCGTCTGCATCCAAGATGGTCGCGATGAGGTCGCGCGCCATGGGCGCAATCCTGGCGAGGCTGCGAGCCTGGGTAACAGCATTGAGCGGAGCGCTGTCGGCGTCGTCGCTGGCGCCGATGACTCGAGCCAGCCACCAGCCGTCCTCTTGCCAGGCGCTGACCTGGTAGGTCGCCGTCATTCGCTCATCCATCCCTTTCCGAAATGATGCTCGAACGTCGCCTCGATCTCCCGCCTCACCAGAGCCGATAGATCACTCGGATGCTGCGGGATGGTTGTCCATGCGAGCAGTTGGCCATGCTGGTCGTATAACCCGATCATCCTGTGCGATCCCTTGCCCCGCCGTCGACCACCGACACCGCGAACCTCACGGACCGTCCAGCCACCGCCGTGTCGCCGAACCGCACGTCGCAGCAGGCGCTCTGCTTGAGCGGCGGTGACTGACCTCATGGCCTCAGACGCGAGTCTAGTTTGATAGACGAGTTATCGTCTATCACGTTAGACAAACCGTCGGCCGGGCCGTAGCCCTCGACCAACCCCGAGGGTCAGCCGGACCGGGCGGCCGACGGCAAGCCGACTGGCGATCCGGTCCTTATAAGGTGGAAGGCCACTCAGCCGACGGGAAGGCGTTGCAATCGTGACGGACGAACTGACCCTGGATCGAGTGATGGCTGCGGCCGCCCGGCTGGTTGGTGTCGCGCACCGCACGCCGGTGCTGACCTCGGCAAGCCTCGACCAGCGCTGCGCAGCACCGGTACTCCTGAAGGCCGAGCTGTTCCAGCGAACGGGCTCGTTCAAGTTCCGCGGCGCCTACAACAGGCTGACCGTGCTCGACCCGGCGCAGCGGGACGCAGGCGTCGTCGCGTTCTCGTCGGGCAACCACGGCGCCGCGGTCGCGCTGGCCGCGAAGCTGATCGGCATCAGCGCTGTGGTGGTCGTTCCGGCCAACGGGTCGCGGGCCAAGCTGGCCGCGATCGAGGGCTACGGCGCGGAACTGCGACGCTACGACCCGGCCACCGAGACACGCGAGGAGGTCGCAACCGCGATTGCCGCCGACCGGGGGCTGACACTCATCCGCCCGTTCGACGACTACGACGTCATGGCCGGGCAGGGCACCATCGGCGTCGAGCTGGCCGAGCAGGTGCCCGACGTGGAGCTCGTGCTGGTGCCGGTTGGCGGCGGCGGGCTCGCGGCGGGGGTGTCGACCGCGATCAGCGGTCTGCTGCCCGGCGCGGCGGTCATCGGCGTCGAGCCTGCAGCCGCGGGCGACACCGCGCGGTCGATGCGAGCCGGGCACCGCGTCACCATTCCCGAGCCGGACACGCTGGCTGACGGGCTGCGGGCGACCGAGCCGGGGGAGCTGACGTTCGCCGTCAACTCGCACCGGCTCAAGGACGTGGTCACGGTGACCGAGGACGCGGTTATCGACGCGATGCGGTTCTGTTTCGAGCGGTTGAAGATCGTGGTAGAGCCGAGCGGGGCGGTGCCGCTCGCCGCGCTGCTGTCGGGTGTCGTCGGCGCGACCGGCCGGACCGCGGTGGTGCTGTCGGGCGGCAACATCGCCCCGGCTGACTTCGCCGCGATCGTCGCTGCCTGATCTCAGTCGCATTTGCGGGTCGTTGGCCCGCCGCGGTCACATGAAGTTGCGGGTGTGCAGGGCGGACAGCTCGGCGGCCTCGTCGGGCGGGAAGCCGATGAAGGCCAGCCGATCACCCTCCTCCGAGTGCATGCGCGGTGCGCATCACCACCGGCCTACCGGATGACGAGCACGGCGTCGTCGCGCGGGATCAGTTCCCCGATCACCGGCGCGCCGGGCAGCTCGCCAGCCACCAGCAGCCCGCCCGACGTCTGCGCGTCCGCGAGGAGCAGCAGCTCGTCCTCGGTGACGGGACCAGGGTCGGTATGCGGGCGTACCCAGTCGAGGTTCCGCTGGGAGCCGCCTGGCATATACCCCGCCCGCGCGACGTCCCGTGCGCCCTCAAGGTAGGGAACGGCCGCGTGATCGATGACTGCGGTGACCCCGCTGGCTCTGGCCATCTTGAACAGGTGGCCGAGCAGGCCGAACCCGGTGACGTCGGTGGCGCACGTGATCCCGAGGGCCAGGGCGTGCCGGCTCGCGGCCGCGTTCAGCGTCGTCATGACTTCGATCGCGGCCTGACTGACCTGACCCGTCGCCTTGTGCCAGGAGTTGAGCACGCCGATCCCGAGCGGTTTGGTGAGGCTGAGCGGCACGCCGGGCTTGCCCGCGTCGATCCGCAGCAGAGCGTCCGGGTTGGCGACACCGGTGACTGCCATGCCGTACTTCGGCTCGGGGTCGTCGATGCTGTGGCCGCCGGCCACGTGACAATGGGCTGCCCGGCCCACGTCCAGGCCGCCGCGCAGCACCTCGCCCGCCAGCTCAGCGGGCAGCGTATCCCGCGGCCAGCCCAGCAGGTTGAGGGCGACCAGTGGCTCGCCGCCCATCGCGTAGATGTCAGAGAGCGCGTTGGTGGCGGCGATCCGGCCGAACGTGTAGGCGTCGTCCACGACCGGGGTGAAGAAGTCGGCGGTAACCACGAGGGCCATGGCCGGGCCGACCCGTACCACGGCACCGTCGTCGCCATGCTCGACGCCTACGAGCAGGTCGGTGCCTGGTTCAGCCGGCATCAGCCGGCTGACCGCCTCCTCCAGCTCGCCGGGCGGGATCTTGCACGCGCAGCCGCCACCGTGCGCGAACTGAGTGAGCCGGTAGTCCGCCGGGTTGATCACACGGCCAATGTAACGCGCTGGCCGGACGATGGCCCGGCCAGCGTGCTGCCGCGCACCGGGCCGGTGATCACGGCCGATTCGCGCGCCGGTAACGTCGGGCCCGGAGGCGTCCGGGTGCCTGGTGGCCCCCTCGGTCTTCAAAACCGGTGGGCGGCGCTCCGCGTCGCCGGCGGGTTCGATTCCCGTCCGCCTCCGCATTTTGACCCCGCGTATCGTCGCAGTGTGGATCCGCGCCGCCAGGTGCCCAGAACCGATGTCGTGCTTGCTGACCCGCGGCTGGTTGCGGCCCGGGAGCAGCTCGGCCCGGCGCTGGTCAAGGCAGCCGTGCTCCAGGCTCAGGAGCTCGCGAGGTCGGGCGCTATCAGCCCGGACGGCGTCGCCGACGCCGCGGCTGCAGCCCTGCCGTCGACTGCGACCTCGCTGACTCCGGTGATCAACGCGACCGGCGTCATCGTGCACACCAACCTGGGACGCGCGCCGCTGTCGGCGGCCGCCCGCGACGCGGTGCTCACCGCGATCGGCTGCACTGATGTCGAGTTCGACCTCGCCGCCGGCAAGCGGGCGCGTCGCGGCGCGAGCGCGCTGGCCGCACTCGCCCGTGCGG
>JBAUAR010000211.1:0-1543 GCA_049675875.1 Streptosporangiaceae bacterium
ATCTGGCCGCGGCCGCACAACCAGACACACGCCGCCTGACCCGGGCATCTGAGAACGTCAGCACACTCAGACGATCCAGGTCAGCGGAAGCTACCCGCCAGTCACCTACATTCATGTCCCACACCCCTGCATGCTCCGTCCCGGACCGGATGACAGACTCGCGGCCTAGGGTGGAGAAGCGGCCGACTGCCCGATTGCGAAAGAGGTAACGCCATCAGCGAGCACGGTGTCCCCGAGCACGGTGTCCCCGAGCACGGTGTCCCTGAGCACGGATTCCCCGAGCACGGTGTCCCCGAGCACGGTGTTCCGGAGCCCGGCCCCTCGGCGAGCGGCCCGGCCGACCCGGTCGCGGGACCGACTGCGCTGCGCCGCGCGCTTGCCCGGGCCAGGGATGGCAAGGCGCTTGACCAGGTCGAGGCGACGATTCTGCTGCAAGCGCGCGGCGATGAGCTGACCGCCCTGCTAGGCCACGCCGGGCGAGTCAGGGATTCCGGGCTGGCCGCCGCTGGCCGTCCCGGTGTGATCACCTATTCCCGCAAGGTGTTCATCCCGCTGACCAGACTCTGTCGTGACCGGTGTGCGTACTGCACCTTTGTCACGGTGCCGGGTCGGCTGACGGCCCCGTTCCTGTCTCCAGACGAGGTCGTCGCGATCGCGCGCGACGGCGCGGCGCTCGGTTGCAAGGAAGCCCTCTTTACCCTGGGCGATCGCCCGGAGGCTCGCTGGCGGCAGGCGCGCGAGTGGCTGGACGCGCACGGATACGACGACACGCTGTCCTACGTGCGCGCGATGGCGATCCGAGTGCTTGAGGAGACGGGCCTGCTGCCGCACCTGAATCCGGGTGTGCTGAGCTGGCAGGACTTCCAGCGGCTCAAGCCGGTCGCGCCCTCCATGGGCATGATGCTGGAGACGATCGCACGGCGGCTGTTCACCGAGCGGGGCGGGCCGCACTTCGGCAGCCCGGACAAGGACCCGGACGTGCGGCTGCGGGTGCTGCAGGACGCCGGGCGCAGCAGCGTCCCGTTCACCACGGGAATCCTCATCGGCATCGGCGAGACGCTCTCCGAGCGGGCCGAGTCGATCTTCGCCATCCGGCAGGTCGCCCGGGAGTACGGCGGCATCCAGGAAGTCATCGTGCAGAACTTCCGCGCCAAGCCGGACACCAGGATGCGCGGCGTGCCCGACGCGGAACTCAAGGACCTGGCAGCGACGATCGCGGTCGCCAGGCTGGTGCTCGGCCCGGCCGCGCGGATCCAGGCGCCGCCGAACCTGATCGGCGAGGAGTATCCGCTCATCTTGGCGGCGGGCATCGACGACTGGGGCGGGGTGTCACCGCTGACGCCCGACCACGTGAACCCGGAGCGGCCCTGGCCGCAGATCGACGACCTCGCTGCGCGGACGGCTGCGGGCGGGTTCGAACTGGCCGAGCGGCTGACGATCTACCCGCCCTACATCCGCGAGCCGTGGCTGGATCCGCGGCTGGCCCGGCACGTCGCCGCGCTGGCCGACCCGGTGACCGGCCTGGCGCGAGCCGGCGCGCAGC
>JBAUAR010000212.1:0-6421 GCA_049675875.1 Streptosporangiaceae bacterium
GTCCTCGCACGTCCGGCAGCCCGCCCGCGTCCCCAGCGTCGGGCGGCTCCGCCAGGCCCGCCGCCGCCAGGCCCGCCTGCGGCCTCGCGCCCGCCTGCGGCCCGCCAGCGACGTCGGCGACGGCGGGCATCTTGAAGCGCGGGACGGAAGACGGCAGCAGGACCAGGAATCCGAGCACCCCGCCCGCGGTCGCGACCCAGAGCGCCGGACGTAGCCCAAGCTGAGTGCCGAGCAGGCCGCCGAGCAGCGCGCCGAGCGGGCGGGTGCCGAAGTTCACGGCCTGGAACGCGCCGGTGACCCGCGACTTGAGCTCATCCGGGATAACGGTGGCGAAGATGGTTCCGATACCGATGTCCAGCACCATGACCCCGAATCCGGACACAAACTCAGAGACGAACAAGATGCCCAGCACGAGCAGCCTCGGACCGCCCGCCAGTGGCACAAGCAGGAGCGGGGCGGTGAACAGCGCGCAGCCCACCGCGAACGCCCAGCCCACGCCGATCCGGCCGGCCAGCCGCTTGGTCACCGCGGAGCCGAGTACTGCGCCGACCGCCGCCGCCCCCAGCACGAGGCCGATCAGGCCTGCGCTGATATGCAGCACGCGCACCGCGTACAGCAAGTACAGCGCGGCGAACATCAGGTTGAAGAAGTTGATGACTGCGGCTGCCAGCAGCGACGCCCGGACGATCGGCGAGCCCGCTATGAAGCGCGCCCCGGCGGTCACCGACCCCTTGCCGCTGCGGTCGGGCGGCGCTTCGACCGGGCTGATGCGGCGCAAGAAGAACGCCGAGCCGAGGAACGACAGCGCGTCGGCGATGATGGCGAACGGGGCGGTGAGCAGCTGCACCAGTAGGCCGCCGAGGCTCGGGCCGCCGACGAAGGACAGTGCGCGGCTGGCATAGATGAGCGCGTTCCCGTCGATGTACTGCTCGGCCGGCACGATCGCGACGAAGACGGCGGAGTTCGCCACGAAGAACAGCACGCTCAGCATGCCGGTGCCGAAGGCCACGACGTACAACTGTGCCAGCGTCAGCGCGTGCAGCGCGTAGGTCAGCGGCAGACTGCCGAGCAGCCCGAACCGGCCGATGTCCGCGGCAATCATGACGGCGCGGCGCTGTCCGCGGCGGTCCACCCAGGCGCCGGCGTGCAGTCCGAAGAGCAGGCTCGGCAGCCAGACCAGCGCCGTCAGGTAGCCCATGTCGGCCGCGCTGGCGTGCAGCACGAGGACAGCGGCGAGCGGGATGGCGATGCTGGAGATCTGGTCGCCGAGCATCGAGACGGTCTGCGCGCTCCAGTACCGCCGGAACTGCGCGTCCCGCAGCAGCGGCGGGATCCGGCGCGCCGCCCGCCCGGCAAGCCGCGCCACCCGCGGCGCTGCTGGCGGCTTCGGTCCGGTCACTGCCGACCCGTCAGCTCTCAGGGTCACGCTGGTCGGCGGTGCGGCTCAGCCGTGGATATGCGACGTGCAGATAGCTGACCGGCCGGGCGCCGGGCGGCCGGAGATCCGGGTCAGTCTGCCGATCGAGGTAGGCATCGACGAGGTGCCGCACTTGCTGGTTCAGCTCGGCCAGCTCGCGGGCCGTGACGTACAGCATCGTGTCGCCAAACTGAGCTGCCTGCTGCCACTCCGCGGGCTCGTCGGCCATGCCTTCCTGCCAGCGCGCCAGTTCCTGCTGGTAGTAGTGCATGATCACGCCGCGGAGCAGCCCGACCGCGGCATCAACCTTCGGATCATCGGGAGCGGCGGGCCAGCTGGTGAACATCGTGGTCGCGCGCCACGGCCGTTCCCTGCCATGGCCGCCGCCCGCCTCCTCGACCAGGCCGTATTTCGCCAGCTGGCGCAAATGAAACGAGCAGCTCGCCGAGCTCTCACCGAGCAGCTCGCCGGCCTGGGTGGCGGTGAGCTGACCGTGCTGCCGGAGCTGGCCGACCAGTGCCAGCCTGATCGGGTGCGCGAGCGCCCGTAGCGCCTTGGGGTCGGTGAGCTTCGTCACGCTGCGGCGGGCCGTCTCCGTCATGCATGCAAAGATAGCTTTGCAAAGAACATGTTGCAAAGATATCTTTCGAGCGAGCTGCGGACCGCGGCGGAGAGAGCGGGCGCACCGCTCGCCGGGTCGCCGGGTCGTACCGCAGGTCCTCGTCGTGCCGCGGGCCGGTCCCGGTCACGCCGGGGAGTCGCGAGCCGGCGCCGGATCCGCCTCGGCGTCGTACTCGTCCGGCGTGTTGCCGGCCGGCAGCCGGTGCTTGGCTACCCGGGCGGTCGGCGTGCGGGGCAGTTCGTCGATCAGCTCCCAGTACCGGGGTACCTTGAAGGCGGCCAGCCGCCCGGCGACGTAGTCGCGCAGCTCGGCGAAGTCTGGCTGCACCCCCGCCACCGGGACGACGAAGGCCTTGACTTCCTCCTCCGAGAGCTCGGACGGCACGCCCACAACAGCCGTCTCGAGCACGGCCGGATGGGTCTCGAGCACTTCCTCGACCTCGAGCGGTGACAGGTTCTCCCCCCGTCGCCTGATCACTTCCTTGACCCGGGAGACGAACGTGTAGGTGCCGTCGGCGTTCGCGGTCACCAGGTCGCCGGTGCGCAGCCACCGACCATCCATAACCGCGGCCGTCTCCGCGGGCATCCCGAAGTAGCCCGGAGTGAGAACCGGGTTGCGCAGTTCCAGCTCGCCCGTCTCCCCGGCGCTGAGCACCGCACCGGTGTCCGACACGACTCGCGCGTGGTTGATCACTCCGAGCGTTGGATGCTGCCGGACCGTGCCGAGGGTGCCGTACGGCCGCGCGCCGTGTGGCCAGATCAGCCCGTACGGCGACTCGGACATCGCGTAGCCGACGACGATCCGCAGCCCGAACCGACGCTCGATCGCGAGCTGCCGGTCCCGCTCCGGGGCCGGCCCGGTGTAGCACAGCCGAAGCGGGGAGTCCGCGTCGTCTGGCCGCTCCGGCTGCCGCATCAGGATCTCCAGCATGGCGCCGATCGCGTTGAACTCTGTCGCCCCGTGCCGCCGCGCGATGTCCAGGAACGCGCTCGCCGAGAACCGCCCGGCCAGCACGAGGCCGGCGCCGCAGGCCAGCGACCCCATGACCGTGTACGCGGGCGCATTGACGTGGAACAGCGGCAGCGTGGTGAGCATCCGGTCCGCCGCGGTCAGCTCCATCCAGAACGGGAAGCCCTCGCCCGCCATCGCATACGCCCGGTGCGTCTGCATGACCAGCTTGGACTGACCGGTCGTGCCCGACGTCGGGATGAGCACGGCGAGGTCGTCCGGCCCGACCGCTGCGCCCGGCAGCCGCGCCGACCGGCCCGCGTCCGCCATCGCGGCCGGCGAGTTCCACGCGGCCGGGATGATCTCGTGTACGTCAGCTACAGAGGGGAACGGGGCCGCCGGTGCCGGGTCTCCGTCCGCCGGGCCGCCGCCCTGCCGGGCTGTCGCTACCTGACCCGCCACCTCCGCGTCAGTGACTAGCAGCCGCGGCTCGACCTGGCGGATCAGACCCGCTAGCTCGGCGGCCGAGCCGCGCGGGTTGACCGCCACGGCGACCGCCCCGAGCGAGGTCAGCGCGAGCCAGCACAGCAGGTACGGCGCCGACGTGCTGGCCGTCAGCATCACCCGGTCGCCGGCGCGGACACCCGCAGCCTGTAGTTGCTCGGCCGTCCCGGCGACCGCGGCGACGGCGCCACCGAACGTCAGCGAACCGTCGTCGCTGCGCAGCCAGGTGCCGTCCGGGTACCGCTCGGCCGCGGCTGCGAGCAGCCGCGGAATGGTGCCCGAGTAGGCCGCGCCCGCGACAGGCGCCGGGGGGTCGCCCCCCCGAGTCGCCGCAATCACGAAGCGCAGCCAGTCCTGGTGTAGACGGAGGTCAAGTCGTAGTTCTTGGCCGGCCCGGTAACCTGCCACACCTCGGTGAACGAGTCCGCGGTCAGCCAGGTCACGGTCACGGCGTAGCGATCGGCGCGGCACAGGTGCACCGCCCGGCAGCCACCCGTGCGGAGGTCCAGGTGGTAGAACTCACGCCCGTCGGCGAATCGGACGTCTGCGCTGCCGTCACTGCAGCCGTAATACAGCAGGCTGCGGCCGGCCGGCCCGTAGTGCGCGCCGAACCTGAGGTGTCCTTGCTCGGTGAGCTCGAGCACCCGGCAGATTTGGCCGCCTGGATCGGCCGCCTCCGATTCCGGCCGGAGCCGGAAGCTGGCCCGCCCGCGGAACGAGCCCGCGACGCTGCTGCGGTGGTCGGCGATCTCGCGCACGACGTCCCAGTCGCCGGCCAGGTAATCCAAGGTGCTGGCGGCCAGCTGCAGGTCAGCGGCGCCTGGGCCGCGGCCGCCACCGGTCGCGGCCGCGCACACCAGCGCATGTGCGGTCACGGCCGCACGATACCCACCCACGGGGGGCCAGCCCTCCCTGGACCCCCCCTACCAGCGCCTCGGACGCCGCCGTAAGAACCGGCGAAGGCCGTGGTAGGGTCCCAGCGCACTCGCCGCCCCTACCCCGAGGAGGCTCCCCGCCATGTCGTCCGTAGCGATTGCCCGTCCGCGCCCGCTGGTGCTAGCCGACCTGATTGCGGCCAACCGAGGCAGCCTCGCGCACGCCGTCCGCGACGTGCTGCTCGTGGCCGGCGCCGCCGGGTTCGTCGGCGCTCTGGCGCAGATCTCGATCCACTTGTCGTTCACGCCGGTACCGATCACGGGCCAGACGCTCGGGGTGCTGCTCGCCGGGACGGCGCTCGGCTGGCGCCGCGCGGCGGCGGCGCTGGCGCTGTACGCGATCGTCGGCGTCGCCGGCGTGCCGTGGTTCGCTGGCGGCACGGCAGGGTACGCGAGCGCGTCGTTCGGCTACATCGTCGGGTTCTTCTTCGCGGCCACCGTATGCGGCTACCTGGCGGGCCGTGGCGCAGACCGGTCGGTGCTGAAGTCGGTGCCCGCGATGATCGCCGCCGAGGTAGTTATCTACGCGTTCGGGCTGACGTGGCTAGCGCTCGACCTGCATCTAGGCGCGGGGGCCACGTTGTCGGACGGGCTCACGCCGTTCCTGGCCGGCGACGCGATCAAGGCCGCGATCGCGGCGGGTCTGCTGCCGCTGGTCTGGTGGAAGCTGCCGACCCGGCAGCAGGACAGCGTGCCGACAGCGGACTGATCCGCCCGATCGCCTACCGGCTGGCACGGCCGGCGGCCCGGGACGGGCCGCTAACCGGACTCGGGCGCCTGGGCCAGCGCCGACCGGAGCCGGACGAGGCCGGCGAGGACGTCCAGCTCGGCAGCCAGCGCGGACCGGCCGCGTCGGGTGATCCGCACCCAGGTGCGCGGCCGACGGCCCGCGTAGCCTTTCTCGACTTCGATCAGGCCCGCGTCCTCCAGCACCGTCAGGTGCCTCGACAGGTTGCCCGCCGTGAGGCCGAGGGTCTCGCGCAAGTAGCCAAACTCGGCTCGCTTCGCCTCGGCCGCGATAGTGAGGATGCCCAGCCGGTGCCGCTGATGCACGATCTCGTCGAGCCCGTTGGTGGGGTGCTCGGTCACCGACTCACCCTTCCGGCACCCACTCGGCCGGCGGCCGGTTGCGGCGCTGCACGATCCAGGCGCCCGCCCCCGCGAGCAAGAGCACCAAGGCTGGCAGCACCACATTCGGCAAGGCGGCGGCTGCCGGGGTCAGGTTCCAGTGCAGCCGGTAGAGGAGGTTGTTGAGTTCGTACAGGTTGGCGACGAGGGAAACGGCGAGGTAGCCGACGGAGATGGCGGCAAGTCCGGTGCTTCGCTCGGACCACGCCAGCACACACAAGCCCAGGCCGATCAGCACCAGCGGGAATAGGTCGCTGATCACATAGCCACCGGGCCACAGCAGCGGCATCCGGAGGCTGCGCCCGCTCAGGACCGGAATCAGCAGCGCCAGCGAGATGAGTGCCAGGCCCGTGATCAGGTAGCCCCGCGCAGGCGTGCGCAGGCCGATACGGTTACCTCGCCAGCGGTACCACAGCACGGTCGCGGTGATGCCGAGCAGCATCGCGCCCAGCCAGAAATAGGCGGTGCCCTTCGCGACCTCGAGGAGCCCAGGCCCCCCGAGGAATCCGCTCTGCAGGACCCGCAGCCCGGGCCCCGTCTCGAAGACTCCTGACCCGACCGGATACTCGCGGATGTAGAACGGTACCGACGCCAGCGTCAGCAGACCGAACAGCACTAGCGGGAACCAGTACGCGTGCCTGGCCAGCCGGGCCCGGCGCCGGACGGCGCGAACCTCAGCAAGCAGTTCGGCCGGCCCGGCCGCAGCCGCAGCTGACGCGCCACTCGCTGAACCGCCGTTGCCACTCGCCGCCGAAGCAGCGGCCCGGCCGATCTGGTCGCCCGTGTCGCCGTCCCCGAGCGGCTCAGCCGGGCTGTCGCCCGCATCGTCGGGTAGGCCACCGCCAACCGGACCGCCCTCCGCACCGC
>JBAUAR010000213.1:0-7628 GCA_049675875.1 Streptosporangiaceae bacterium
CGCCGCGGTACGGCGCGAGGGCGCGCCGGGCCAGCGCGGCGTTCGGCGGCCACGACTCGGTGGCAGCGATTGTGCCCGGCACGCCAGTACAGCCGTGCAGCGCGCCGGCGAGCACCTCGCCGCCCCCAGTCTGGATGTCCAGGACGGCGCGCACCCCGCCCAGCCGGTCGCGCAGCAGGCCCGCGTATTCCCAGGCCGGCCGTTCCTCGGTAGCCCGGCCCTCGAACCAGGAGAAGTCCCAGCCCTCGACGGGCTCCGCTGCGCCTTCGGCCACCAGCTCGTCAAACGTCCGCTGCGTCGTCACGACCGCCATTGTTACCGGAACGGGCCCGGCTCGCGAGCGCGGCCGTGCGCACTCCCCGGTGTCAGGGCCTGCTGATGCGGCTGGCGCAGCGGTGTCAGGTCAGGCCGAGCAGGCTGTCCAGCCCGATGGTCAGGCCCGGCGGCAGCCCGGCGATGCCGCGCACGGCAACCAGGACGCCCGGCATGAACGACGCCCGGTCGAGCGAGTCGTGCCGGATCGTCAGCACCTCGCCGTGGCCGCCGAGCAGCACTTCCTGATGCGCTACCAGCCCGGCGAGGCGCACCGAGTGCACGCGCACGTCGTCGACGAGCGCGCCGCGCGCGCCGTCGGCGGACGTCGCTGTGGCGTCCGGCATCGGCCCGGCGCCGGCCGATGATCTGGCCGAGTTGATCATGGCAGCGGTGCGGGCGGCGGTCCCCGACGGGGCGTCCGCCTTGCCGGCGTGATGCAGCTCGATCACCTCGGCGGACTCGAAGAAGGGCGCCGCGACCGCGGCGAATCGCATCATCAGCACGGCTCCGACGGAGAAGTTCGGCACCACGAGTACCCGGCCGGCCGGTCGCACAGCGAGCCACCCGGTGACCTCGGCGAGCCTGGTGTCATCGAAGCCGGACGTGCCGACGACCGCGGCCAGGTCGTGCTCGACGCACCAGCGCAGGTTGTCCATGACCGCGCCGGGCTGGGTGAAGTCAACGACCACGTCGGCCGCGGTCAGTTCCTCGCGCGCGTCACCGACATCGACGCCCGCGACGAGTTCGAGGTCGGCCGCGGCTTCGACGGTGCCGCATAGCTGCGATCCCATGCGCCCCTTGGCGCCCAGCACGGCTACCTTGATCATGGCGCCCCCTCGCGCTCGTAGTCCGCTAGCCTAGCGACCGAAGAGCGCGAAGCTGCGAGCCGGAGGTCAAGCGATGACGGCGTGGAACTCGTTCAGCACGGACTCAAATAACGGCATTACCTCCGAGGTGATCACCTATCCCGCGGGCAATGGCGACGAGATCCATGCCTATGTCAGCCAGCCTGCGGTGGCCGGCACCCGGCCGGGCATCGTGGCGGTGCACCACATGCCGGGGTGGGACGAGTTCTACCGCGAGTTCTCCGACCGGCTGGCCCGGCACGGCTACACCGTGATGAGTCCCAACCTGTACGACCGGTTCGGGCACGGCTCGCCCGACGACATCGCCGCAAAGGTGCGCGCCGAGGGCGGCGTGCCCGACGACACCGTCGTGGCCGACTGCGCCGCCGCAGCCGACTGGCTGCGCGCACAGCCGACGAGCAACGGCAAGGTCGGTATCATCGGCACCTGCTCGGGCGGTCGGCACGCGCTGCTGGCCGCATCCCGGACGAGCAGTTTCGACGCGGTCGCCGACCTGTGGGGCGGCGGGGTGGTGATGAGCGCGCAGGAGCTGAGCCCGGCCCGCCCGGTGTCGCCGCTGGACTACACCGCGGATCTGACGGCGCCGCTGCTCGGCCTGTTCGGCAACGACGACCAGTACCCGACGCCGGCGCTGGTCGACCAGCACGAGGCGGAATTGAAGCGGCTCGGCAAGGACTACGAGTTCCACCGCTACGACGGAGCCTCGCACGGATTCTTCTATTACTTCGCGCCCATCTACCGGCCCGAGGCCACGATGGACGGCTGGGAGAAGATCTTCGCGTTCTTCGGCCAGCACCTGGCAGTGTGAGCCCGGTCGGTCAACGGCTGCCATGAGGGCCGAGCCGGGACTGCTGGTCGGCCGTCGAGGCCACTCGGATGCAGAGTCGTCCCGACCCCTCCGGCGGCCAGCGGCCCGGCACGAGGATCCCGGCGGCGTAGCACAGCGCCACTAGCTCCGTGCGGGATCGCACAGCGCACATCCTCAGCATGACCGCGATGTGATGATCGACCGTCCGGGCGCTGAGCTGCAGCCTGGCCGCGACCTCGGTGTTGCTCATCCCCATGGCGACGTAACGGAGCACTTCTACCTGACGGTGGGTCAGGTGCGGGACGCCGCAGCAGTAGGAGTCCCGGTCAGGTAACAAATCGTCGCGTGCAGCCACGTCGCGACGTCCTCTTTCCGAGGTCGGCAGGATGCGCCGAATATAAGGCTCATCTGACCATATCTCGGTGCATGCGGGAAGGCCCTTCTCCGCAATCCGGAGCGGCGCACGCGAGTTCTGGCGCCGCCAGGCAAGAGTTCACCGGCGCAACGCCTCGGCGGGCTCGATGCTGCTGGCTCGAAGCGCCGGATAAAGACCGGCCAGCAGGCCCACGACCGCGCCGGCTGGCAGCGCCACAAACACGATGGCGGGCTCGAGTATGGCGCTCCAGTGCTCGCCGACCGTGACGGCGAGGGTGATCACCACTCCTAGGCCGGTGCCAATCACACCACCGCCAAGACCGAGCACTGCCGACTCGGTGAGGAACTGCGTCGCGATGTGTCCGGGCCGCGCGCCGAGGGCTCGGCGCAGGCCGATCTCCGCAGTCCGTTCCAGGATTGCGACCAGGGAGGTATTGGCGATGCCGAGCGCGCCGACGATTACCGCAACCGCCGCTAGTGACAAGAACAGCGTGCGCAGGTTGGCAGCCACCGCGTTCCGCAGCGTCGTCGGGTTCGCTGGAGCCGTCGCTGATAGCAGGCTCGGGTCATCGGGGCGGATCGCGACCGCCGCCTGGCGCGCCACGACCTGGGCCGCGCCGAGCCTGGTTCGGATGATCATCTGGGCCGGCTGCGCTGGCTGCGGCGGCCCGAAGTCCGCCAGGGCAGTGCTCGACGGCACAATCACGCCCAGCGCAAACTGGGGCAGCCTGGAGTCGGATCTTATAATGCCGACCACCGTGAACGCCTGATCCTGGATGAACACAGTCGGCTGGCTGGCGGTACTCGGGATGCCCAGCTGTGCTGCCGCAGCGGCGGACAGTACCGCAACCGGCTGGCGTCGAGCTTCGTCGAACTGATTGATGAAAACGCCGTTGGACAGCGACGCCTGACTGGCCTGCATCGCACCGGAGTCGGCGGCGTAGACCGGCAGGTTCAGGCCGGACAAGGCGTCGCCGGGAAGGTTGCTCACCTGGGTCGCGGTGTTTCCGAGCAAGACCTGCCACCAGACGCCGGCGGCGACCACGCCATTGATCCGGTCGGCCGCGGCGGCAGCGTCGGAGGGGAAGTCGAGCGTCGCGGCGTTCGCCGTCGCCGCCCCGGTGTCGGTGACCGTGACCTGAGTGGCGAGCAGCGCATTGAAGTCCTTGCTGATCTGGCCGTTCGCCGTCTCCGACAGGCCGAGCACCATGACGAAGGTGCCGATGCCCAGCACCGTTCCGAGCATGGTTAGCGCAGACCGGCCAGGACGCTGGAGGATGCCTGCAAGCGACTCGCCGACCAGGTCGCCCGCCGACAGCCGGGAACGGGTCACCCGCGCTGGGTCACGGGGCCTGCGGATCCGCACCAGGACCGTCTCCAGCCGTCGCGGCTTCGGTCAGCACTCCGTCGCGGATGATGACCCGGCGGCTGGCTCGCGCGGCCACCACCGGATTATGCGTGACCGTCACCATGGTCATCCCGCCCGCGTGAAGCTCGTCGAGCAGATCGAGGAGCTGCGCGGTCGCAGCCGAGTCGAGATTCCCGGTCGGTTCGTCGCACAGCAGCAGGGCCGGCCGGTTCACAACGGCACGAGCGACCGCGACCCGCTGCCGCTCACCGCCAGACAGCTGGGTGGGCAGCGCCCAGACGCGACGAGCGAGACCGACCCGGTCGAGCGCGTCCATCGCGAGGCGGAGCCGGCGCGCCCGTGGCACACCGGCGTAGACCTGACCGAGCATGACATTCTCTGCCGCCGTCCGGTTCGGCAGCAATTGGAACGTCTGGAAGACGAATCCGATGCGGCGGGCCCGCACCGCAGCGCGGGCCGACTCCGGCGCCGCGCTCAGGTCCGCGCCGTCGATCAGTACGCGGCCTGCTACCGGCCGGTCAAGCAGGCCCATGAGGTTGAGCAGCGTCGACTTGCCAGAGCCAGACGCCCCGGTAAGCGCGATGTGCTCGCCGACCGCGAGCCGGAGCCTCGCTGACCGCACCGCCAGCACCGGAGGCGGACCCGAGTACCGGAATGTCACCCCGTCCAGCATGACGAGCGGCTCGCCAGGCGTAGTCATCCGAGGCCGCCAGTGCCCGAGTTGTTGCCGAGCCGCGCGTAGTTCTCCCCGGTCACGACCCGGTCGCCCGGCGACAGGGTCGAGCCTGCGAGCGGGGTCACCTCGACCTCCCCGTCACCTATCACCCCGACCTGGACGGCGACCCTGACCTGCTCACCGCCCGCGATCACCTTCGTCACGTACGTTCCGCCGCCCGGGCCGGCGAAGACGGCAGCCACCGGGACGGCGAGCACCGCCCCCGCGCTGTGCGCAGCGGTGATAGTCAGCTGCACGTCCTGGCCGACCAGCGACACTGGCAGCACGACCGCCGGCGTCACCCCCATCGCCACGTAGCTGCCGCCTGCGATGCTGTTCGCGGTCTGCGCGGTCGTGGCTACCGACGCAACAGTGCCATCGCCGATCGCGCCCGCGACGCCTTCCGCGCTGATCTGCACGCCCATGCCCGGCCGCACCAGCCCCTGCTCCGCCGGGTTCAGCTGGCCGTCAATGACGGGCGCGCCCATCGCCAGCGTCACGAGCGGGCCGTTGACGAGCTGGCCGACGGCCGCTGAATAGCTGACGACTCGGGCCGGCAGCTGCGGAACGAACATAAGCTAGGTGGCGGGCACCATGACGACGGTCGCCGTCGCCTGACCGGCGGTCGCCGGAGTGGCCTGCTGCGGCACGCTGTAGCCGATCGCGCGATAGTACGCAGTGACCGCGGCGCTGGTGCCAGTACCGAACGTCCCAGACTGATCCGCGCCGGTCGAGTAGCCGAGCGACTGCAGCCCGGCCTGCAGCTGCGCGACATCCTGGCCGGTGTCCCCGACGGTGAGATCGCGGTAGACCGGTACGGACCCAGCGAACACAAACAGCGGCCGCCCCGCAACCTCAGCCAGTACGGTGCCAGCCGACACCTCGCTGCCCGCCGACTTGAAGACCCGGGTGACCACCGGCATCGTGTCACCGGTGCTGTCCCCGCTGGCGCCAGAGGCGCCGAATGAGACCGGCCCGGAGAACTCATCTGGTTCGGCCACCACCCGCTGAGCCAGCACGGTGCTGCTGACGACCTGCTGGATGACGGGGGCCGTGAGCACTGTCGGAGCTGGTGGAGTAACCTCGGCGTCGACCTGCGCAGGCGATTTGATCAGCGGCGACACCAAGATGCCCGCTAATGCGGCCGCCAGCGCCGTTCCGGCGATGGCAAGGAAACCGCGGCGGCGCGTCCGGAGTCGGCTCCGGCGTTCAGCCAGGTGCTCGCCGATGTCGGTGTCCATCCGTGCGGGCCTCACCCTCTCCGCTCAGGGTCAGCGTCCGCCCAGTACCGCCTCTGCGCGCCTGATCTCAGCCGCGTAGGCCTGCCTGATCTGTTCCAGCGCGACGGCGTTGGACTGGATCAGGGTGCGCTGCGCGGCTGCCTCGGCGGTGAGCCAGACGGAGATCAGTTTAGTCCGGTTTTTGCAGGCGATGTCCGCCTCGGCGGTCGCGATCTCGATCTGGCTGGCGGGCACCGGCCACTGCGCGGCCGTGGCCTGCATCGGTGTCGCGAACTGGTAACCGCTGGCGGCCATGCAGGAACTCCACTGCGCGAGTACCCGGATCACCTGCGGAGCAGACTGCGCCTCCTGCTGCGACTCAGCGATGAGCTGATCGACCAGCCCGTTCGGGTCGGGCGTGTTAGTCCCGGCCTGAAGACGCTTCAGCGCCTGGCCCTCACAGCCCTTGATCGTGTTCCGGCCCGGCGGCGGCTGGCCGCCGGCGTACCCGACGAGCGCGATGTTGAAGGCAGCCGACTCCGTCGGCCCGAGGTTGATCGTGCCACCGGGAGCCACCGTCGTCACGCTGCTCGGGGCCGACCCCGGTGCGATTGGCGGACCGTAACCGTACTGCGCCGCGTAGGTCGCGGAGGTGATGCCGTACGGCTGGTCGGCGCCGGACTGCGCGGACTTGGCGATGAGCGCCTGAAAGTCCTTCTGCGCCTCCGTCTCCGCTGGCATGTGGAAGCCCTTCCCGCGCATGCACCCCGCGGTCAGTTCATTCTCCGCGTTGTTGATCGCGTCCTGCTGGCTGGTGTCCGCCTCGTACCCGGCCAACGGCAGCGACCCCAACGACACGGTCACGGCGGATCGTGTGCTCGTGCTCGCCGGGCTGGAGCCCTCACGAGCACTAGTCGGGCCAGCGGCGGCACATCCGGACACGGCCATACCGACGAGCGCCAGCCCGGCCAGCCCCGCGCGACACAGACCTGAGTTCATCATCTGTGCACCTCGCGGCCGATCGATGTCCCCACAATAATGCGTGTCATCCTGGCCCGGCATGCTGAGACGCTGGCCAGGATGACTCGCTGAATCGACTACTGGCTTGGACCATCGACCACCGGTGGCGGCGGCACGTAGCCACAGACCTCGCCGAGGTCGTAGTAAGCCACCCAGAAAACGTAGGCGTAGTCCCAGTAGTAGTCCGAGCTCCACCCGGTGAGGCCGGTGGCCGTATCGGTGCCGTAGTCCCACCAGCCGTCGTAGTAAACGTCACCGCCCGGCGCTTGACAACTGATGTTGCCTACGGCGAAGTCCTGGCTCTCATAGCCGAGGCCGAGGATGGTCCCGCTGACGGGCGACCTGCGGATGCGGACGCCCTGGCCGGTGAAGTGCGCGCACCCGTCGGGAGCACCGGCGCAGGTGTAGGTGGCTGCGGCTGACGTGGTCGGCGCCGCTAGCGCGCTCGGGGCCGCGGCGACCACGACCGCACCGGCCGCCATGGCGGTCACGAGGATGGTATCCGCGCGACCCGTAAGACACGTAATAGCTGCATACTTGCGTACCCCTTCCCCGCGGTCCAACGCGGCAGCGGCAGGATAACTGGTCCAGGCGGTACGTGACATCGGCTGTTTCACTGGTTCTGACTAGGTACTTCCACAGGCTTGTCGCGGGCGGTGTCGCGAAGGTAGGACCGGACGACGGCCTCAAAGCCGTCGTCCGGGCGCAGCCCGAGCGCGGCTGCCCTGGTTGTCGCGAAGCGCGCCGGCCAGCCGCGCACGATGGCTGCGATGGCCTCGTCCGGCTCCCAGCCGACCAGCGCGCTGACCGCCGGACCGCCGACTCGCTCGAGCGTCTGCACCATGTCGCCCACGGTGACAGTGACCGACGGCAGGTTGACCGCGGTGGGATCGCCCCACTGGTGCGGCGCCGCCGCCGCGGCCCGCAGCAGCCCCTCGAC
>JBAUAR010000214.1:0-25521 GCA_049675875.1 Streptosporangiaceae bacterium
CGGCGCGCGGCCGACTGGCCGCGCGCAGTCACATTCTGCGGGCTAGGCGCTGACGCGCCGGCGGCGCGCCGGCGGGACGCGGCGCAGGAAGCCGCCCTCGGTCTCCAGCACCCGGCGGTAGAGCCGCTCGTGGTCGCGAGCCATCCGCTGCAGCGAGAACCGCCGCTCGGCTGACTCGCGGCACTGGTCACGGTCGATCCCTCCGACCCTGTCGATCGCTGTGATCATCTCTGCCTCGTCGCGGCAGAGATACCCGGTCCGGCCCGAATCTATGATTTCCCCGGCAGCGCCATTGTCGAAGGCGAGCACCGGCGTGGCGCACGCGAGTGCCTCGGCCATCACCAATCCGAATGGCTCGCACCAGGTGATCGGGTTGAGCAGCGCGTCCGCACCGCGCAGCATGTCGATCCGCTGCCGCTGCGGAATCTCCGACGGCACTTCGTCACCGGCGTCCAGCAACGGGCGCACCTCAGTTTCGAAGTACTCGATCTCCTTCTCCTCGCGCATCTTCGTTGACAGCACGAGCTTCCGGCCAGCCTGCTTCGCGACTCGGACGGCGTGGTGGACGCCCTTGTCTGCCGACATCCGGCCGATGAACATGAGGTAACCGCCGCCGCCCGGGCCCGGCTTGTACAGGTCGAGGTCGATGCCGTGGTGGATCACCCCGGCGATCGGGACCGCGCCGCCGTTCTCGCGGGCCTGCCTGGCCTGCGATTGCGAGATCGCCACCACCGATGCGTGCTTGCCGACCTCCTGCAGCACGGGCACCGTCTCCCGGCTGAACGGGCCGTGGTTGGTGGTGACCACCGGCGGCCTGTGCATGCCCCGGAGCCCCGAGACCAGCGGGCCGAGGAACGTGTGGTCATGGATGATGTCCATGTCCGCGAGGGACTTGTACGCCGCGAGCACGTGCGCCGTTTCCTGAATTACTGAGCCGATAGGCGCCATCGGGTGCGGGTAGAGAAAGTCAGTCGCGACCGGGCATTCGGACTCGCCCACTGTGAACAGCCGGACCTCGTGGCCGAGGTCCTGCAGACCTCGGGCGAGGTTGTCGATGACGACCTCGGTCCCGCCATAGGCCGGTGGTGGCACTGGCACCCAAGGCGGCGCAATCAGGCCGATCCGCATCTGTACTGCCTCCTCGTGTCGAGCCGCGTGACCATCACGCGCTCCGCCGGGTTCGGCACAAAACGCCAAAACCCTGCGGCTCGGGCGCGCTGCCGGACCGTTACGCACCGACTGCGCGGAGAGCCGGATGGCTCGCCACGCAGCGGCATCGGCACACGGCCGCACGGGAACAGCTATGCGGTTGTCGCTGGTTCGGTTCCCGTACACCTGCGCACCCGCGGGGAAGTGCCAGACGTATTACCCGCACACCAATTACCATGCGTTAGGAACCAGTAACTGATTGCATTCTTCCCGGCGGAAAGGCCGGGCAAACTTCAGCGGCCGCGACGATGATCATGGTGTGGCGCGGCTGACCGGGCCGCAGCCTGCACGTCACGCCCGTTGACGGGCCTCGTTTGCCCGGTTTTAGGCCCGTGGGCCGCCGCTCGTTAGCCCGCCCATCCGAGCCCCGTAACCATAGGTTTGTCCCGTGACCGAGGCCGCAAGTGACTTGGGAGACGAGCAGCTTGCGGCGACCGTCCGGGACACCTCGATATCGCCCGGACAGGCCGTCTTGTCCGGTTTCCGGCAGCCGGTGGTAGCCGTCTTGCTCCTCATCGCGCTCTGCACTGCCATCAGCGGGAGGCCGTTTGATGGCGTGCTCATGGTGACCGTCGCCGCGCTGCTGGTCTTCGACGCGGCGCGCACCAGGATGGGCGGCGTCACCCCGGATGCCGCCGGGCTCCTGGCGGGTGGCGAGTATCCGGTCGTTTCGCCCGGCATGCCAGGCATGCCGACCATGCCCGGCGAGGGTGGCAGCCGCGGCCACGACGCGCACGGCCGGGTCGCGCCTCGGCTGGCGGCGAGGCCGGATGTGGGCGGGCCTGGCCGCTGTCGTGGCGGGCGGGCGCTATGCCGGGTTCGTGGGATCGTTCAGAAGGTTTTCCTGGCCCGCCACCATCGCCGTCGTGGCAGCACAGCCAGGATCGCCGCTGCGCCGGGCCGGCCAGCCCCGGACGGTCCTGCAGCGGCCCCTATGTGTCGGTACTCGTGGCGGCGGTGGCACTGCAGGTCGCGGCGCTGCGGATGCCCGAGCGACTGCCTTCGATCGGCCGGGTCTTCACCCAGATCATGCGGACGAGGACGGGGACGGGTGGGCATTCTGGTCGCCTGGGCATGGCTCGGGCTGCACTTCTTCGCGAAGTAACGCAGCGCGGGCATCATGCCCGGCCAGGCATGGGAGCGGAACCATTCCGGCCGGTAATTGGCGGGTCGAATTTTCGCGTTCACTGCCTGCGGGCTTAGCCGGAATGAGCCTCCGGATAAAGTTATGCGATTTGTCCCCCGAAACCGCGAGAAAGTCCGCAGCGTACGTTTCTTAGCCCGTACGATTTCGCTGCATCCGAAGCCGAACTCGCGGACGAGCCAAGGGGGGCGCGGTGATCCTACGCAGGATGTACTCGGTCCCCGAGCATGTCACTATGGCCGGTCTGTCGGCCGGCCTGATTGGTTCCGTCTACCCGATGATCATGGCGCACACCGGCGGGCAGGGATTCCCGTGCCCGCTCCGCACGCTCACCGGTGTGCCTTGCCCGTTTTGCGGCCTAACCACTGCGACGGTGGCGCTAGCCCACGGCCAGTGGGCAACGGCGGCGAGCACGAGCCCGCTGGCCTACCTCGTCGCCGGGCTCGTGGTCGGCACCACCCCGGTGCTGGCCGCGCGGCTGGCGGGCGTGGCCGGGCCGCCCCGAACCTGGTCGGAGCGGGCGCGCCGGCGCACTCGCAACGTCGTGCTCGTGATCGTGGCCATGAGCTGGGTGTTCCAGCTGCATCGGTACGGCTTCCTGTAGTTCAACCCTGTCTCCATCAACTGCCCCGCACAGAAAGGCACGTCGTGGCAGATCCATACACTCCGTACCCCGCGGCACCAACCATGTCCGCGTACGCAAACTGGGGGCAGCGCGTCCTCGCCTACCTGATCGACGTGGCCCCGGTCATCATCGTCATCTTCGTCCTGGCCAGGATCTCCGTCGCGCTGCTGGTCATCGGCTGGCTGGTGGGCCTCGGCTGGAGCATCTACAACCGCTGGTACCTGGGCGGCACCACCGGCCAGTCGATCGGCAAGAAGGCGCTGAATATCCGCCTCGTCAGCGAAGAGTCCGGGCAGCCCATCGGCATGCTCATGGCGTTTGTGCGCGACATCTGCCACATCGTCGACTCGATCATCTGCTACATCGGCTACCTATTCCCGCTGTGGGACGCCAAGCGGCAGACAATCGCTGACAAGATCGTGAAGACCGTGGTTGTTCCCGCGTAGGGCCCGGCCACTGGACGGCGGCCACGCTGGCGCAACTGCCGGCGTGGCCGTTTTCTTGCCTGCCCAGCGGGACGGGAACGGGCCCGCGCTGGCCGGCCGACCTCGACGCGACTCGGCGGGAATACCTCGGCACAGTAGTTAGTTAGCAGCAAGCAACTACTAATCGTCTGGGCCGCGAACGCCTGGCCGCTCGGTGCTGGCGGCGCGACCGGTCGTGGAGGTTGATCATGCTGCCCGGCTTGCTGCGGACGTCTGCTAGCGAATCAGCTGAGGCTGGCGACTCCCCCGGCGGCACGCACGCGGGAATTCACTACAAGTGGATCGCGCTGTCGAACACCACCCTCGGCATGCTCATGGCCACCATCAACAGCTCCGTGATGCTGATCGCGCTGCCGGACATCTTCCGCGGCATCGGCGTGAACCCGCTCCAGCCCGGTAACACCGGCCTGCTCTTGTGGCTGCTCATGGGCTACCTCGTCGTCACCGCCGTGCTGGTGGTCAGCTTCGGCCGGCTCGGTGACATGTTCGGCCGGGTCCGGATGTACAACCTTGGCTTCGCCGTGTTCGCGGCCTTCTCTATCTTGTTGTCGCTGACCTGGATGCACGGCACCGCGGCAGCGTGGTGGCTCATCTGCATGCGGATCATGCAGGGCGTCGGCGGCGCGATGCTGATGGCCAATTCGAGCGCGATCCTCACCGACGCCTTCCCGCCGAGTGAGCGCGGCCTCGCCCTCGGGCTCAATCAGGTCGCGGGCATCGCCGGCTCGTTCATCGGGCTCGTGCTCGGCGGCCTGCTCGGCCCGCTCAGCTGGCGGTACGTCTTCCTGGTCTCGGTGCCGTTCGGTGTGCTCGGCACCATCTGGTCCTACCGGAAGCTGCAAGAGCGAGGCATCCGCAAGCCAGCCAGGCTGGACTGGGCGGGCAATCTCACCTTCGCGGCCGGCCTGATCGCGATCCTGGTCGGCATCACTTACGGCATCCAGCCCTACGGCGGGCACACCATGGGCTGGACAAGCCCGCTCGTGCTGACCCTCATCCTCGCCGGGCTGGCCGTACTCACGGCGTTTTGCGTGATCGAGACGCGGGTCGCCGAGCCCATGTTCCACCTCAAGCTGTTCCGGATCCGCCCGTTCACCGCCGGCAACATGGCCAGCCTGCTGTCCGGCCTCGGCCGCGGCGGGCTGATGTTCACCCTCATCATCTGGCTGCAGGGCATCTACCTGCCGATCCACGGTTACGGTTTCAGCCAGACGCCACTGTGGGCGGGCATCGCCATGCTGCCGCTGACCGTCGGGTTCCTTACCGCCGGCCCGGTGTCGGGCTGGCTGTCGGACCGGTTCGGCGCCCGGCCGTTCGCGACCGGTGGCATGGTGCTCGCGGCGGCCTCATTCGTCCTGCTCGAACTGCTGCCCATCGACTTCGCCTACTGGCAGTTCGCGGTCATCCTGCTGCTCAACGGCATCGGCATGGGCCTGTTCGCGTCGCCGAACCGGGCCGGAATCATGAACAGCCTGCCGCCAGAGCGCCGCGGCGTCGGGGCCGGCATGAGCGCGACGTTCCAGAACTCGGCCATGGTGCTGTCCATTGGCATCTTCTTCACGCTGATCATCCTCGGCCTGGCCGCATCGCTGCCGTCGGCACTCAGCCACGGCCTGATCGCGCAGGGCCTGCCGCGCGCCGACGCCGCCCGCATCGCCGCGCTGCCGCCGGTGTCGATCATGTTTGCCGCGCTGCTCGGCTACAACCCGGTGCGGACGCTGCTCGGGTCGGCGATCAGCAAGCTGCCGGCGAAGCACGCTGCCTATCTGACCGGGCACACGTTTTTCCCGTCGCTCATCTCCGCGCCGTTCGAGCACGGCCTGGCGATCGCGTTCGACTTCGCGATCGCGGCCTGCCTCATCGCGGCCGCAGCATCACTGCTGCGCGGCGGCAAGTACGTGCACGACATCCGCGCCGAGGCCGCGCCCGTGCCCGCGACGCAGCGGGAGCTGCTGGCGGTAGGTTCCGGACCCGGCCTGCGGCCGGGCGATCCGGAAGCCTCGCAGGCCTGAGGGCTCCCCGGTACTCAGGCGGCCCGCAGCTCGGCCAGCGGCGGCCGCTCCACGAGCTCTTCGGCGTACTCCGTCAGCCGGAACCCGTCCTCGGTCATGACCGCGTGCGAGTACACCGAGACCGGGCCGGCCACCGGGTCGTGCTCGCAACAGCCGTCCAGGCACAGATCGGGGCTCGCGGCCCGGTGCAGCACGGTGCGCAGGACCGCGTAGCTCATCCGGCCGAGATCGGCCAGGCTTTGATGGCGGTTCATCCGGACGCCCACGTCGACCTGCGCCATGGCGGACAGACCGGCCAGCCGGAGCGTGTCGATCAGCAGGCCGGTCTCGACCCCGTACCCGGTAAAGAACGGCACGGAGTACAGCAGGTCGCGGGTACCGGCGAACTCCCCGGCCAGCGGCTGCGCGAAGCCCGCTAGCTCGGGAAAGAACACGTTGAACAGCGGCTTGGCGGTGAGCTCCGTGACCCGACCGCCGCCGTCGGCGGTGATGTCCTGGCTGTCGCCGGTGAACGGCCGCCGGAATGCGGCCTTCGACAGCCGGATTTCCGGTTCGACGATCAGCGGCCCGATCGTGGCCGTCACGAAGTCGCGATGAAAGTTCCTGGTGTCGGTGTCGGCGAACACGATGATGTCGCCGTCGGCCCGAGCCAGTGCCCGCCACATGGCGTCACCCTTGCCGAGCGCCGGGCCGAAGTCCGGCAGCAGCGCGTCCTGCAGGTAGACCTCGGCCCCGGCTCGGCGGGCGATATCCATCGTGGCGTCGGTCGACGCGCCGTCGACGACGATGACCTGGTCGACGAGCAGCGTGTCACCCCGGCTGACCGCGGCGACCTCATCGAGGACCTGCGGCAGCGTGTCCGCGACGTTGAGGGTCGGGAGGATCAGGCTGACCGTCAGCCCGCGGCGGCGCTTGCGCGCCGCGAGCGCACGCAGGTCGGGGAATGACCCCGCGGGAAAGGATCTGCTGGCAAACCAGTCGCGCAGCACCGGGAAATGCTGATGGAGGTGAGCACGCGTGTGCGCGGTTGCCTGCATTACTGCCTCCTGGACATCACCGAGCTGACCGGGAGTCAGCACCGGAAGGCGGGGTGTCACATTGTCGGGACAGGTCAGAGGTCAGTGAAGGCCGGCACCGGATGACCGGCGCCGGGCTCCGAGATCAGCATCGGCAAGCCCCTCGGCGCCGCAGACGATGATGCCCGGCACGGGCCCCCGTAGTCCGTAGCGCCGAAGTCGGTGACATCGATAGCCGCTCCCCGTCGATGCCACGTATGGCGTCATTTATCATAGCGGGCCGCGGCCCGGCGACCGTCCGCGCTGCCGACGGCGCGAAGGGCTGGGCACCCAGTCGCAGCCGGGCTTAACGGCCCATTTCCGCGACACCCTGCGCCACCGCACATGGTGCGCACAGCCGCACGTCGCCGTCGCCCAGATGCCGGGTCATGACAGCTTTGCCGTCACACACGTCCCGGTCATCGGGGTGCGCCGCACCGCACGGGCAGCCGCAGTGGCGCCAGTCGCCGGCCAGCGCAGAGAGCCCGGCATCGACAGCCGCGCGGACGGCCGGATCAAGTTTGCTCAGCGCCTCAGCGGTGGCTGCGGTCACGCGCTGAGCCCACTCGGCGAGTGCGGCCGCGGCCGCCTGCCGGGCGGCGGCGAACTGCTGTACCGGGTCGTCGTCATGGGCCATAGCCGCATCGTCTCACCTGGCGCTGGCTGCGGCCAACGCTCCGGGGCGGTCAGCTTCTCCCAGGCCGTCCGGGCCGGGCCGACCGGTCAGTCCGCTCCGACCAAGCAGATGCGAGGATGGACACCGCCGGCCGGGACGATCGGCCCTGGCCGGGTGGCACTGCACCCCCGTTGGATGGGCCGTACGGCGACAACGAATGTGAGGCAGTCCCATGACCACTCCAGGCAGCAGCCCCGAGCCACACGTGGTCGTCGGGGTGGACGGCTCGGCGGAGTCCACCGAGGCGCTCGGCTGGGCGGCGCGGTACGCGGCCGCGACCGACGGCACCATCAGCGCGGTACACGCCTGGCACTACCCGGCAGCCGGACCAGTCCCGGCCGGGCGGCCACCGCAGGCGATCACCGACCAGGTTCGGGCGACGATGCAAGAGACGCTGGACACGGCGCTGACGCAGGTGTTCGGTACCACCACGCCGGAGAGGGTCAGCACGAAGATCGCCTACGGTCATCCATCTATGGTTCTGGTCACCGAGGCGGCGGGCGCCGACCTGCTGGTAGTGGGGAACCGCGGGCACGGCGCATTCCACGGCATGCTGGTCGGCTCCGTGAGCATCCACTGCGTCACGACCGCGCCGTGTCCGGTCGTCGTCGTGCGCCACCAGTCATGACGGCGGGCACCGGCGGAACCCTGACCAGCGAGCAGGCCGCGGTGCTCGACCGGTACTGGCGCGCGGCGAACTATCTGTCGGCGGGCCAGATCTACCTGATGGACAATCCGCTGCTCGCCGAGCCGCTGCGGCCTGCGCACATCAAGCCGCGGCTGCTGGGCCACTGGGGCACCACGCCAGGGCTGAACTTCGTCTGGGCGCACCTGAACCGGGCTATCAGCGTGCATGGCCGGCCGATGCTGATCGTGGTCGGCCCCGGCCACGGCGGGCCGGCGGCGCTGGCGAATAGCTGGCTGGAGGGCAGCTACAGCGAGACCTACCCCAGCGTGCCGCGGGATGCGGCGGGCATGCGGCAGCTGTTCCGGCAGTTCTCCTTCCCCGGCGGGGTGCCGAGCCATGTCGCGCCGGAGACGCCGGGCTCGATTTATGAGGGCGGCGAGCTCGGCTACTCGCTGTCGCACGCGCACGGCGCGGCGTTCGACAACCCCGAACTCATCGTGGCGTGCGTGGTCGGCGACGGCGAGGCCGAGACGGGACCGCTCGCGACCAGCTGGCACTCGCACCGGTTCCTGAACCCGGTGACCGACGGCGCGGTGCTGCCGATCCTGCATCTGAACGGCTGGAAGATCGCCAACCCGGCGTTGCTGGCCCGGCTGCCCGATGACGAGCTGGACGCCCTGCTGCGCGGCTACGGCTACGAGCCGGCGTACGTGACCGGCACCCACGACTCCGTTCCCCATCAGGAAATGGCGGCGACGGTCGACGCGGCGATCGGTCAGATCCGGCGCATCCAGGACCACGCCAGGACCGGGGCCGCGCTGCCAGGGGTGGCGTGGCCGATGATCGTCATGCGGACGCCGAAAGGCTGGACCGGCCCGGTCGAGGTCGACGGGCTGCCGGTCGAGGGGACCTGGCGTGCGCACCAGGTGCCGCTCGCGGAGGTGCGCGCCAACCCTGAGCACCTGCGGCAGCTCGAGGACTGGCTGCGGTCCTACCGGCCGGCGGAGCTGTTCGGGCCGGACGGCGGCCCGGATCCCGGCCTGCTCGCCTTCGTGCCGCCCGGCGAGCTGCGGCTGGGCGCGACGCCGCACGCCAATGGGGGCGTGCTGCGCCGCGACCTGACCCTGCCGGATTTCCGGGACTACGCGGTGCCGGTGCCCGCGCCGGGCGGACATGTGTCCGAGCCCACCAGGGTGCTCGGGTCGATGCTGCGCGACGTCATGCGGCTCAACGCGAGCAAGCGGAACTTCCGGATGTTCGGCCCGGACGAGACCGAGTCGAACCGGCTGGGCGCGGTGCTGGAGGTGACGGGGAAGACGTGGCAGGAGGCGACGCTACCGGTCGATCAGAACCTCGCGCCCGACGGCCGGGTGATGGAGATCCTCTCCGAGCACACCTGCCAGGGCTGGCTCGAGGGCTACCTGCTGACCGGCAGGCACGGCCTGTTCTCGTGTTACGAGGCGTTCATTCACATCGTGGACTCCATGTTCAACCAGCACGCCAAGTGGCTGAAGGTGTCGCGGCACCTGCCCTGGCGGCAGCCGATCGCCTCGCTCAACATCCTGCTCACCTCACACGTGTGGCGGCAGGACCACAACGGATTCAGCCACCAGGATCCCGGCTTCATCGACCACGTGGTGAACAAGAAGGCCGAGGTGATCCGCGTCTACCTGCCGCCGGACGCGAACACCCTGCTGTCGGTCGCCGACCACTGCCTGCGCAGCCGGGACTATGTCAACGTCATCGTGGCGGGCAAGCAGCCCAGCCCCGACTGGCTCGACATGGACTCCGCCGTCCTGCACTGCGCACGCGGGGCCGGCATCTGGGAATGGGCCAGCAGCGACAGCGGATCGCAGCCGGACGTGGTGCTCGGCTGCGCCGGCGACGTGCCCACGCTCGAGGTGCTCGCGGCCACCGACATCCTCCGCCGCGAGCTGCCCGACCTGCGGGTCCGGGTAGTGAACGTGGTGGACCTGATGCGGCTGGAGCCAGACACCGAGCATCCGCACGGGATGACCGGCGCCGAATTCAACGCGCTGTTCCCGCCCGGCCGGCCGGTCATCTTCGCCTACCACGGCTACCCGACGCTGATCCACCGGCTCACCTACCGCCGGGACGCCCACAACGATATCCACGTCCGCGGGTACATCGAGGAAGGCACCACGACCACACCGTTCGACATGGTCGTGATGAACAACATGGACCGGTTCCACCTGGTCATGGACGTCATCGACCGGGTCCCCCAGCTGGCCGACCGGGCCGGGGAGTTGCGGCAGAAGATGGTGGACACCAGGGCCAGGCACTGGGCCTGGACCAGGGAACACGGCGAGGACCTGCCCGAGGTGAGCGGCTGGCACTGGCCGCAGCCAGCAGCCCCGGCGCAGGGGCCGCCACCGCCCCGACCCCACCCACCACAGTCGGCCCAGCCGCCGCGGCCGGCGCCGTGACGGGGACCGAGGCAGCGCCCGTCGTCGTCGTGAACGCTGGATCGAGCAGCCTCAAGGTCCGGGTGCTCGGCCCGGCTGACGGCCCCGACCGGTCGCTCAACGTCGATCCCTGGGACGGCAGCGCCGATCACCCGGAGCTGGCCGAGTTTCTCGCAGCCGCGGCCGACGCTGTCGTCGTCGGGCACCGCGTCGTGCACGGCGGCAGCGCGTTCAGCCGGGCCGTCCGCATCGACGACGCGGTCATCGCGGCGATCCGCAGCCTCACTGACCTGGCTCCGCTGCATCAGCCGCGAGCGCTAGCCGGGATCGAGGCGGCTCGCCGCGCGCTGCCGGACGTGCCCGGCGTCGCGTGCTTCGACACGGCGTTCCACGCGGGGCTGCCGGCCGCTGCCGCCCGGTACGCGCTGCCGGAAGAGTGGACGCGCCGGCTCGGCCTGCGGCGGTACGGCTTCCACGGGCTATCCCACGGCTACGCGGCGCGGCGGGCCGCCGAGTTGCTCGGCCGTGATCCCGCCGGGCTGCGCCTTGTGACGTGCCACCTCGGCGCGGGCGCGTCGCTGGCGGCCGTCTGGGAGGGCCGCAGCGTCGACACGACAATGGGGTTCACGCCACTGGAGGGCCTGGTGATGGCCACCAGGAGCGGCAGCGTCGATCCTGGCCTGGTCATGTGGCTGCTGCAGCACGGCGGACTGGGACTGGCCGAGGTGGCGACCGGGCTCGAGCAGTCAGCCGGGCTGGCCGGGCTGTCGGGGATTCCGTCCGGAGACATGCGCGCGGTGCTGCAGGCCGCCGATGCCGGTGATCAGCAGGCCCGGCTCGCGCTCGAGGTCTACCTGCACCGGTTGCGGCGGGAGATCGCGGCGATGGCGGCGGCGATGAACGGTCTCGACGCGCTGGTGTTTACCGGTGGCGTGGGTGAGCACAGCCCCCGGGTCCGCGCGGCCGCTGTGGCGGGCCTGGAGTTCCTCGGCGTCAGTCTCGATCCGGCGCAGGACGGCGTGACCTCGGACGCGGACATCAGCGGGCCCGGCCCGGTGCGCGCGCTGGTCGTCACCGCCAGAGAAGACGTCGAGATCGCCCGCCAGGCCCGCGGCGTGCTCGCAAGCGGCCGCTAAATCGGGGTCGTCGCGGCTACCTGCTGGTGATAGACACGTATCGTGACCGAGCTGGCGATCCCTGACCTGTCCGACGTCCTGGCGGCGCGCCGACGCATCGCGCCGTACCTGCGCCCGACACCGCTGTATTCCTATCCCGCTCTCGACGCGCTGACCGGAGCGCGGATCTGGGTAAAGCACGAGAACCACCAGCCCATCGGCGCCTTCAAGGTCCGCGGCGGGATCAACCTGATCAGCCAGCTCGGCCCGGACGACCGCCGCCGCGGCGTCATCACGGCGTCGACCGGCAATCACGGCCAGTCGGTCGCCTACGCCGCAGGCCTGTTCGGTGTCCCCGCCGTGGTGTGCGTGCCGGAGCAGGCCAACCCCGTCAAGGTCGAGTCGATGCGGGCGCTGGGCGCCGAGGTCATCAGCCATGGCCGGGACTTCGACGAGGCGCGCGAACACTGCGAGAAGCTCGCCAGCGAGCACGGCTACCGCTATATCCACAGCGCGAACGAGCCCGCGCTGATCTCCGGCGTTGCCACCTACACGCTGGAGATCCTCGAGGCGGAGCCGGATACGGACGTCATCGTCGTGCCGGTCGGCGGCGGCAGCGGCGCCGCCGGGGCCTGTGTCGTGGCCCCAGCAGTCCGCCCCTCGATCGAAGTTATCGCCGTTCAGTCGGAGGCCGCTCCGGCTGCCTACCGGTCGTGGCAGGCCCGCGCCCTCGTCGAGGACACGATGGCCACCTTCGCGGAGGGACTGGCCACCCGGACCGCGTTCGAGCTGACCCAGCGCATCCTGTGGGAGCGACTCGACGACTTCGTGCTGGTCTCGGAGGCCTCGCTCGCCGAAGCCACCCGGCTCATGATCTCCAAGACCCGCAACCTGGTCGAGCCATCCGGCGCCGCCGCGCTCGCCGCCGTGCTGGCCGAGCCCGGCAGGTTCGCCGACCGCCGGGTGGCGATCGTGTGCAGCGGCGGCAACATCAGCCCCGAGCAGCTCGTCCGGCTGTGGCCCGCTGCCGCGGCGACGTCGTGACCGGTCTGCACGGACGACCGCTTCCGGCTGCCCTGCACGCGGTCAACGAAGGGCTCGCAGAGGTCGCGGAGTTGCTCCGGCGCTATGGCGTCCGCGCCACGGTCAGCTGACCGGCACGCGCTCCCCTGGCCGCTGGCGCTCAGCTGCCTCCCGCGCGGCGGGCATGACCACGTCGGCGTAAGCGGCCAGGTTAGCGAGGGCTTCGCCGGGAGTGAGATCGCCGAACGCGAGCGTGGCCTCGACGTAGTTGACCGGCGCTTGTGCTACCTGCTCCACCAGCAGGTCACGGACCGTCTCGGCGGAGCCGACGAGCGCGGTTCCAGCGCTGATCCCGGCCTGCAGGTCCGCCATCCCGTCGAACGCGTGGTTGCCGTGCTTGTGCCACAAGCTCAGCAGGTGCTGGTAGTGGAGTGCTGCGGCGACCTGGTAGCGCTCGATGGCCTCCGCGTCGCTGGACCCGATGTAGACAGTCGCCGCGAAGCCCACGCGCGGCGGCACCGGCGCGGACCCGACTGCGGCGCTCGCCCGGTGATCCTGCCAGGCCTGCCAGTAGGCTTCCGCGGCCGCGGCAAACGAGCCGCCGTTCCACCGGCCGACGAAGCTGACGTCGTTGGCAGCCGCCCACTCGGCGCTGTTCGTGTTGCTGGACGCGTACCACAGCGGCGGATGCGGGCGCTGCACGGGCCCGACCGACAACTCGACGTCATAGTCGCGTAGCAGCGTGCCGCGGTGCGTCAGGCGCCCGGTTGCCAGTGCCGTGGTGACCGCCGCCAGCGTCTCGGCGTAGCGGGCGCGGGCTTCGCCCGGCTCGACGCCGAAGTAAGCCAGCTCGTACGGGCTGATTCCGCTCCCCACCCCGACGTCCAGCCGACCGCCGGAGAGCTGGTCGAGGACCGCGATTTCCTCTATGAGGCGCAGCGGGTCGTAGGCCGGAAGCACGTGCACGAGCGCGCCGATCCGCATCGTGGTGGTCCGCTGGCTCAGCGCCGCGAGGAACAGGTTCGGTGACGGGCACACCGACAGCGGCGTCCCGTGGTGCTCGGTGACGTGGTAGTGGCTGATGCCCGCGGCCTCGGCCGCGACCGCGAAGTCGAGCCGGCTGGCAATCACCTGGCCGGGGGTGGAAGCGCCGAGATCGAAGGAATCAAAGATCCCGAACTCCAGTGTCATGCCGTCTCGCCGGTGCGGGACAGCGCGGCGGAGAGCTGGCAGCTGGCCGGTCGTGTGCGCATTAGCAGAGTTCATCACCTGCGTCCCTGGACTGCAACGCTCCCGCGTCGCCGACCGAGCTGGCAGGCCGTCAGCCGCCGGATCCCGACCGGTGCGCCAGCAGGTCGGCGACATGATCGGGAACGAAGGTCTGGGACTCGCGCGGTGCGCGCACGTATCCGGTCGGCTTCGGCCGGGGCGGCAGCACCACGGGTGCCAGCTGCACGTCGTGATAGCCGATCGTGCTCAGCAGGTGCGCGATCATGTTGAGCCGGGCGCGCCGTTTGTCCGCGCTGTCGACCACGTACCAGGGTGCCTCCGGGATGTCGGTGTGCACGAACATCTCGTCCTTGGCCCTGGAGTAGTCCTCCCACCGGGTTATCGACTCCAGATCCATCGGCGACAGCTTCCAGCGCCGCATCGGGTCCTGCTGCCGGGCCCGGAACCGGTGTTCCTGCTCCTCGTCGCTCACCGAGAACCAGTATTTGCGCAGCACGATGCCATCCTCGACGAGCATCCGCTCGAAGATGGGGCACTGATTCAGGAAGATGGCGTACTCCTCCTTGGTGCAGAAACTCATGACGTGCTCGACCCCCGCGCGGTTGTACCAGCTGCGATCGAACAGCACGATCTCGCCCGCGGACGGCAGGTGCGCGACGTACCGCTGGAAATACCAGCTGCTGCGCTCGCGCTCGGTCGGCGCAGGCAGCGCCGCTATCCTGGCCACCCTGGGGTTGAGGTACTGAGTGACGCGCTGGATCGTGCCGCCCTTTCCGGCCCCGTCTCGCCCTTCGAACACCACAACCAGCCGGGCCCGCTCGGCCCGCACCCACTCCTGCAGCTTCACCAGCTCGCCCTGCAGCCGGAGCAGCTCGCGTTCGTAGAGTTCGCGGGGGACGCGATCGGGGCGCGAGTCCGCGCCGGACTCGTCGGGCCCGGCGGACGACGCCTGCGGCTTGTGCTGCTTGCCGTGGTCTTTGGCCATCACCCGATCCTCGTGCATGATCGCTGGCGCCGCCACACCGCGCGCTCTACCGCCCTCGCGACCTTGCGGAGATGCTCAAGGCGAAGGTCAACGGCCTGCCGTTTGACCAGCAAGCACTGGAAGAGCGGCTCCGGACCGCGGTCGCCGATGTCGTTGTGCAGCAGGCGGCGCACGGGGTCGACATTGTCAACGACGGCGAGTTCTCGAAGCCGTCGTGGACCTCGTACGTCAACGAGCGGCTCAGCGGCCTGGACTTTGTCGCCCGCCCGCCCGTGCTGACCGCGATGCAGCACGGTGTCGGTCGCCGGCGCTGGACGGGATACCCGGGGACCGCGTGCGGTATCACGTCTGCTGGGGCAGCTGGCCGGCCGGATCCCGGCGTTATGGTGAGCCTGAGGAGTGACCGAGCGCTGAGGAGCTGCGCGCATGAAGGTGGGTCTGCACATACCGGATTTCACCTGGGACGGCGGCCCGGCCGCGCTACGAATGCGATTGCGCGACGTGGCCAGGCAGGCAGAGCACGCGGGCGTCGACCGGATCAGCGTGATGGATGCAGCGTGAGCGACGTTTGCGCAGGTCAGAGGAATATACCGAACTGCCCGTTAACACTGACGTTAACGCACCGCAGGTCGCCGCGCAACACCCCTCGCGATGCGTGTCCCTGACCTGCAGGAATAGCTCCAAGATCGGCGGCTTGCCAACTACTGGCGCCGTTCACGCATACTGAGTGTGAACAGTGTTCTCGGAATAGAACGGTGATCACATGGCTCGTACAGTCGTGCGTCGGAGCGCGCTGGACAAGGCTTGGGACATGGTCCTGGCCGACTTCCCGGTGGAGCTGCATCCGCATCTGCGCAGGTACGTCGAGACGCGGAACGCGGCGAACGAGGCCCGCGGCGCGCTCACGCTGGCTAAAGCTGGCCACGGCATCGAGTGGTACGTCATTGACCGGGCGCTCACCGGGATCTGAGTCAACGAGGTCGTACCCGATCTCGTCGATTGTGCAGGCAGATTACTAGGCCTAGAGAGGACACCATTGGCTACCAGGGGCTAGAGGCCCTTCTACCTGGGTGGATGCGCCTCGCAAGGTCGCTCGGTCGGCCTCGAAATCGGATAGCAACCGATGGAACTCACTGTGACGGCGAGTTCAATGGCGAGCGTGCCTGCACCGCTCCCGCTGCTACCGCCCGAGCCGCCCGATCCGCCTGGGATGTGGACGGCGCTTGACGACTGGGCGAAAACGCGGAGGGCCTGCGTGATCTTGCTTGTCAAGTCGTTGCCTTGGCTGCTCGCGGCAGCCGCCATGCTCGTCTTGGCCGTGCGGTGAGCGCCGCCCCAGCTCTGCTCAGGATTCATCATCTCGACCGGGCGCTCGCCGGGCTCTGGCCCAATGCGCTGGCCGCGAGCAACGACGGAAGCACTAGCCGCGGTCACGTACTGTGGGGTTGCAACCTCCCGTCCGTGCAGGCCAGCAATCAATGCACGAGCAGGACCCAAGCGCAAGGGCCCGGAGCCCGCCAGGGTGGTCCCTGCCCGAATAGCCACGACACGGCAGGAAGCAAGCAGCACCTACTGCTTCCCGGACGGCCATCCAGTGATGCCTCCGGGGAGCGAACTTGCCCTCAGTACTCGGCTGGAGCGGCGTCGTACGTGCTATCGCGCTGGCCGCCGCAATTACCCAGCACCTGCCCATGTGGGCCACCTTCGGCCTGCTCGCTGGCTACGTTATCCTGCGGCGGTCCACGCTGCTGTGGCTAGTAGTGGTGATCGGGCTGCGCACCGGCAACCCCGGCCTCCGGGACTACTGCGAGAAGATCGCGGCCTACCTGTGCCACCGCCGGCCGTTGCCGCCGGGCCGCGAGAAGTTATGGTCCCGGTGAGCGCAAAGAACACGGAGCCCGGTGCCTACTACCGGCACAGGCGCGCGAGGGGCGCGGTCAGGCTGCGCTATGGCGGCTTGTCCCTACCACTGCCGCTCTTTTCCAGAACGTCGAGCGCCACCTCTGATCGCGACTTCGTCGGATGCCTCGCAATGATGGCGGTAATCCCAGCTATCAATCGGAGCAGGGCATCCCTCGATCCATAACGGACGGAGCGGATGGACGCAGCCACGCCAGCTATGCCGGCCACACCGGCAGCCAGCGCGGCATCCAGAGTTTCCGCCAGCGCCAACGCCCACCTCCGGTGACCCTCTCATCTGGTCCACCGGCCTGGGGCATGGGACTCCTTCGGCCGGTCTTCCCCCGAACAGCCGAAGGTCTCGTCCGCCACGCGCACTTGCGTGACTTGGCAGCCAGGCGCTCATACGCCTTGATAGCTGGCTGACAACGAAGGACTACTCCCCTTCATGACCAAGCGTATCAGCGCGACAGCTATTCGGCTACGCGATGTAACTGCCGCGGCCCTGTATGGTGACGACCAGTCCTTCGTCCCGGAGCAAGCCCATCGCGGCCCGGATCGTGTCACGGCTGACTTCGTACTCCTGAGCCAGCGATGCCTCAGACGGGAGCCAGTCGCGCCGGCGCAGCTCCCCGATCCTCGCCCGCAGCAGGGCCGCTACCTGATCTCTCAGCGGCTCGGGGGCGTAGGGATCGACCATGGCAGGTGATGATTCCCGCCGTCTGCCCGGTCGTACCCATCGGCTCGGTAGGATCGGTCGGATCGGTTGGCTGATGCGTGCCGTTGCGTTACGATCTGGTCATGTCATTGAGCTGGAGTTCGAGCCCGGACACCGTCCGCAGTATCCAGCGGCACCGGGATCGGCGCCAGCTCGCCCGGATCTCGCGCAGGCTCATGGCCGCTGCCATGACCGTCGAGCTGGCCATCGAGCGGGGCGACTGGGAGACGGTCCATTCGACCCACGATCTCCTGGTCGCGCTGTACAGCGAGTACCGCGAGCAGTACAGGGGTCTGCTCGTCCACAATCTGCACCGATGAGCTTGACTACGCGCCTCGCGCTGTGCAAGCATGTCGTTATATAGCGCGAGGGGCGCTGCTACGAAGCTGAAGGTTCCGATGACCACCGCCGAGCAGAACTACCAGTGGGCGCACCGGAACGACACGTTCGCGCAGATCGCGGCAGACCGGCAGGCAGCCATTAGTCGCGGGATGCCGAGCCACGTGTTCACTCGGCCGCCGCAGACTGAGCAGCCGCAACAGCAGCCGAACCACACGTTCAGCCGCGGGCCTGTCTCGACCACCCCCATGGGATCGGCATACGCGCCGCAGCCAGTGAGCTACGCGCCCGCGCCGATGGACCCGGCAATGCCCGTGGCGAGCCCCATCGTGGGCATGGAGAACCTCGGCGTCCTCCCCTCCCGATCACCCAGGTAAGCGAGCGGCAGCGGGTCATCACCACCGTGATCAGCATGGTCATCGGCGCAGCCATCGGACTCACGATCTGGGTCCTGATCTCGGAGGTCATCCGCGGCGCTCGCTTCCTGGGTCGCAAGTCTCGGACGAGGCGCACGCGGCACACGGCACTGCGGGCGCAGGCAGAGCTGGCCGCGGTGAGGGCGGCCAAGCGAGCAGACGACGTCCAGGCGAGGCACATCACGCACTTCTCGGCCAGCGGGCGCGTCCACAACGGCCCTGTCTACGAGTGCCTGGAGTGCAGGCCATGACCTTCCGCCCTGACCGCCCGCTGGACAGCGTCCAGGCCGAGCGCGCCGACTGCAAGTGGCGTCCCGAGCCCGAGGGCGACCGGATGCGCGAGTGCTAGCGTGCCTACACCCACGCGCACGACGAGCAGCACCACACCCGTGTGGTCACCAGGATCACCGACCTCTACGGCCCGGACGGCGGCCTGATCCGGATCGACGTGACCGATGGAGAGCCGCCGCACTGCAGGAGCCATATCCAGTTCCGGTCGGACTGCGACCGCTGCGTCAGCGCGAGGGAGTTCGCGTGAAGCGCACCGACGCTCTCGAGCTGGCCAACAAGATCCGGTTCGACCGGGCCACCTGGCGGCGCAGGGCCGCACTGCAGATGCACGCGGACGGTCGCAGCGCAACGGTCATCGCCATGCAGCTCGGCATCAGCGTGGCCACCGTCCGTCGCTACATCCGCAACGCCAGGAAGGACGCACGGTGACCGACTACGTGCTCAAGATCAGCAGCTTCGCCGGCCTCGTTTCTGGTGCCCGCCATTTCCGGGGCCGGGTCGAGGGACCGCACGAGCAGTCCTGCCATGGCGGGATCATGTACCGCGCCGGTGACCGCCTGTGACAGCCACGCAAACACAAACGAACTTACCCGGCACCCCCAACGCCATGTAACGTCAGGCAACATCAATCAACAGCTTGTCAACCTGAGCCAGTTCATATGTGTCGTACAACCACCAACTAAGAGGGGAAGCACGTTGTCCTACCAGCCACCGTCCAACGACGACTACACCTCGTACTTCGCGAGCCAGCCGCCGAATTATCAGCCCCCGTCAGCCCCGCCCAGCTATGCGCCAGTGCCGCCGATACCGCCGCAGAAGAAGCGGTCGAGGGGCCGCATCGGCTGCCTGAGGTCATCGGCCTCGCCGTGATCATCGGCATCATCGTGGCCGTCACGAGCAACAACAGCCCGTCCAGCCCGTTCAGCTCGTCCAGCTCGCAGCCGCCAGCGGCAGCAGCTAGCGCGGCACCAGCGGCGACCTTGGCACCGCCAGCGAGCCCCACCACGGTGACGTTCAATGTCACTGGCAACGGCAACGGCGGCGGGGCGTCGATCCAGTACGGCAGCGACACCGACAACATCAGCCCGTCGAGCTGCACAGGCGGCGACCTGGGCGACAGTTGCACGGTCCCCTGGTCCGCTTCAACGTCGTTGAGCGGCAGCGCCGAGTACTACTCCATCAACGCCCAGCTTGGGTCTGAGGGCGGCTCGATCACCTGCGACATCGTCGTGAGCGGCCCAGGCGACAACCCGCTGACGGTCGCCACAGGGCAGGCATCTGGCCCCGACCAAATCTGCAACGCCCAGGCCGCGCCGACCAGCTCGTCGGGGACTAGCTTTCGCTAGCGGAGTCAAGGTCGGTTTCGGGCGCGCGGGACCTGGCCGTGGCGCGGGCGCCCGGCCGTGGTGAGCGCTCTGGTCGTCCGGGGTTGGGGCCCTTGGTATCGGCAGGCTGATTAGACGCCGTCGTGCGGCAGGCTTTCGTCTTCGCCGTGGAGGGCCCCAGGCCGGGCGGGCGGCAAGCTAGGTTGGGCCGTCGTGCGGCATAGTTAGCACGCCGTCACCGTCCGGCCTGGTGCCGGTTTTGACGGTAGCGCTGTTCGTCGAAGGTGTCCTGGGTCAGCATCATGCGGTAGGCGAGCCGGCAGGCGTGGCGGGCCAGTGCGACCCTGGCCTGCATGGGCTTCATTCCGCGTGCGCGATAGTCCTCCTCTCGCTGCCGGAATGGCGGGCAGTGCTGGGATAGGCCCCGGGCGATGGCCATCAGGGCGTCGCGGTGCTCGGGCAGGCCTTGCCGGCTGATGCCGCCGCGGCGGCTGATGCTGGCGGACTGGTAGCTGGCTGGCGCCAGGCCGGTTGCCGAGTACAGATGCCCGGCAGTCGGGAACCGGGAGATCGGCCGGCTGAAAGCCGCGAATGCTGCCGCCCGGATGGCTTTGACGCCCGGCAGGCTCGTCAGAACCTGGCCGTCGGTGGCTGCTAAGAGCACCTCGATCTCGGTCTCGGCTGCCGTGATATCGCTGGTCAGAGCGCGCCAGCGGCCGAGGCTGCGGGCGATCCTGCTGATCCGGGCGGCTGCGTCACCAGGTGGCGGCAGGCATTGCAGCCACCGCCCGGCCCAGAACTCCGCGTCCGCACGGGTGAGCCTGCCATCCGCGCGGGCCTGCAGCGACCGGGCCGGTGCCGGACGGCCCTGCAGATCAACCAGGCAGTTCAGGAACGCCTGCCCGGCCACTCCGGCCAGGTCGAGCTTGCGGCCGTGGCCGGCTGGCGCCGACAGGCCAGGACACAGCGCATTGACCTGGTCATGCAGGCGCTGCTACGCGATCTTCCGCTCGGCGACCAGCGAACGGCGCCAGCGCACGGCGGCCAGCAGCGCCTCATGCTCATCCGCCGGGACCGGCCGGCCATGACCCTGCCGGGCCAGATAGGTCAGCGCAGCGCAGTCTTGTCATCGGTCTTGAACCGGCGCATGCCCAGCTGGGTCCGCGCAACCGCAGTCTCCGACGGGGCAAACACCCGGACCGCTGCCGGGAACCGCCGGTTCAGCTCGCTGACCCATGCCCGGTGCAGGCCCCCGGTCGCCTCGACCGCGAACACCAGCTGCTCGCCTTCGCAGTACTGCCGGACAAGCCTGTCCAGCGCTTCCAGCCCCGGGCGCAGCACCGGCACGGTCAGCGGCTCGGTCACCAGACCGGCAGCATCGGTGCTCAGCCAGACCCGGTGATGCGCCTTTCCCGGATCGATCGCCACCACCAGCGTCGAAGACGGCAACGACCTCCGCAGCAATGAACCCATGACACCTCCCGCCTCGAGAGCAACGTCGTCACAGCGACATCGCTCCCCGGGAGGTCAACAGCTATCAGCTGGCAGAGCGAGGGCTGAGCGTGAAGCGCATCATCTTCGCCCTGTCGGCGGTCGCCTGCATCGCAGAGCTGTCGGCGTGCGGCGGCACCAACGCGCCGGCCACGAACGCTCAGGCGTATTCGGCTGGATACAAGTACGGCGACACCTCGGCGGCCCTGGACGGCCTCGTCGCCATGGTGAGTGACGGTGCGTCCCTGACCATCTCCAGCATGAAGCTCTACTGCCAGGTGGCCTCGCTGGAAGTAAAGGGCGGCATGCCGCGCAAGTGGCTGGGCCTCGGGGCCGTCAGCACCAAGCTGGCCAGCGAGTGGCAGTCGGGCTGTATTGACGGGATTCGCGCGGAAGCCAAGGCGAGCACGCCTTGAAGCGCATCATCCTGGCGGTCGCCTCAGCGGCTCTCGTCCTCGGGATCGCGGCCTGCGGCAGCAGCGGCAGAAGCTCGGGCACCAGCCAGCCTCCCGGTAACCCGGAGAACCCGGTCGCAGTGGCATACGGGACGGGCTACTCGCAGGGTCAGGACTACCGCTCCCAGTACGGCGAGAACGAATGCGAGATCGGCTTCGAGACCATCGACAGCGGCGGATTCGCTGCGAACGTCGTGATCGACTACCGGCTCGGATGGCAGGCCGGCTGCCACGGTGAGGCATACCAGATACCCGGCTGACCAGAACGAAGGAACGAGGAAGCCCCTGGCGTTGGCGCGCCAGGGGCTTCGTTCTTTCGTAAGGGTCACTGCTGGCGGCGGCCGGGCGTGGGCGTTGCGCGTCGCGACGGCTCTGGCTGTCGTACCCATGGTGCATCCTTGTTCGTAGATCAGCACAAGAAGGACGGCCCAGGTTGACCACTCTCGTTCGCTATGTTCCCGACGCCCGCGAGCTGGATCTCGCATGCCTCGACTCGGAGGACTTCCAGCTCATTACCAGCCTCCACGGACAGATCCAGAGGAGTGAAGGCGTCCTGATCTGCCTGGCGCCAGGCGGCGGCAACGGTGAGCTCTACATCCGCAAGGGGCGGGACGGGTCCAAGTTCTTCGCGGCGCACTTCCCTGGCGGCGCGCACGGCGACGACCATCCCATCGAGGCGGAGAGCATCGGGCACAAGCGCCAGAAGGACTACTGGGCTCGTGCCGCGCAGGACGCTGGATTCAACGCCACCACGGAGTTTCCCGTGCCCGGCGGCAAGCTCGACGTTGCCATCACGGGCGGAAGCGTGCCGACCGACATCGAGATCCAGAAGTCGAACATCGACGGCCGGACAGCGAAGAGCCGCACGACTCGGTACGCCAAGGCCGGGTACCAGCCGGTGTGGTTCAACGAGGTGGGCGCCCGGCGGATGCGCTGGCTTCGCGAGGTCCCGGCGCTTGGATGCCTGGAGAGAAGCTGGGAAACAGGGATGCCCGCGCCGCGAAGTGTGGGTGCCACCGGGCTCACCGAGATCGCGGCGACCAAGTGCGTCGTGGGCGCGTTCGATCGCTGCCCCGATGGCAAGCCGCGGCCCTGCGGGCGCCGTCACGCCTCGATCCATCCTTGGCTGAACATGACTGTCGATGACACCGCGGGAATGATCCCGGCCGGGGAGATCGTCCCCCTGGTAGACCGTCGCGGCATCGTCCGCATGGTGTCCACCGTCAGCTTCGACCTTTATCTGGAGCTGAACGGCGGCAAGGGCGCGTGGTCCCCGGCGCAGAAGCTCGCGACGCGGATTCCGACCGTCTCGATACCCGGCGAGACCGCCGAGTGCAGGAACCCGGAGCACGACGGTCGCGAGCGATTCTGCTCCAAGTGCGGCGACGAGCCAGTCGGACCATTTGGCGTGCTGTGCCCGGCCTGCAAGCTAATGCTGTCGCTTCGTAACTGATCAGGCGTGGTGGACGAGTCCCCGCCACCCAAGCCCGCTTCCCGGCCAGCTCGAAGCTGATGAACCCAGGCGTCGAGTCGGTCCCCTTGCGGGCCCGGAAGTGGGCGCTGCCGCCGTCCCCGGCCGGAGTGATGCGATCCCGTCGAGATTCATCGTGGTTGCCTGGCACTGTCATGACCAGCGCCGCGGCGGCCAGGGGTGCCGGGCGCCCGACGAAGTGGAGCAGCAGCCGACGCACGACCCGGATCTGCTCGGTGATGCCGAGGTCATTGGGTAACCGGCCGCTCTGGGACGTTATGCCCTCGATCAGGTCACCGACCAGCGGCACGACGAGCTTGTCCACCCGGCCGCCGAACTCGGTGAGGATGCGCTGCTCCACGGCCGCGACTCCAGCGGCGAACTGCTCGATGATCGCCTCGGTGCCACCGCCTTCTGGCTTGCCGACCTGGAGGTCCGCGAGCGGCCAGCACAAGATCCGGTCACTGTCAGTCCGGCCGGCTTCCGGCTTGGGGTAGGAGGCCAGCACCGCCTCCACTGTGTCCGGGTCGAGCTGGCCGACAGGGGTACGTCGCCGCACCGAGACACGGCTGGCGGTAAGCGGTTCGTCGTAGCAGGCGACCTCCCAGATCGACAGGCGGGCGCTGACGACCTCCCAGGGGTCCGGGTCGAAGCCGTCCTCGCGGAGCAGCTCGGACTCCTCGGGCTCGACCTGATTGAGCGGGCGCGGCACTGTCGAGTGCCGTCGTGGAGCTGTGCGAGGCACTGTGCTGCGTTGAGGATCGCGGCCGGGGGTAGCGAGCCACTCTAGGCTCAGCTCTGCTGGGCCTTTCTGGCGCGACGGACGGTTGCCCCGCGCTGCAGCGCGACCGGTAGATTCGCAGGCAGCGCATGACCACGTCGGGCTCGTCCCGGTGTCGCTGTCGATTCTTCGGCGTCGTCCGGAACCTGCCAACGGGCTCTCCGCGGCGGCCCACTTAGTCAGCGGGAGCCACTGTGACTCAGAACAGAGTTAATTGGTCTGATCCCCGAATCAGCCCGACGGTGTACGAAGACATGGTTGCGGTGCTCATCAGTCGGCTTCACCCTGAGGCACAGCGCATCGATGGAAGTGGTGGCGACGGTGGGCGGGACGTTCAACTGCCGTTGCCGAAGGGACTTGAGATCTTCGAGCTCAAGAGCTTCACAGGCAGGATGACTACGACCAGGCGACGCCAGGTTGAGAAGTCTCTGCTGAGGGCAGCCCAGCACAATCCCACAGCTTGGCATCTTGTCGTCCCGATAAACCCAAGTCCGGCTGAGCTCACGTGGTTCGCGAAGGCCACCGAGGACTATCCATTCAGCTGTGACTGGCTAGGCCTGGACTGGCTCGACGGGCACATGGCGGACCATCCGGAGTTGCCGCGATACTACGTCGAAGGAAGCGCCGAAGAAATCGTCCGCGCACTGATTGAGCTGAACAAAGAGCAGGCCTATCTAGCTGGAGGCCTGCCGGATGCGGTCGAGCGAATGACTGCTCTGACGGCGCGTATCAACGAACTCGACCCCCACTACATGTTCGTGGTTTCGATCAGCCCTGTAGATGGTGTCAAGGTCGCCGTGATTCCCCGGTATCCCGGTGCGGAGAAGGATCGGCCAATCCGGATCAGCGCGGCATTCAACTTCCCAGATACTGAAGAAGGCCGCGCAGCTTCCACCGCACTGAGCGAGTCGGTTGCGTACGGAACGCCCGGCGACATCGCTGAGGAGTTCGTCACGAGCGTAAGCGTCGAAGGCATTACTGGACTGGACGCTGCCTTCGGCGCTGCAAGGCTCGCCTTCGGCCCAGCTCAAGATTATGCTGCGGCGACAATGCCTGAAATCTCGCTCCGGCTTACTCGCGCGAACGGCGCCGTCGCACTCCAACTGCCACTCAAGCTGACCGGGCGCACCGCCGGCCTCCAAGGTGGCGAGCTAGGCCTGAACGACTATGCCGAAGTGGTTTCAGTGACGATGAGATTGGACGTGCCCACTCGAAGGTTCACGCTGAACTATCACTTCTCCGCATCCCAGAAGAAGATACTTCCTGGAATGCTAATGCCCGCATTGTCATTCCTCATGGGTGTCAATTCAGGCCTATACGTTACAGTTCTATTCAACGGCCAACCTGCCGGACCGCCTGTTACTTCTCCACAAGACCTTCCATCTGAGCTTCATGGCTACCATCGACTTGCTAAGGATCTCGAGGAGATTCAGCGCAAGTCAGGCGTATATTTCCCGATGCCGTCTTCGCTCTCAGAAGAAGAGACGGAGAACATTCTGGTCGCCCGACGGCTCCTCGATGGAGAGACGGTTAGCGCCGAGTGGACGTCATCCAAGATGATCCTGCCCTTCAGGTCACTGGATGGCCTAAGGTCCCTCGCTGAAGGGGAAGGGCAACCAATCTGGGCCAGATTGCCCTACGTTCTCGATCTGGAGGGCAATGAGTACCCGGTGGGCTATGTGCATCGAACTCATGCCAGTGCCCGCATACCGGACTGGCCAG
>JBAUAR010000215.1:0-4835 GCA_049675875.1 Streptosporangiaceae bacterium
GGCCAGCCGCAGCCGGCGCCACCGTCGTGGCCTCGCCCGAGCCACAGTCCCGCCGCGCGCACCGGCCGGCCGCGGTGCTCGAGGTGGCCGACCACGGGCCCGGACTGAGCAGGGAACAGGCCCAGCACGTCTTCGAGCGGTTCTACCGCGCCGACCCGGCCCGCACCGTCGGCGGCACGGGTCTCGGGCTGGCGATCGTGGCGGCTTTGGTGGCGGCCCATGGCGGCGCGAGCTGGGTCCGCTCGACGCCCGGCGAGGGCGCCACGTTCTGCATCGCCTTGCCGCTGGCACCGGAGGCAGCGGCGGACCCGGACGAGGACGAGGACGACGCGGACGGGATCGCCGAGCCGAACCCGACTGCAGCCAGCGCCGACCAGAGTGACGATGACACGGCCGACGACTGGGTGCAGCTCGACTCTCCCGGCCGGCGGGCCTGACAGGCGTGCTCGCTCGGCTCGGTCTGCAGCGAGGCCGACCTAGACGGCCTGACTGGGCTGCTCCTGCACCGGCCGACGCCGGGTCACCGAACCAACCCGGACCGCCGACAGCAGGGCGGCCAGGGCCATGAACCCCATGGAGGTATAGAAGGCGGCGTGCAGGCCGGTGGTGAACGCGGCCGCGAGATCGCCGCGCAGGCTGGTGGAGCCGACGAAGATCGCGAATGCCAGGCCGCGTGAAATCGACTGCGACGCGATGAGTATCGCGGTCGAGAACGAGAACACCATGCCGATGTTGCCGAACGTGCGCAGCATGCCCGACGAGATGCCCAGCACCGTCCGCGGCGACGCCTTCATTACCGCCGCGCTGTTGGCCGGGAAGAACGCCGCCGCGCCAGCGCCGTTGATCACGCTACCCAGCACGACGAGCCACAGCCCGCTCGTCACCGACAGCTGGGCGTACACGGCCAGCGCGACGACCTGGGCCGCCAGACCCGCGGTCGCCGGGATTACCGGGCCGACGCGGTCCGCCAGCCGCCCCGCGTATGGCCCGATTCCCGAGCCGATGACGTAGCCAGGGATCAGCAACAGCGACGCGTGGATAGGCGTCAGCGCCCGCGCGCCCTGCAGGTACATGATCACCAGGAACAGGGTGGCGAAGTTCCCCAGCCCCTGGAAAAGTGAGGCCAGCAGCGACGGGGCCATCGCCGGGATCCGGAACAGGGACAGGTCGAGCATCGGCTCCGACTGGCGCAGCTCAACGACGACGAACACGACGAGCAACGCGACGCCGCCGACGAGGTAGCCGACGATCGACCCGGTGAGCTGGTCCGTAGCCAGCCTGGTCATCGCCCACAGCACGCCGAACAACCCGAGCCCGAGGGTGATCATCCCGGCCAGGTCCAGGTGTCTGCTCGCCCGCTCCGAGCGCTCCCGCAGCACCCGCAGGGCCAGCCCCAGCGCGGCAATGCCGATCGGCACGTTGATCCAGAAGATCCACCGCCAGGACGTGTAGGTGACGATCAGGCCGCCCAGAATGATCCCGAGTACCGCGCCGATGCTCCAGCCGACCGAGTTGTAGCCGAAGGCCCTGCCCCGTCGCTCCGGCGGGTACAGCTCGGCGATCACGGCACCACTGTTGGCCGTGACGAACGCGCCGCCGATGCCCTGCAGCACGCGGAAGCCGATGATGGCCGCCTCGCTCCAGGACACCGCGCACAGCAGCGAGCCAAGTACGAACACTGCGAACCCGGCTTCGTACATGCGAACCCGGCCGAACATGTCGCCAAGCCGGCCCACCTGGGTAGCCAGCAGGGTGATGACGAGCAGATAGCCGATGACCACCCAGACCACCGACGCGAGCGACACGTGCAGCTCCCGCTCGATGGTCGGCAGCGCCAGCACCACGATCGTGGTGTCGACGGCGGTGATCAGCACACCGGTCATCACCACCACCATCGCGAGGCCAGTGTGAGTCGCCGGGCTCGCGTGCTGGCCGGGCTGCTGCTGGCCGGGCTGGGCCGCAGTCACGCTGCTGCTCACTACTGCCACCTCACTGCCGGCTGCCCGCCCGGCGGTTCGCCACAATCTGCATATGATCTCTGAGATTTTCGATCCCAGCCAGTGGCGCGAGGTGGAGGGGTTCGACTTCACCGACATCACCTACCACCGCGCGGTCGACTCGGGCACGGTCCGGGTGGCGTTCAACCGGCCCGAGGTGCGCAACGCCTTCCGGCCGCAGACCGTCGACGAGCTGTATCGCGCGCTCGATCACGCCCGCATGTCCAGCGACGTGGGCTGCGTGCTGCTGACCGGTAACGGCCCGTCGTCCAGGGACGGCGGCTGGGCGTTCTGCTCGGGTGGTGATCAGCGCATCCGGGGGCGGGACGGATATCGCTACGCCGCGGGTGAGACGGCCGAGACGGTCGACCCGGGCCGGGCCGGGCGGCTGCACATCATGGAGGTCCACCGGCAGATCAGGTTCATGCCGAAAGTCGTCATCTGCGTCGTGCCCGGCTGGGCCGCCGGGGGCGGGCACAGCCTGCACGTGGTGTGTGACCTGACCCTGGCCAGCCTCGAGCACGCCCGCTTCAAGCAGACCGACGCGGACGTGGCGAGCTTCGACGGCGGGTTCGGGTCGGCCTACCTGGCCCGCCAGGTCGGGCAGAAGTTCGCCCGGGAGATTTTCTTCCTGGCTAGCACCTACGACGCGCAGGATGCTCATCGCATGGGCATGGTCAACGCCGTGGTGCCGCACGCGGACCTCGAGCGCACCGCGCTGGAGTGGGCCGCACGCATCAACGCCAAGAGCCCGACGTCGCTGCGCATGCTGAAGTTCGCCTTCAACCTCATCGACGACGGTCTAGTCGGCCAGCAGGTGTTCTCGACCGAGGCCACCCGGCTTGCCTACATGACCGACGAGGCTGCCGAAGGCCGGGCTGCCTTCCTGGAGAAGCGGCCGCCGGACTGGGAGCAGTTCCCCTACTACTACTGACCGGCAGCCGGACTTGCTCAGGCTCAGTTCGCAATGTCGGGCGGGAACTCCACCGGGTAACGCTGGCCGGAGTCGGCGGATCGGCTGACGTCCCGCCATCTGCGGTCGTCGCCGAGGAGCTGCTCGTCGAGCCGGATCGAGGCCGCGGCCGCGGTCACGCCGAGCGGCAGGTGGTAGGGGATGTCGCGGCGCTTGGCGACCCTGACGAGGATCTCGGCTGCCCGAACGGGATCGCCGGGCGGTCCGTCGGGGTTCTGCCGCACGCGGGTGTTCATGGCCCCGACAGTTGCTGCGTACGCCTCGGGGATGTCTGCGACGGTCATCGAAGATCCGGCCCAGTCCGTTTTGAAGCCGCTCGGCTCGACGACAATGACCTTGACGCCGAACGGCGCGGTCTCGGCCTGGAGCACGCGGCTGAAGCCATCGATCGCGAACTTGGCGGCCTGGTACGAGGCGATGCCGGGCGACCCGCCGACGCGTCCGCCCGTCGAAGAGATCTGCATGACAAGGCCGCTTCGCTGCTCGCGCAATACCGGGATCGCCGCCTTTGAGACGCGGTAGACGCCCCAGAAGTTGGTCTCGAACTGCGCGCGGAAGTCCTGGTCCTCGGTGGTCTCGATCGGCGACACGTTCGCGTAACCGGCGTTGTTGACGATCACATCGAGCCGGCCGAAGTGATCGTGAGCCTCGGCGATGGCCGAGCGAGCGGCAGCCGCTTCGGTGACATCAAGGGCGATCGGGCGAATTCGGTCACCGTGCTCGGCAACCAGGTCGGTGAGTTGCTCCGGGCGGCGGGCGGTGGCGGCTACCAGGTCGCCAGCGTTGAGTGCGGCGCGGACAAGCGCGCGGCCGATGCCGCGCGAGGAGCCGGTGATGAACCAGACCTGCTGCATGCGGCTCAGTAAAACACTGGAGCCGCGACTGACCGAGCCCAGCTTCGGCGGTTGAGCCTCGGGTGGCTCACGTGCTACGACCGGGGATCGGCGGCGCGATAGGCGAGGTGCAGGACTTAGGCTATATATCGTGTCACGATATGCAGTCAGCATTTGACCGCCTCGATCTCAGCGGTATACTTCTATCGTGGCACGATAGAAATTGGATTGCTGCCATTGGCCGTCTGCGTCGTGCCTCGAGGGCCCTGAGGAGGCGGGCTCGTGAAGGTGGTCCGGCCGTCGGCGCTCGGTTCAGCTCGGGCAGCGTCAGAGCGCCCCAGCGGCGACACCACGCCAGGCCGACCGCAATCCCCGAGGAGGACATCATGAAAGCTGCTGTGCACTACTCGCCACTGCCGCCCGACGTCGCCGCGATCGTCATTGGCTCGCCGCTGCCCGCCCGCGGCGCGATACGCACGTCGGTCTCGCCGCTGCCGGCCCGCGGCGCGATACTCACTACCGTCTCGCCGCTGCCCGCGCGCAGCACCGTGGTTACGATCGGCTCACCGCTGCCGCCCGACCGTCGCTGATTCGCGCGCGGCTACTGGCCGCTGCCCGGTTGACCAGAAAGGCTGCCGGGGAACGGCTGCAGTCGACGGCAGCGCTAGCCCGTCAGCACGGCGCTGGCGGCGGCGACTGCGGCGTCCCGGTAGGCGGCGCCGAACAGGCAGACGTGCACCAGCAGCGGATGCAGCTGATGCAGCGGCACCCGGCTGCGCCAGCCATCGGCGAGCGGCGCCACCTCCTGGTAGGCAGCCAGGATCGTGTCGAGGTACGGCGCGCCGAACAGCGCCAGCATGGCCAAGTCGGTTTCCCGGTGTCCGCCGTGTGCCACCGGGTCGATCAGCCAGCCGCGACCGGCCGACCACAGCACGTTGCCCGACCAGCAGTCGCCGTGCAGCCGCGCGGGCGGTTCAGGCGGTCCCGCCACGTCAGCCGCCCGCGCGCACGCCGACTCGATCGCTCGGCCGT
>JBAUAR010000216.1:0-3046 GCA_049675875.1 Streptosporangiaceae bacterium
GGTCTCGGCCGCCAGCGCCATCGACCCGTGGTTCGTGGATCAGATCGCCGCGATCGAGGAGCACGCCGCGCAGCTCGCGGCCGACGGCATCGGCGTCGGCGGTCCGGCGACGGCGCGAGCGCTGGCAGCGGCGAAGTCGCTCGGCTTTTCCGACGCCCAGCTCGGCGAGCTGCTGCGGATGCCCGAGAGCGCGGTCCGCGCGCTGCGGACCGGCCTCGGCGTGCGGCCGGTGTACCACACGGTCGATACGTGCGCGGCCGAGTTCGCGGCCCGGACGCCGTACCTGTACTCGACCTACGACCTGGAATCTGAGGTACCGCCCGGCGACCGGCCCAAGGTGATCATCCTCGGCAGCGGGCCCAACCGGATCGGCCAGGGCATCGAGTTTGACTACGCCTGCGTGCACGCCTCGTTCGCGCTGACCGAGGCCGGCTACGAGACCGTCATGGTCAACTGCAACCCCGAGACCGTGTCGACCGACTACGACACCTCCGGCCGGCTGTACTTCGAGCCGCTGACCCTGGAGGACGTGCTCGAGGTGGTGCACGCCGAGCAGGCCGTCGGGACCGTCGCCGGGGTGATCGTGCAGCTCGGCGGGCAGACCCCGCTGGGCCTGGCGGCGGCGCTCGAGGCAGCGGGGGTGCCCGTGGTCGGCACCTCGCCCGCCGCCATCAACCTGGCCGAGGACCGCGGTGAGTTCGGCGCGGTGCTGGCGGCTGCCGGGCTGCTCGCGCCCCGGCACGGCACGGCAACGTCGGTAGCCGAGGCGGAGGCCGTCGCGCACGAGATCGGCTATCCGGTGCTGGTCCGCCCGTCCTACGTGCTCGGCGGCCGCGGGATGGAGATCGTCTACGACGACGCGTCGCTCGCCGACTATGTCGGCCGGGCGACCGAGGCCTCGCCCGAGCACCCAGTGCTGGTCGACCGGTTCCTCGACGACGCGATCGAGATCGACGTGGACGCACTCTACGATGGCGCGGAGCTGTACCTCGGCGGGGTCATGGAGCACATCGAGGAAGCCGGTATCCACTCCGGCGACTCGGCCTGCGCGCTGCCGCCGATCACCCTCAGCCAGGATGACATCGGCGTGATCCGGGCCTCGACCACCGCGATTGCCCGCGGTGTCGGCGTGCGCGGCTTGCTGAACGTGCAGTACGCCCTCGCGGCCGGCGTGCTCTACGTGCTGGAGGCAAACCCGCGGGCGTCCCGGACCGTGCCGTTCGTATCGAAAGCCACCGCGGTACCGCTGGCCAAGGCCGCGGCGCGGGTGATGCTCGGCGCGTCGATCGCCGCACTGCGGGCCGAGGGCCTGCTCCCGGCGTCCGGTGACGGCGGCACGCTGCCGCTCGACGCGCCCATCGCGGTCAAGGAAGCGGTGCTGCCGTTCGCCCGGTTCGCGGACGCGCGCGGCGAGGGCGTGGACACCGTGCTCGGCCCCGAGATGCGCTCCACCGGTGAGGTCATGGGCATCGATGACGTGTTCGGCACGGCCTACGCCAAGTCGCAGGCGGCCGCGTACGGCTCGCTGCCAGTCAAGGGCCGCGCGTTCGTCACGGTGGCGGGCAAGGACAAGCGGTCCATGATCTTCCCCGTCAAGCGGCTCGCAGAGCTGGGCTTCGAGATCTGGGCGACACGCGGAACTGGAGAGGTTCTGCGCCGTAACGGCGTTCATGCCACCATCGTCCGTAAACACAGCGACGGACCCGGCCCGGACGGCGAGCCCACGATCGTGGAACGCATTCTCGACGGCCAGGTGGACCTGATCGTGAACACCCCGTACGGCGGCCCTGCGCAGCGGGGATTCCGCCGGGACGGGTACGAGATCCGGACGGCGGCCGTCCGGCGGGCCATCCCGTGCATCACTACGGTGCAGGGACTGTGGGCGGCCGTGCAGGGCATCGAGGCGATCGGCAGGGACGAGGTGAGCGTGCGGTCACTCCAGGAGCACGCGGCGCGGTTGCGCTCGGCCGCGAGCCCGGCCGGCGTCGTGCGCCCACCGGACGCGGTCGGCACTGAGGGCGCGGAACACTCCCCGGGGAGCAGATGACGCACAGCGAGACGGAGGCGCAGGCCGGCCCGGTGCAGGTGCGCGGGACGGTCCTGACGGTCCGCCGGGTAGACGCCTACCACGCCATGACGCTGGTGGCCCCGGCTATCGCGGCGCGCTTCCGGCCCGGACAGTTCATCACGCTGGCGGTCGGCGGCCCGGACACCTCGATGATGCTGAGCAGGGCGTTTTCCATTCATGACGTCCGGCCCGACCACGGCGGCACGGTGGAGTTCGTGTTTGCCGTGCAGGGCCGCGGCACGCAGTGGCTGGCCGAGCGCCGGGCCAGGGACGTCCTGGACGTCACCGGACCCCTGGGCAGGCCGTTTCCGCTGCCCCGTGACCCGGTGAACTGCTTGCTCGTCGGCGGCGGCTACGGCAGCGCGCCGCTGTTCGCCCTGGCCGACCGGCTGCGCGAGCGCGCGTGCCAGGTCGACTTCCTGCTCGGGGCGGGCAGCGGGGACCGGGTATTTGGCGCGCTGACCGCGCGCCGCACCGGCCGGTCGGCGGCCGTCACCACCGAGGACGGCTCGCTCGGCAACCGCGGACTGGTGACAGATCTGCTGGACCAGGTCATCCACGACGGCCGCACCGACGTCATCTATGCCTGCGGGCCGATGCCTATGCTCCGGCAGATCACCGTCCTCGCCCGACGCTACGACATCCCCGTGCAGGTCGCGGTCGAGGAGGCGATGGCCTGCGGCGTGGGCGTGTGCATGACGTGCGTGCTGCCCGTCATCGGCTCGGACGGGATTACCCGGATGACCCGGTCCTGCGTGGACGGGCCGGTTTACCGGGGTGAGCAGGTGCGCTGGGACGACATCGGCACCATTCCCTTCGATGCGTTCGGGGCGCCCGGCTGGGAGCCTCGCGCGCATCGCGCCGCCATGGCACAGGGTCGCGCCGGGCAGGCTCCGGCTGACCTGCCTGGCCATGGGGTAGCCGCGGTCGCCGGGGTCGCTGACGCCGGGGTCGCTGACGGCGGGGCCGCTGCGGCCG
>JBAUAR010000217.1:0-4904 GCA_049675875.1 Streptosporangiaceae bacterium
GCAGCACCCCGAGCGCCAGAGTGGCCAGCGCCGGGATCCGCGCGGCATGCCGGCCGGTCTCGGTCAGCACGGCCGCCGTCGCGAGCGCGCCGAGGTTCTCGCCACCGAGGTCGGCGGGCAGCGCAAGCGACAGCAGGCCGGCGTTGCCGAGCTCCTTCCAGAGGCGTTCGTCGAAGTCCGTCGTCGAGGGTGGCGCGGCGCCCAGCACCCGGGTGGCCAGCCGGCTCGCCTCGATCTCGGCCTCGGCCGGGGTGAAGTCCACCTAGCGGGCCTCCTCCCTGGGCAGGCCGAGCAGCCGCTCGCCGACCAGCGACAGCAGGATCTGCGTCGTGCCGCCGGCGATGCTGAGGCATCGGGTGAGCAGGAACTCCTGAAGTGTTGCGTCGTTCGCGGTAGCGCCCGCTGGCCCGGCGAGCTCGAGCGCCGCCTCCGCGACGGCCTGCCGATGGGCAACCCCGGCCAGCTTGCGCACAGCGGCGAGCGAGCCGCTCGTGTCTGCCGGGGTCACCGCGCGGCCCGGCCGCCCGCGTGGCCCCGATGGCCGGGAGTCCCCGCTGCGATCCTCGCCCCGACGGATAGACAGGACGGCCTGCAGGTCGAGCAGCGACACGGCCATACCCTCAGCGATGAGCGCGCCGAGCCGCTGGCGGATCAGCGGGTCTTCGGTCACACCCAACTTGCTGGCGAGCTCGAGCAGTTGCTCGACCGCCCCGCCAACCGACGAGCCGGCGCCCATGGCCACCCGCTCGGACGCAAGCGTCGTCCGCGCAATCCGCCAGCCATCGCCGGGCTTGCCGATGCCGCAGGCTTCCGGAACGAAGACCTGATCGAGGAAGACCTGGTTGAACATCTGGCGCCCGGTGATCTCGCGCAGCGGCCGGATGTCGATGCCGGGGCTGGCCATCGCGACAAGAAAGAAGGTCAGGCCCTGATGCTTGGCCGCCGCGGTGTCGGTGCGAGCCAGGCAGATTGCCCAGTCGGCTTGCGTCGCGAGCGACGTCCACACCTTCTGGCCGGTCAGCAGCCAGCCGCCGTCCACCCGCTCCGCCCTGGTGCGCAGCGCGGCGAGGTCCGAGCCCGCATCCGGCTCGCTGAACAGCTGGCACCAGGCGATCTCGCCGCGCAGCGTGGGGCCGGCGAACCGGTCCTGCTGAGCGGGGCTGCCGTGACTCAGGATCGCGGCCAGCGCCCACCCGCCGATGACCAGGTCCGGCCTGGCCAGCCCCGACCTGGCGAGTTCCTCGTCGATCACCAGGCAGCCCGCCGGGGTGGCGGACAGCCCGTACGGCGGCGGCCAGGACGGTGCTGCGTAGCCAGACTCGGCGAGCGCGACTCGCTGAGAGCTGGCGGGCAGCGCGGCGATGCTAGCGGCAGCCTGCCGGGCGAGGGCCCGGACGGCGGCCAGGTCGTCGTCGTCCGCCAGCCCGCTGTCCACAGTCAGCTGCCGGCGTATACCGGAGACGGCCAGCGCTGCCGCCCGGTCCCGCCACGCCGCGGACCCGCCGAGCAGCTGACGCAGCGCGACCGCGCGGCGCAGGTACAGGTGCGCGTCGTGCTCCCACGTAAAGCCGATACCGCCGAGCACCTGAATGCAGTCCTTGGCGACTTCGGCGCCCGCGTCCAGGCAGAAGGCAGCCGCCGCGGCCGCAGGCAGCGCCAGCACGGCCGCGCCGTCGTCGACCGCCCGGGCCGCGTCCCAGGCCAGTACGGCCGCGGACTCCGCGCGACAGGCCATGCTCGCGCACAAGTGCTTGACGGCCTGGAAGGTCCCGATAGGACGGCCAAACTGCTGGCGGATCGCGGCGTACTCGGCCGCGGTGCGTACACACCAGCCCGCCACGGCGGCCGCTTCGACCGCGAAGAGCGCGGCGGCCAGGTCGCGCACGTCATCGGTCGTCACGCCGGGCAGCATGGCGGCGGGGCCAGCCACCACGCCTGCGAGCGTGACGTCGGCCAGTGACCGGGAGAAGTCAGCGGGCGGCAACGGCCGCAGGCTGACGCCAGGGTCGTCGGCCGGCAGCAGGCACCAGACGCTCCGACAGTCGGCCGTGGCGCCGACGAGGAGCTGGGTCGTGCTACCGCCGCCGAGCAGCGGGCCGGCGTGACCAGAGAGCCGGAAGGTTCCGTCCGGCCCGGGCTGCGCGCTGATCGCACCCGGCTCGAGGGCCACGGCTACCGAGATGTGCCCGGCCGCGATGCCGCGCAGGGCCGCGAGGAACGGATAGTCGGGCTCCGGGTGGCGGCGCGAGCCGAGGGCAAGCTGCCGGTCGGCCGCGGCATCTGTGGGAGACCCAGCGCGGCGCCGCTGCGCGCTCGCCTGGCCGGCTGCGGCCGCTGCGTGCTGATGGACCGCTTGCTGTTGGGTCGCGCAGCGGCTGAGGAGCAGGGCACCTAGCAACGTGGGCAGCAGCGGACCCGGTGCGAGCGAGTCGGTGAGCTCGGCAACCGCGGCGGCGAGGTCGGCCGCGCCGCCGCCCGTCCCGCCCGACGCAACCGGCAGGCCGATGCCAAAGACGCCCAGCTCGGCCAAGCTGGCCCAGCGCTCGGCAGCGGGACCGGCCGCGACCGGGCCGCCCGCCCCGTCTTTCTCCTGGCTCCGCACCGCCTCGATCGTGCCCGCTCGCTTCGCCCACTCCCGGATCGAAGCCTGAAGCGCAAGCTGCTCCGCGGTGATCGCGATCGGCAACTTGTCCTCCTCCTCGGCAGCCAGTCAAAATTAGAACACGTTACAGCTGGACCGGGCCAGCGGCTGGCTGTCGGGCCGCGCCTGCAGACCGGCGTTGCTAGGCTGGCCGGGCACGTTTCGCGATCTGGCAGGTATGGCGCCGCCGCCTCGCCGCTACCAGGCGCGGCACGAGAATGTGCCCCTGTGCGGACGAAAGGTCACCATGGCAGCGCCGAGAACACGTACTACTGCCGGTGCTGAACAGACTCGACCCGGGCCGGCGGCCGACCTCGGCTCGGCTGCCCAGCGCGAGCGGCGCAAGCGGATCCTCGACGCGACGCTCGCGCTCGCGTCTAGGGGCGGCTACGAGGCGGTGCAGATGCGCGCCGTCGCAGACCGAGCCGACGTGGCGCTGGGCACTCTCTACCGTTACTTTCCCTCCAAGATCCACCTGCTGGTCTCGGCCCTGGCGAGGGAGTTCGAACGCGCAGCGGACCGACTGGGCCGGTCACCGCTGCCGGGCGACGCGCCGGCCGACCGGGTGCTGTATGTGCTGTCTCGGGTCACCCGGTCCATGCAGCGCGAGCCGCTGCTGATCGAGGCCATGACACGCGCGTTCATGTTCGCGGACCCGAGCGCCGCCACCGAGGTCAACACCGTCGCCCGGCTCATGGAGGACATGCTCACCGTGGCCATGCAGGACGGCGAGCCGACCGCCGACGAGCGCGCCATCGCCCGGATCATCGGCGACGTCTGGCTGTCGAACCTGGTCGCCTGGGTGACCAGGCGGGCAACAGCCGATGACGTCACGGCGCACCTGGAACTCGCCGCTCGACTCCTGCTGCGTTGATCCGCGAGCGACAACTGCGGCGTACGAATGAGCTTTTTGTCCGGCATATCGCCACGGCGGGTGATCGTCCCAGTCGGCTCGGCGCCGATCGCCGAGATGTCACCGACAGTTCGCTGCGCCGTCACGGCGTGTGGGCGGTAGCGGGCATCGCCGTGTCGCAGCGTGTGGAGCGTGCGAATTACTTATGTCACGGAATCCTTTTCGCCCGATGTCAACGGGGTCGCGCACACCGCGGTGCGGGTGGCGGAGCACCTCGTCGCGGCTGGCCACGAGCCCCTCGTGATCGCGCCTGAGCCTGGTCGCGGCGTGCCGCTGCCCGATGACGAGTTCGGCTTCCCGATCCTCCGGGTGCCATCCGTCGCCGTGCCCGTCTACCCGGGGTTCCGCGTCGGCCTGCCGGGCGGCCGGGTGCGCGCCGCGATGGCGGCACACCACGCGGATCTCGTCCACCTGGCCGGGCCGTTCGTGCTCGGGGCTGGCGGCTGCGCGGCCGCCGTCCAGGAGCGAGTGCCCATAGTTGCGGTCTACGCCACCGACCTGCCCGCCTACGCGCGGACGTACCACACCGGCGCGGTCGGCGAGGCGATCGCCTGGCATCGCCTGCGGAAGATCCACAACGTGTGTGACCTGACCCTGTCACCCTGCACCGCGACCGCCGCGGACCTGCGTGCGCACGGCATCGAGCGGGTCACCGTCTGGGCTCGGGGGGTGGACTGCCAGCGCTTCGACCCCGCCAGGCGCAGCGAGCGGCTGCACGCCGAGCTCGCGGCGGGCGCCGACCTCGTGGTCGGCTACGTCGGGCGGCTGGCGACCGAGAAGCGCGTCGACCTGCTGGCGCAGGTCGCGAACTTGCCCGGGGTGCGACTAGTGCTGGTGGGCGGCGGCCCGGCTGAGGCCGCGATCCGCCGCGCCGTGCCATCAGCCGTGCTCCTCGGCCAGCGCGGCGGCGAAAAGCTGGCCAGGATCTACGCCAGCCTCGACGTGTTCGTGCACGCCGGACCGCACGACACCTTCGGGCAGACCCTGCAGGAGGCAGCCGCGAGCGGTCTGCCCGTCGTGGCGCCTGCCGCTGGCGGGCCGCTTGACCTGGTTCGCGACGGCGTCACCGGCTTCCTCGTGAGGCCGAACGACGCGGGGGCGCTCGCCGACGCCGTGGGATTGCTAGCGGCCGATCCGGCGATGCGGGCGGCTCAGGGCGCGGCCGGCCGCAAGCTGGTGCTCGGCCGCACCTGGCCGGCGCTGTGCGACGAACTGATCGGTCACTACGCCGCGGTAGTCGGCGCGAGCCGCGCGGCCGACCGGGAGGCGGTGGCCGCGTGACGACCTTCGTCGCCCTTGGCGACTCCATCACGCTGGGCATCGGCGACCCAATCCGGCTCGAGCCGGCGC
>JBAUAR010000218.1:0-6735 GCA_049675875.1 Streptosporangiaceae bacterium
GGCCAGCCGACGCCGGCGTCTCTGCAGCCGGCGTTGATTCCGGCGTGGTCACGTCGTTCTCCTTGGCTGGGTGATGACCGCGATGGGAGCGAGCTCGGCCAGCAGCTGGTCGGCCGCGGCGTCGATGTGCTCCCTGGCCGTGGTGGACAGCTGTGACACCGGCGTCCAGGTGCCGCCCGGTTGCTGCTGCGCTCGCAGCAATGCCTGCAGTTTGGTCAGCCAGCTGTAGACCTGCGGCAGGGCTGAGTACCGGGGCACCAGCAGCGGATGCAGTATCGTCAGCAGTTCTTCGGTGCCACCGATGTTGGCGAGAGCGGTGGCCAGCGTGGTGCCGCTGCCGTAGTCGTCTTCACCCGATAGCTGGAACTGCAGCGCGTTCTCCATGATCTCGTGGGTGCGCAGCCCGATGTCCAGGAGCGCCACCTCCATGGTCGGAAACGCCGCCTGCAGCCCGAGCACGTCTTGCAGCAGCACCTGCGCCGGGCCGCTGAGCTGCTGGGCGCTCTGGCCGTGCCACAGCCCGTACTCGAGCCGGTAGAAGCCGGTGAACTGCGAGCTCTGAGCGCCGCCCACTAGCCCGGTCGCAGTGCCGTCGATCTCGGTGTCGAAGGTGCCGAACGTGCCGTAGGCGGCCCCGAGTCCCTCGTAGGTCAGGTGCGCGGACAGCCAGGCAACTCGGGCCGCAGCCAGGTTCCCTGCCTGGATATCGGCTGCCAGTGTCTGTGCCTGCGCGACGAGCTGCACCAGCCGTGCTGTCACGTAGACCTGGTACTGCTTGGCCGGGGCGACCAGGTCGAATTCGGTCACCGGCTGCACGGCGGGCTGGCCCTTAACGTGGCCGCCGATCCTGACCACCGGGCCGGTGACTGCGTCCTGGTCCTCGACCAGGCAGCGCAGCGCGTACGACCCGGACCCGAGGTCAACCTGCAGCGGCGCGGTAGTGCCCGGTCCGATGTCGTCGACCTCGTCGTAGATGGCGCCGTTCGCCGGGTCGATCAGGTCCACTTCGGCGCCCGCGCCCGAGCCGTTGTAGATCTGCAGCGTCTGCGGGCCAGGCAGTGGGTGCCGCCAGCTGACCCCGCACTGACCGGTGTTGAACGAGATCACGCTCGGGCTCGCCGCTGCTCCGCCGCACCCCGCCAGCAGCCCGAGTGCGACCGCGATCGCGCCCAGCAGCGCGGGCACCCGCGGCCGCGGCAGACGGCGAGCCGGTGCAGAGTTCATCAGCAGTCAGATTACGGACACCGCGCCGGGAGGCACCAGGCGATGGCGGCCCGTCCGCCGAACGTTCACCAGCTGCTCACCTGCTGGCTACGGCGGGGGCTGGCGAGCCGTCGGGTTAGCGGTGCCGCCGGTACTGCAGGCCGATCGTGCCATTGTCGAAGACGGTGCTGGACGCCAGGTCGAGCTGACGGGACTCGCCGATGTCGTCGAACAGCCTGATGCCCTCGTCCGCCGCTAGGTAGGGGACCACGGTCACGTGGTACTCGTCGATCAGGTCGAGCCGGGCGAGGGACTGCCAGAAGCTGATGCCGCCGCCGACGCAGATGTACCCGTCACCGCCGCGCCTGAGCTTGTCGATTTCCTCGGCGAGGTCACCGCTAGCGATCGTGGTGTTGGCCCAGTCAGCGCTCGTGAGCGTGCGGGAGAAAACCACTTTGCGCGCGGCGTTGAGCAGGTCGGCGAACGGGTCGTCGACGGCGGTCGGGAAGTACCCGGCCATGTCCTGGTAGTGGACCCGGCCCATGATTTGCAGGTCCGCGCCCGCAAAGAACTCGCTCGTCGCGACGGTTTGCGCAGGATCGTCGGGCAGGTCGCGGCAGAACTGGAAGAACTTCGTGCCCTCGGCATCGCAGGCGCGGCCGTTGAGCGAGTAGTCGAACACCTGCGCTATCAGCGTGCGCATCTCAGAACTCCCCGGTCGCGGTTTCTTAGCGCAAGTCTTTCTTTATAGGAACGTGGCTGCCCCAGGCCGGACCGTCTCTCAGGTCCGCGGTCATCGGGTTTCATTAGTTCAGACGACGCGGCCGCCCGGAACTGGACGCGGCGCCCGGAACTATTCGGCGTGTGTCGTCAGGTAGCGGCCAGCCCTCGAGCATTCCGGTCGTGCGGCGTGCCCGCGAACCGGCACCGCGCCGGCGATCAACGCCGATCCGGGCATGTCGACTGTCCTTGGCGCACGTGCGGGATGCCCGCGCCGCGGGCATGAAGGTCGCTGAGACCGTCCGCTGGCCCACTAGGCAACGGCCCGCCAGCACCGCAAGCTGTCGCGGTCCTGCATACGGCGGCGAGCGGCGGTCCTGCGCAAGGCGGCTACCGGCGCTGGGGCACGGCTAACTTGACCCACGGCAGGCGGCCGGACCGGACCTGCGCATCGTGGGTCTCGCACAGGACGGTGCGGCGCTGGCCGGTGAGCAGCGTGATCTCCCAGGCGGACGCGCCCAGCCGGGTACAGGGCGTGTGCCAGGACGTGATCGTCATCAGGTCCGGGCACATGATCTTCCGACCCGCACCGCACATGCCGGTGAACTCCCGGCACCGATCGCAGAATCCGAGTCGCGCGGCGTCGCGGTCACGGATCGACCGGCCGCAGTCGGGGCATGTCCGGCATAGAGTCGGCGGGCCCTGGCCCTGGCGCCGCAGCCGCAGCAGACCAAGCGCGCTCGTGGTAACTGCCATGTGTACCTGCCCCTCCCGACACAAGTGCCAGCTAGCCCGAGCCGGGTGTCGCTAGGCCGAGATGCGGTCCAGCATTCCGGCGATGAAGATCTGGGTCGCCGGCGAGATGCCCGACTCCGCGCCCGGTGCCGCTCCCGCCCCAGCCTCGGTATACCGCGTCCCGGCTGTCACCGCCCGCATCGCAAGCAGATGGGGCGCGAGTTCCGCGGCGAGGCGCCGAGCCAGTTCCGGTGTTAGGGCCGATTCGCTGCCAGCCGTCATGACTATCCCCACATCCCGGCCAGCCCCCGCCGGCCCGAATTCAGCCAAGCACGTCAGCGAGCGGTTCGCTACGGATACGACATGAGTGGCGACTGTCTGTAGCCAGATGCGGCATTTGCCGACGACTCCGCCGCCCAGCCCGGTCGGCGCCGGACGGGCCGGATCTCTAGGGAAGAGCCGCGACCAGCTCGGTCACCGGCTTGCGACGACCGGTATAGAACGGGATCTCCACCCGGGTATGCCGGCGCGCCCGCGCGCCGCGCAGGTGGCGCATGAGGTCCACGATTCGGTGCAGCTCGTCGGCCTCGAACGCGAGTATCCACTCGTAGTCGTTGAGCGAGAAGCTGGCCACGGTGTTGGCCCGCACATCGGGATACTCGCGGGCCATCCGGCCATGCTCGGCGAGCAGCTCGCGCCGCTCGGCGTCGTCGAGCAGGTACCACTCATACGACCGGACGAACGGGTAGACGCTCACGTAATTCTTCGGCTCCTCGCCGGCCAGGAACGCCGGCACGTGGCTCTTGTTGAACTCCGCGGGCCGGTGCAGGGCCACGGCCGACCAGACCGGCTCGCTGGCCCGGCCGAGACCGGTCCGGCGGAACCTTGCGTACATCTCCTGCAGGTCGTCGGCCGTCGGCCCGATCCACCAGAACAGGTAGTCGGCGTCGGCGCGCAGACCCTGGAGGTCATAGCAACCGCGGGTGACCACGTCTTTGCCAGCCGCGTGCTGGCACACCTCGCTGACCTCGGCGGCCAGGCCGACCCGGCCGCTCTTGACCTGCAGCGCCGCCGTGTCCAGCCCGCCTCGGGCCGTGACCCTGAATACCGACCACATGGTGTACCGGATGAGCTCGTTCAGCTCGCGCGCTTTGGGGCGGACGGCCGACCCCGGCTCCTCGTTCCCAGCCATAGCTCCATGTCTATCAGAGCAGCCGGGCCCGGTTTCCCGCCGCGGCCGGCGGTAATGACGGCGACACTTGGCGCGCATGCTGGCGTACCGACCCGGCGGCTGCGACGCTAAGGGTGCTGGCCACCGGGGGCGTGATGAGGTAAATTGATATCACTATGCTAGCATGTGATGTCGAGCACGTCATGCGGAGGTGGCGGCATTGGCTTCAGATGTTCTGACCAGCACGGCTCAGAAACCCGCGCCCACCGGGATGCACGAGACCGAGGCGTACTCGGTGCCGGGCATCCCGCTGCTGATCCTCGGGATCGTGGCACTGGCGGGGGGCCTCGCGCTGCTTGTCTTCGGCATCGTGGCCAAGAACGCCGTGGCGCTGATCGGCGTAGTGCTGTTCCCGCTCGGCGACTTCTGCTTCCACGGACTGACGTCAGTGTTGCCGGGCGAGGCGCGCGTGCTGCAACTCTTCGGCGACTACCGCGGCACCGTGCGCACGCCCGGCCTGCGCTGGGTCAACCCGTTCACGCGTCGGCGCAAGGTGTCCGTCCGGGTTCGCAATCACGAGACTCCGACAGCCAAGGTGAACGACGCCGAGGGCAACCCGATCGAGATCGCCGCCGTGGTGGTCTGGCAGGTGCAGGACACGGCGAAGGCCATCTACGCCGTCGACGAGTTCGTGAAGTTCGTCGCGACCCAGACGGAGACCGCCGTCCGGCACATCGCGTCCAGCTACCCCTACGACAGCCGCGGCACCGACGCGCTCTCACTGCGCGAGAACGCCGACGAGATCACGCAGCGGCTCTCCGACGAGATCGCCGACCGGGTGCTGGCGGCGGGCGTGAAGATCATCGAGTCGCGGCTCACCCGGCTGTCCTACGCGCCGGAGATCGCGCAGGCGATGCTGCGCCAGCAGCAGGCGAACGCCATTGTCGGGGCTCGGCAGCGGATCGTGGAGGGCGCGGTCGGAATGGTGCGGCTTGCGCTGGAGCGGCTGCAGGAGGAAGGGGTAGTCGAGCTCGACGAGGAGCGCAAGGCCGCCATGGTCTCCAACCTGCTGGTGGTGTTGTGCAGCGAGCAGGCAACCCAGCAGGTGGTTAACACCGGCTCGCTCTATCAGTGACGGCGACGCTGAGCACAGGCATGTGACCACGGTGAGTGAGCGCAAACACATCCTGCTCCGGCTCGACCCGGCCATCCACGACGCGCTGAGCCGGTGGGCATCGGACGAGCTGCGGAGCACCAACGCCCAGATCGAATTTCTGCTGCGTCGTGCGCTGGCCGAGGCGGGGCGGCTGCCGACCCGGGCCCGGCCGATGCGGCGGCCGGGGCGTCCCCGCGCGGAGTTACCCGCCGAGTGACGCGACCGGCGCCATCATCGGCTGCTCAGCCGGCGGCTCCGCCGCCCCGTGGGAGATGCCGAGCAGCGGTTCGCGCGCTCTGCGCAATGCCGTCAGGTCCAGATAGCGCCGTCGACGCCGTCGCTGAACCGTTCGGCTTCAGCGGGCAGCCGCCGGGCCGTGCCTGCCGCCACCCGGGTCGCGGTCCAGGCCACGGCGGCCGCGTCGAGCACGTCGTCGACACCGACGCGCAACCCGGACAGCCCCAGGTCGCCCCCCAGGTCAATGCACTGAGCCGCCAGTAGCTGCCGCCGGTGTACCGCGCCCGCCCAGGTGTTCTTGCTGTCCGGCAGCGGCCCGCCGGCCATCTCGGCGAAGCTCAGCTCGGGATGCGCCTCCACAACCGGACACGGCGCGTCCGCCCGCCAGCGGTCGACCTGCAGGATCTTCGGGCCGAGGTGGTAGGCCTGACTGGAGACGCCGCTGCCGGTCAGCTTCCGGCACACGTCGAGGGCCTCGGCGTAGGTCGCGGCTTGCAGCGCGGCCCGGACCGGCGTCACGAACACTGACGCCCAGCGTGGTCCCGCTGCCTTCCTGGCCAGCAGGTCGGCCTGGCGGACACCGGCGTCGGCAAGCCCGATCGGGATGTCGATCGCCACCACGTCCAGCAGGCCGTCGGCGCAGGCGGCGACGACGAGCTCGGAGATGTCCGCTCGCACCACGGCATCAATGCCGCTGCCGGACAGCATGACGCCGACCCAGCCCGCGCGGCACGCGTCCACCCCGAGTACCCGGCTCACCGACCTCACGATCCTCGTCTCGGCCCGCTGCGGCTATCCAGCCGAGCCGGGGCGGCCGGCGAGGTAGACCAGCACCTGGTCCACCGCGAGCCTCGCGGTGGCGATGCACGCCGGGATGCCGACCCCGTCGTAGGCGGCGCCGCAGACCGCGAGGCCAGGCACGGCCGCTATCGCGGACCTGACCATCGCCACCCGGTCGAGGTGACCGACGCTGTACTGCGGCAGCCCGCCACCCCAGCGGGTGACCCGCACGTCCACGGGCTCCCCGCGCACGCCGGTCGCGGCGGCCAGGTCCGCGGCGGCGAGCGCCGCGAGCTCGGTGTCGTCGCGCTGCAGCACGGCGTCCTCGCCCAGTCGCCCGACCGAGCATCGGATCAGGTGCACGCCGTCGCCACCGCTTTGCAGGTGCGGCCACTTGACGGTGCTGAACGTGACGGCCTTCACGGCGCGACCGTCGACCGCCGGCACCAGGAACCCGCTGCCGGTCACCGGCTCGCCGAACGCCGCCACCGGGTAGGCCAGCGTGACGATCGCCATGCTGGCGTACTTGATCTCGCGGAGGGCGGCGGCGGCCTGACCCGCGGCGGCAGCGCGGTCCGCCGCCGTGGCCAGCAGCCTGCTGGCCGGAGCGGCCGGTACCGCGATGATCACCGCGTCCGCGTCCAGCCACTCGGGGGCGTGCGCCGAGCCGACGGTCAGTCGCCAGCCGACCGCGGTGCGGGTCAGCTCGCGCACCATCGCACCGGTGCGGACG
>JBAUAR010000219.1:0-3236 GCA_049675875.1 Streptosporangiaceae bacterium
GCTGGTCTCGCTGCAGTAGCAGCCGGCCGCCGGCCTCCCGGCCCTCAACCCGGTCGAGATCGACGATGATGGCGACGCCGCGGCGGCGATAATCTGCCTGCTGCTCGCGTGGGTGCGAGTTCTCGAAGATCACGCCGCGAGCGGCTGGATCCGTCGCGACGCGGGCCCGGCCGTAGAAGCTGTAGGAGGTGCGGCTGGCTGCGTCGTGGTAGAAGAGCGTGACCTTCGGGTGGGCTGCGATGTTCTGTGGCAGGCCGCCATCCGGTTCGCGTGCCCACAGCGCGAGCTGGTCGTCGCAGTAGGCCTGGATCGTGCCTCGGAACGACAGGTGCACCTGATCCGCGCTGTCGACGTAGGCGATCAGCATCGGCGTCTGGTTGTCGAGCGCGCCATCGACCGCGATCTTGATCTCCGGCGTGAGACGCAGCGGACGTGGCGGCAGCGGTGGCGGCGGCATGGTTTGCTGCCGCACCCGGATGATCGTGTCACCGCGGAACTCGAAGACGAGCTCCAGGCCGCCGAACGGCGCGGTCTCGGGCAGGGTGGCGGTCACCACGATCCGGTTGCCGTTGCCGTTGCCGTCGGTGTTGCCGTCGGTGTCGGTGTCGGCGGCTGGCGGCGACCAGCGCGCTCCGGTGGCGACGAGCCCGGCCGTCCGCGGCTCGCGCAGCAGCGCGATCGCGGCCTCGCGGCCCTGAGCCCGGCCGAAGTTGGTCTCCACGATGACGTCGTCGGCGAATGCGCCCTCGAGCGCTCGGCCAGCGCCGTCGTCCGCCGCGCCGAGGGCGGCCAGGTACGCCTCGACGGCCGCGTTCCGCTCGGCCACGGTCAGAACTCCAGGACGAGCCGGCCGCGGATGCCGCCGGCCTCAAGGATGCGATGCGCCTCGGCGGTGCGCTCGGCGGGCAGCGTTCTCGCGACTCGGAGCGTCACCTCGCCGGCCTCCGCCTGCCGCCGTAGCTGGTCGAGCTTGTCGTGCTCGCGTGCGTAGTTGCGGACGAAAACCGGATGGAAGCTGATACCCCGCTCGGGATCACCGGTGAAGCCGCGCACCGTCGCGATCCGGCCGCCGTCCCGCACTGCGGGGATGGCCAGCTCGTTCAGCAGGGCAGCGTCGATCAGTCCGTCGGCGCCCTCCGGCACCACCGCGCGCACCCGCGCGGCGAACTCCGGGCCGCGTGCCACCACGACGTCAGCGCCGAGGTCCTGGACGAGCTGCACGTCCTGCGCCGAGGCGTCGGCGACGATCCGCAGGCCGTGGGCCTTTCCCAGCTGCACGGCGTAACCGCCCACCGCGCCCGCGGCACCGGTCACGGCGAGCGTCTGGCCGGGAGCCAGGTCGAGCACATCGAGCGCTTGCCGAGTGGTGAGGCCGTTCATCGGCAGCGTCGCGGCCTCGGCGTGGGTCGCCCCGGCCGGCACCCAGGTCACCGACTCGGCCGGGACGACGATCAACTCCGAGTACGCGCCGTGCGAGCCATGGGGCACGACGATCGCCATGACATGGTCGCCCACCTGCAGGTCTGTCGACACGCCCGGGCCGATCTGGTCGAGCTCGCCCGCGGCGTCCATGCCGGGCACGTACGGCGGCGGAATGTCCTTGAGCTGGCTCGCGCGGGCGCCCGCCCGCAGGCCCGTGTCGGTCGGATTGACCGCGGCCGCCCGCACCCGGATGCGCAGCTCTCCTGGCCCGGCTTGCGGATCGGGCAGCTCCACGAAGTGCAGTGCGTCGGGACCGCCAAATTCCGTCACTCCCACAGCTCTCATGGCAACGGTCAACCGCGATGGGCGATGCCTATTCCCGGCGTGGCGGCGGAATCAGGAAGCGCGCGTTACCGGCCGCCGCAGCGCGTACAGAACGCTGTCGTAACGGAGGTCCGGACCGCTGGGCGGCCGGTCGTGCTGCGCGGCGACGGCGGCGGCCACGGCGGCGGCGAGCGCCCGCCGGTAGAGCGCCGAACCGGTGCTGACTCTGGCCACGCCAGCGCCGCCGAGCTGGGTCAGGGTCGTGTCCGGCTGCCAGAGCACGTTCAGCGGTAGCTGGATGCGCCTCGTCAGCGACGCGATGTCGGCGAGCTCGGTGAGCGCGGGTACGAACAGGCCCCAGGCCCCTGCATCCTGGTATGCAAGCAGCCGCGTGGTGGCCACCTCGAGCCGGCCGGCGGGCGGCCCCACTTGCAGCCAGAACACGTCGGTGCGCGCGTTGACGAACAGGCCTGGCGCCGCCGCGACGACGGCCCGGATGATCGCGGCGTGCGTCGCGACCGGGCGCAGCGCGCCCCCGCCGCGTACGTCCTCGAGGTTGATCCCGGCCGCGCCGAGCTCAGCTAGCTCCGCAGCCAGGTCCGCGACCGCGCCGGGGTCGTCGCTGTAGCCGCCCTCGATATCGACGGTGGTGGGTACCGGAAGGCGCGGCAGGATCTTCCGGGCGAGCGCCATGGTGACGTCGCGGCCGGTGCCGGCGCCGTCGATCTCGCCGGCGGCTGCGGTTACCCCGAGGCTCGTCGTCCCGACGGCGGGGAAGCCCGCGTCCGCCAGCAGTAGCGCGGAGCTCACGTCCCACGCATTCGGAAGAACGAACGGGCTGCCCGGCCGGTGCAGCGCCGCGAACGCCTGCTGCCGGGTCATCCGCGGCTCACCAGCACGCGACACGGCAGCCGGAGGTTGGGTCGCGGCTCGTAGTCGACGCGGTGGCCGCAGACGGGTCGCCAGCCTCCGGCTTCGATGGCGGTGACGACCTCGCGAGCGATCGCCGTCGCCACGACCGCAGCCGGGCAGCCGTGCGGCCCGCTGCCGAACGTAGCCGGCTGGCCGCTGCCGAGCTCGGCGGCCGCCACGAAGATCCACACGCCCGATCCGCGCGGTACGACCGTCGCGCCAATCGTTGTGTCCGCCGCGGCTACCCGGCGCGTGCACTGGACGGGCGCTTCGCGTCGCAGGACGTACTCGACCCGATCCGCCGCCCGCCCGCAGCCGGGGCTTACCGGCCCGAGCACGGCGGCGCCGATGAGTGCGGCCGTGCTGTCGCGCGCCTGAAACAGGATGCTCGCGGCGGCTACCTCGTCGGCGTCAGTCAGCCCGAGCGGCTGAAGCGTCGCGCGCAGCCCCGCGGCTGCCTCGCCCGCGGCAGTCGCCCGGCCGGGCACGCCGGACAACAGAGCGTCACCGAGTCGGCCGGTGAGGTCCGCGGCGCTGGCGGCCGCGGGGGCAGTGAGTCCCAGCGCGCGGGCGAGCAC
>JBAUAR010000220.1:0-10135 GCA_049675875.1 Streptosporangiaceae bacterium
TCTGAGCGCCGAGCCGCGCGAGCAGGCTGGCCGTGGCCTCGGCGTGCAGCCGGCCAAGCGGCACGGTCGCGAAGCCGATGTCGGCGGCGTCGTTGCGACCAAGCAGGGCCGTCTTGATGACCTTGGCCGCGAGCGCGGTACTGGCCTGATCCCCGTCGATATTCAGGGCCGAGATGACGAACAGGTCCCAGAGTCGGCGGCGGGCCCGCTCGCCCTGGCCTCGGGCCGCCAGCCAGTCTCCGAGGGGCTCGCGGTCCAGCACCAGGCTGGCCGGGTCGGCACGCCGGAACGCCAGTGCTGCCCGGCCGACCCTGGCCCGATCGGCCAGCGGCAGCAGGCGGTAGCTGAGCAGCGCCCGAGCCAAGTGCAGCGGGCTCGGCAGCGCGCTGCGGCGCAGCCTGGCCATGCCGTCCGGGCCGAGCACGGTGACGTCGAAGCGGTCCTGGATGGCGACTGAGCCCGTCATGCCCAGCCTGGACAGCAGCTCCTGGTAGCTCGTGCAGCAGCGCAGGAACACGTGCTGGCCGTTGTCGATCATCAGCCCGGCACGGGGGTAGGACGTCGCCGCGCCGCCCAGCCGCGGGCGCGACTCGAGCAGCGTCACCTCGTGGCCCGCGTCGCGCAGCTGGATCGAGGCGGTGATGCCAGCGAGGCCGCCGCCAATAACGACGACTCGCTGCCCGGTCATGAGCGGGCCCCCCGCTGGCGGCGCCGCGCTCGCGGCCTGCCGATGCCGGTCAGCGCGGCTGCCGCGATCATCGCCTTCTCCCGGCCCGGCAGGGACATCCGCGCGGCCAGCGCGGCCTGCGGGCTGGCCGCGATGTGCTCAAGCAGCCGCCGGTAGATCCCTGCCATGGCTCCGGTGCACGCCGCGCTGCGGCGGTCGAGCAGCGGCAGCAGCCGCAGGCCGACCGCGTACCAGCTGCGGGCGCGATCCGCCTCGAACCGCATCAGATCGGTCATCGGCCCGTCGATCTTGCCCTCGCCGGACGCCGCGCCTTCCGCGGCCTGCTCCGGCGGTATCAGGACGCAGCCGAACCGGGTCAGGTCCTCCCCGGGCAGGTAGACGCGGCCATTGCCGAGGTCCTCGCGCACGTCGCGCAGGATGTTCGTGAGCTGCAAGGCGATCCCGAGGGAGTCGGCAAGCGAGTCGGCGGTGGCCGGGTCGCTACTGCCGAACACACCGAGCGACAGCCGCCCGATAGACCCCGCCACGCACCGGCAGTAGTGCTCGAGCTGGTCGAACGTGTCGTACTGGTCGCCGCGGACGTCCGCCTCGCAGCCCTCGATCAGCTCGCCGAAGGCGGCCACCGGGATCGGGAAGCGGCTGGCGGCGTCGTGCAGCGCGATGAGCACGGGATCACCGGTCGCTGCGGCCTCGGCGGCGGTCTCCGCCCCGAGCGCGGTGACGGCCGCCCTGGTGGCACCCAGCTCCGCGAGCTTCTGCGCGGTCGGCAGCGTGCCATCACCGATGTCGTCGATGCGGCGGGCGAGGGCGTAGATCGCCGACAGCGCTCGCCGCTTGTCGCCGGGAAGCAGGGCAATGCCGTAGGCGAAGTTCTTGGCCTCCTGCCGGGTGATCGTCTCGCAGCGCCGGTAGGCAGCACTGACGTCCGCAGCGTGCGGTGCACTGACCGTCACGGGCTCACCGGCCTCGCACCAGTGCGCTGGCGAACGCCGCGGCCGTGCGGCCCTTCGAGGGCCTGGGGCTGACCGCCAGCACGTCATAACCGGCCCGCCGGAGGGCAGCCAGCGCCGCCCGGCCGCCGGCCAGGTAGCCAGCCACCGCGACCCGCGCCGCGCCGCGGAGCTGACCGACAACCGGCGCGCCCGCCGCGAGCAGCCCCGCTGCCCGGTCGGCCTCAGCCGCGATCAGCCGCCGAAGCTGCGGGGAGCTAGCAGTCCCCGCCAGGTCCTGCTCGCTGCAGCCGTGGCCGTGCAGATCGTCGAGGGGGAGGTAGACGCGCCCGGCCCGGAAGTCCTCGGCGACGTCCTGCAGGTGCTCGACGACCTGCAGAGCGCTGCAGACCGCATCGGAAAGAGCGGCCCGGTCGGGCGTATAGCAGCCGAACACGTGCAGCACGATCTGACCGACCGGGTTCGCCGATAGCTTGCAGTAGCCCAGCAAGTCATCGAACGTCTGGTACCGGGACACGACCTGGTCCTGCTCGTTGGCCGCGATGAGGTCACGAAAGGGCTGCATCGGGATGGCGCAGTCGCTCACCACGCCGGCGAGGCCGCGCACGGCCGGATGGGCAGGCAGACTGCCGGGCGGATCCGCGTAGAGCCGATCAAGATCCTCGTGCAGGCCGGCCAGCAGGCCCAGCCGCTGGTCGGGCGGGGCCTCGTCGCCGATGTCATCGACGGTCCTGGCAAAGGCGTACACGGCCATCAGGTGCTCCCGGTGCCGGCGCGGAAGCATCCGCAGCGCAACCGGAAAGTTCTCGGCAGCGGCCTTGTCAGCCATCGCGCCAGCCGGGGTAACCGCGGGCTGCGGCCGGGCAAGCTGCTGCCCGAGCACGGTTCCAGCCCCGGCTCTGTCGCGAGTCATGGACTCTATTTCCGCACGGTCCGCTAATACGATGCAAATAATGACGCATGCGTCACCTGATACGGCCGTCAGATATCGCTTCCGGCCGGAGCCAGCGACAGCCCGTCTACCTGCGGCGGGACCGGGCGCCGGGGACCTTTCGCCGCAAAAAGCGACTCGCCGGTGATTGATCTGGTTAACTGGTCAGCGGCAAGAAGACGGCCGCGTACGGTACTCTGTCGGCCGCCATCGACCCCGCCATGACCGCGAGGCTGATCACGGGCTAGTCTCCGGACATGTGTCGGACACACGGGCCAGTCGGCGCGCCGCTGTGCGGCACGCTGTAGCGCAGCGCGGCGCGGCGCGATAAGCAAGCGCATCCGGCCCGCGGGCAGTTGCACCCAGAGCGAAGGTGAGCCCGGTCGGCCAGGACAGTGAGGCGCCGGGTGACGGCGGCGGGCACAAAAGGGGCGAACAGCTGACTAATATCGCTGCCGGCGGGGCGCGGCCGCCGCGACCTTCGGTCGACGGCGGCGTTCCAGCGCTGCAGCGCGAGCTGGGCGCGCATGGCCGCGAGACCGTCCGCAGGCTGCTTGAGGCTGGCCTGGCCGAGTTCGGGGAGGCAGGCTTCCAGGGGGCGAGGGTCGAGGACATCGTCCGCCGTGCCAAGACCTCGCACGGCACCTTCTATCTGTACTTCGCCAACAAGGACGACCTCTTCCGGACGCTGCTGCGCGACGCCCTAGTCGACATGGCAGAGATCACCGATGAGTTCCCCGTCGTCACGAGCAACGAGGCCGGACGCGTGGCGCTGCGGCGGTGGGTGGAGCGGTTCTGCGACACCTACGGCGCCCACGCGACCGTGATCCGGATCCTCAGCCAGGCCGAGATCGTCGGGGAGAGCGTGTTCAGCGACGGGCTGCAGGTGCTCTTCCGGCTCTCTGAGGTCATGACCCAGGGCATGACAGCCGCCGACGGCGGCCCGGCTGGTGACGGGCTGCGCACCGAGCACGCCGAACTCACCGCCGTTGCCTGCCTCATGATGCTCGAGCGGATCAACTACCTGATGGGAACCGAGGTCCGGCTGCCCAGGGACGAGATGATCGACCGGCTGGCCGCGATCATCTACGCCGCGTTCCGGTCCTGACGCGCGCAGCCGCCGGATACCTTGACATTTCCGGAATCAGATCGTCCGGAATGATCGCTACCGTGCAGCCATGACAGCAACGAACGATCCGGCCGGGCCGGCTCCCGGCTGGCCTGGTGACACGACGGAGCCGCAATTCGGGCCGCATCGGTTCTACCCCGGCGAGGGCGGCGGCAGTGCGGAGTTCCGGGGCGCCGCCTTCGACGTCGCGGACCTGCGCGGTGCCCGGTTCACTGACTGCGACCTGACCGGTGTCACGATCCGGGACGGCTGGCTGGTGAACGCGAGCATCTCCGGTTACCTCAGCAATGTCACGATCAACGGCGTTGACGTGACCGACTTCGTGAGCGCCGAGCTGGACCGGCGGCACCCGGAGCGAGTGCAGTTCCGGGCGGGGCGGACGGCCGATGACGTCCGCGCGATATGGGACACCATCGAGCGCTTGTGGACGGAGGCAACCGAGCGGGCCGGGCGGCTGCCTGCCGCGGCGCTGGCCGAACAGGTCGCTGCGGAGTGGTCATTCGAGCAGACTCTCCGCCACCTGGTCTTTATCACCGACGCCTGGGCCAGCCGGACGGTGCTGGACGAGCCGATGCCCTACCACCGGCTCGGCCTGCCACAGAGCTGGTATCCGCACGCGGACGCGGCAGCGCTGGGCATCGACCTGACCGCGCAGTCCAGCTACGCCGAGATCCTGGCCGCCCGCGCCGACCGGATGGCCGTGCTGCGGCACATCGTGGCCGACCTGACCGACGACGGCCTAGGGAGGCTGTGCCGACGCTCGCCCGCTCCTGGTTACCCGGACGAGGAGCGCACCGTTATGGACTGCATCGGCGTGGTAATGGAGGAGGAGATCGAGCACTACCGGTTCGCGGTCCGCGACCTGACCGTGCTGGAAGCCCGTAGCGCGCAGTGAGCAGTCAACCGCAGGGTTACGCGACCGTATATCGCAGCGTCGTGCCGGGCAAAAGACCGTAGTCGGTCCGCACCGCCAGCGACGTCGCATGCTCGCCAGGCCTGTCGTCCAGGCGGAGGATGTCACCGGCGAGGTCGGCCCCATCGGTGGCAAACCCGCGCGCGAACGGGTGCGCAGCAAGCAGCCGCACGGCCGGCTGGTGACCGTCGAGCGCCGTCTCCACGCCAAGTTCGGACAGGTCTGGGTAGAGCACTTCCGGTCGGTGCTCGAGCCGCCGTGACATGTGCAGCATCGTGCGCTGGAACACCAGCCCGAACGAGCCCGGCGACCATGTGCCCGCGTTGGACGTCGCGTGGGCGAAATAGGTGAACCACAGGTCGGCGTCGTCCTCGTCCATGGGCGCGCCGACTGTGACGAAGTTCGGTCGTCGATCGCGCGCGGCGAAGGCCTGCTGTAGCTCAAGCGGGCCGAGGGGCTCGCCGCTAGCGCCGGTCCAGTACAGGCCGTTCTGCCCGTCGAGCAGCACCCAGCGACCCAGATCGTCTATCCAAGCCTCGGAGACGACGTGACCGCGGCCGATGCCAGCGAAATAGTTCTGCTGCCGCAGCGAGACCCGGCGCGCCGGGATGGCCAGTGCGTTGAGCGACTGCGTCAGCACCAGCGAGTACTCCACGCAGGCGAACCGCTGGCCCTGATCAACGCGCCGCAGGCACTCGACCGCGTCGTCGATCTCGAGATGGGCGTTCGCGTGCTCCCAGCGGCCGGTAACCCAGGCCAGCGTTGCCACGGCGGTGTCCCACGCTGACGGACGCGCGGCCGGCAGCTGCGCGCGCAGTTCATCTGCCCGGCCCGGCACTTCCAGCAGACACAGCGGGGCCGAAGGTGTCAGCGCGGGCCACTCAGTCAGCACCATCGGCGCCGTCGCGTTGCCGGCGGCCATCCGCGCCTCGATCAACGGCCAGCCCGGATCGTCGGCGAACGCGCGTTCCAGTTCGCCCGCAAACAGTTCCGGCTGGGTGAAGCCGACCCGCACCAGCTCCGCCAGCAGTTCGATCGCTCCCGGCCGTCCGAGCTTGCGGGCCGCGAGCGCACAGGCCGGACCCCAAAAGTCCGGCCAGAATTCGGCGTCGGCCTCAAGCTCCGGTCGCAATGCCAGCAATCCGTGCCAGTCTTCCGCGTTCGCCAGATCTTGGCCCTGAGTTCGCAGCGCATCAAGCTCTGGCTGCGAAAGGTCAGTGTCAGCCTTGAGATGGAATGTCATGACATCATCAAAACAGGGCCTGAGCGCACATGCCATGTTCTGCCGAACGCTGGTGTCAGTAAGCTCGCACCGGAGACAGGCCCTTCTGGTCGCGGACGTGCCTGATGGTGTCGAGACCGGAAGGGACGTTCATGTCAAAGCGTCGGATGGGGCCGCCCCCGCACGCCAAAGATCGCTATACCCGGCTCACATCGCCGCGCGGCATCCCGGTTGATCAGCTGGTGTCGGTTCTTCAGAAAGAGATCCGGCGGAGCAACGTCGACAACGCCGTGCTCGCCGCCCATGAGATGCTGACGACCTCGCCGGAAGTCGCCGAGCACCTGTGGCATCGGCTCAAGCTGATCGCCGTTGAGGACATTGGCATGGGTGAGCCGCTGGCTCCGATTCTGCTGAACAGCCTGCACGAGAACTACCGCGCTGCCAGCGGCGGGGAGCAGACGATGATGGCCGTTCACGCGGTGCGGTTCCTCGCCACCGCGAAGAAGGACCGGACCAGCTCCGAACACACCGAGCTGGTACACAAGGTTGAGTCCGGGGAGGTCGTCGTCTCAGTGCCCGACTACGCCCTGTGCGTCCACACCAGGGCTGGTCAGGAGATGGCCAGGGACCTGCTGCAATGGTGGGCGAACGGCGCGGTGGTCAAGAACGAGCTGGAGACTGCCGATCACTCCTACCGGGACCAGCTGGTAGCTATCTGCCGGGCCGCCGAGGCGGGCTAGTAACTGCAGGTCAGCGCGAAGGCGGCGGGCGAGTCGGCTGTAGGCCAGGCATTCATTGTGCCCGATTTGCCACGTCTCGCGCTCCCCCGTACATGCCCGACAGCTGCGGATCAGGCATCGCCAACTCGCGGTGATTCGCGCTTTGCAGGGCTACCGGCCCAGCCATCGGCCGTAACGCCAGCAGGCCATAGCAGCCTGCCCTCTTCCATCCCTATTTCAGCCAGCCACTGCTGACGCATCGCGCGCGTAACGCGCTGCCGGTTGCCATCCCGGCCCGAGACGACCAGCGAGACCCGTCCTGTGCGGGCCTCGGGTGTCCAGCTCGCCGCCGGAGTCACGCATGACAACCACGACCCGACCCACCGACAGTTCCCGCACCGCCAGGGCACGCGGTCTCGGCGCGCCCCGAGGCGGCCGGGCGCGAAGCGCAGTAGGCCGCCGATCATCCCTCCGTTCCCCTGCTTCTCCCGCTGCCGCTCCCGCGAACGGACTGTCTCGGTATAGACGCAAAGTTTCGAACCACCCCCTGGTCGCCTGCGACGATCCGGCCGGATGGCGCCGCGGCGCAAGGATGAACCTGCGGGCCCTCGCCGCCGCCGACCCGGACACACCCGAGCGCCAGCGCAACTGCGGCGCCGTCCCGGTCGGTGACCGGGTCGAAGTCCGGATGAAGGACGGCTCCGCGTACTACTGCGGGCTGGAAACCTGCGGCAACGTGTGGCTGTGCCCCGTCTGCTCCGCCAAAATCCACCACCGCCGCGCCGCCGAACTCCGCGACGCCCTCACCACCTGGGAGAGCCAGGGCCACGCAGCCAGTCTGGTCACCATCACCGTCCCGCACGACCTGGCCAACCCGCTCTCCAAGCTCGTCGGGGCCGAGCGTGACGCGTGGAAGCGCGTCACTCAGGGCGCGTCCTGGCAGCGGCTCAAGCGCCGCCTCGGCATCGCCGGGCACGTCATCGCCCTGGAGTTCACCTCGGGCGACGAGAACGGCTGGCACCCGCATTACCACGTGCTCCTGGTCCACGACCAAGACCTTGGCGCCGCCGCCATCGCGCAGTTGCACGCCCACATCCACTCGCGCCTAGCTGCCGCCTGCGGCGACCACGGGCTGCGCCAGCCCGACCAGCTACACGCCGTCCGGATCGATCTGCCGGCGTGCATGTCGTTAGCCTGGCGGAATGAAGGTCAACCGGTCGGTCCCAGCGGCCACGGTCATCCCGGTTCTGATCTATCCGGACGTCCGCGAGGCGGTTGCCTGGCTGACTGCGGCATTCGGGTTTGTCGAGCGGCTACGGATCGGCGAGAACCACCGGTCTCAGCTGAGGGTCGGCGACGGGGCCGTGATCGTGGCCGAGCCAGGTGGCTACCGCCGCCCGCCGAGTCGCGAGGCGGTGGCCCAGTACGTGATGGTGCGGGTCCCGGACGCGCGGTCTCACTGCGAGCGTGCCCGGGCACATGGCGCGGTCATCCTGGCGGAGCCGGCGGACTACATGTATGGCGAGCGGCAGTATGGCGCCGAGGACTTCGCCGGTCATCGGTGGACGTTCACCGAGACGCTAGCGGACACAGACCCGCAGACGTGGGGCGGTCAGTACCTGAACCCGGACTGACTGCCTCTGCCAGCCTGGCGCTGACGCCTGATGAGGCGCAGCCGGTTAGCACCTCACCGGCAGCGGCTGGACGGCGACCAGCTCGCCCTCGATCCAATGAGTCAAGACAGTCCGGTGGGCGATTTGCGCGCCGGTGGCTTTGTCGATCCTGAAGGCGCCGTATAGCGTGCTGGTGCTCAGGGCTGTGGCCGCTGGCCACAGGAGGTCGCGGCTGGCGCTGCCCGCCGCTCTGGCGCAGTGGACAGCGATCGATGCAGTTGCGGCGGCTTGGATGGCCGGGTAGTCGGGCATTTCGCCGGATGCGGCGCGGTACTCATCCAGGAAGTCGCCCTCGCCAGGACCAACAACGGCGGCATGATCGCCTCCGCGGAACCACTGAGCGATCCCGAACGTGCCATCAGCGTCCCGGATAGCGCGGCTGAATTCCTGGACTCCTGCCGCGACAGCGCATATGACTCGCGGTGTCCCGGATAGGCGACGTGCTCGGAGAAAGGTCTTGGTGTCATCCTCGAAGGTCCCTGCTGTGATCAGGACCCAGTCACCGGGATGGTTGCCAGTCAAGATCTCCTCGGCCGGGCCCATGCCGATGTGCGTGAATCCCAGCTGGCGGGCGTATGCCGCAGCGCCACTGGCAACCTGCCTGCCGAACCGGCCGTTGCCGTGCACGATCCGGAGATCTTGGCCCGGACCCGCCTTTGCGGCGAGATGGATTAGGAACGGCTCCATGTAGCGGCTGGTAGGAGTAAGGACAGACACCACGTGGCCGGGGTAAGCCGTCTCAACGTCGTCGCCTGATCCGCCGTGGTTCCAGATCAGCCAGCCGTTCTCGGCGGCCATGTCGCCTGCAGCTCGCATCAGCACGGTGGAATAGGGACCCAGAAGAAGGTCACAGCGCGCGGCCAGACCGGGCAGGAGCGCCTGGAGCTGGCGCATGTCGCTGGCGTCGTCTTCAATCAGGACGTCGGCCTTGCCGTCTAGCTCTGCCCATACTTCAAGGCCGCGAGCTGCTTGTCGGCCGAACGGAGCGAACCTCCCGGACAGCGACAGGCACGCGCAGACGAGCAACCGTCTGTTGGTCTCGTCCACGATTTCACTATCTCATCCGCTCTTCGTAGCGGAACTCGTGCCGATCGGCGGCCATAACCGAGTCCTGAACATCGACCAGGTTCTGAGGCCCGTATTGACGGAACCGGAACGGAACTGGAGCACCCGTGACTACAGGTCAGAGTGCGGGCGGCGGGCGAGTCGGCCTGTAGGCCGGGTTCTGTGCGCCCGCTCGCGCGGGCCGGCGGCCATCCATCTACGGCTGCCGTTGCCGACAGCCTCAAGCGGTCTACCCGCGAGCTCGGGCGGGCAGCCCTCAATCGCTCGCGCAGGAGCTGTCGCGCTGGGCGCGCTCCCTCTTGACCTTGCTCCGGGTGGGGTTTACCAAGCCGCCCAGGTCACCCTGGGCGCTGGTGGTCTCTTACACCACCGTTTCACCCTTACCCCCGGACGAGTCCGGGGGCGGTTTGCTTTCTGTGGCACTGTCCCGCGAGTCACCCCGGGTCGGTGTTACCGACCACCCTGCCCTGCGGAGCCCGGACCTTCCTCGGCGCACCAGCCATAGCTGACGCGACGCGGCCGCCCGGCCGGCTCACCCGCCGCTGCGTCCAGCATAGAGGCCGGGGGCCGATCGGCCCAGCCAGCACGAGCGGGCGGGGCCGGCAGCATCGCCGGACCCGCCCGTCGTGTCTGCGACGTCAGTGAATCAGGCTGCCCAGCAGGCTGCCGTACTCACCGTTGCTGCGCGACTGCGCAGGCGCTGACAGCGTCAGTGACGACGAGGGCCGCACTCCGGGTGTCGCACGGCTCGCTGGCCGGCTCGCCGTCCGGCGGACGGACGGGCGCGGCCGTGACGTGCTGGCCCGCGACCTGGAGATCGCCGACCCTGACCGGCCCGCTGACGC
>JBAUAR010000221.1:0-3278 GCA_049675875.1 Streptosporangiaceae bacterium
GCCGCGAGCCCGTCGAGCACCTCGGCGTCCGCCCGCAGCAGGTCGGCCGTCCGCGCCAGCGCCTCCGCCACCCCCGGCCCGAGTGCCTCGGCGATGGCCGGCATGAGCTGGCCTCGGACCCGGGCCCTGGTCAGGGCCGGATCAGCGTTCTGCGGATCATCCCAGGGCTCCAGCCCCAGTGCTGTGCAGGCGGCCCTGGTCTGGTCGCGACGGATGCCGAGCAGTGGCCGCAGGTAGCGGCCCGAGCTCCGCGCCATCCCGGCCAGCGACCGGGCTCCGGAGCCGCGGGCGAGGCCGAGTAGTACGGTCTCGGCCTGGTCGTCCAGCGTGTGCCCGAGCAGCACCCGGCTGGCGCCCGTCGTCTCGGCTGCCTGCTCTAGCCCCGCATAGCGGGCATTGCGCGCCGCCGCCTCGGGTCCCGGGTAGCGGGAGGCCCCGGCCGCCGCGGCTGCCGCTGCAACTCGGGGGGACGACCCCCCGCGACCCCCCGGTCGTTCAACCGTCACGGCGACCGACAGCACCGGGCTGAGCCCGAGCGCCGTCATGACCTCGGTTACCTGCCGCGCCCGCGCAGGCGAACCGACCTGCAGCCCGTGGTCGACGGTGACGCCGCCGGCCAGCAGCCCCGCCCTCGGCGCCTCGAAGGCCAGCGCCGCGGCAAGCGCCAGCGAGTCCGCTCCGCCCGAGCAGGCGGCTAGCGCCAGGTCGCCGGGCTCCAGGTCGGCCAGGCTGACCCGTACCGCACGCCGGACCGCTGCCACCGCCGGGTGCGGTCCCACCTGACGTCCGCTCCCCAGGTCAGTCGGCGGCTGCGGATTCTGCGGCGGCCGGGCCCGTCCCGTCGACGCGCTCCAGCCAGGTCTGCGGGCTCATCAGCTCGTCCCTGGTCGGCAGCGTGTCCGGCGAGGTCCACACCTTGTTGAACGTTGCCATACCGGCCTCGTCGACGACCGACCGGACGAACCGTGAGCCCTGCTCGTACTGCTTCATCTTCAGGTCGATCCCGAGAATCCGGCGAATGGCCTGCTCCAGCCGCCCCGCGGATCCGCGGCGTGCGCTGAACTTCGCCCTGATCTCGGCGACGGACGGGACGACTTCGGGGCCGACAGCATCCATGACGTAGTCGCCGTGCCCCTCGACGAGCGTCATGACCGCGGTCATCCGGTCGAGGACCTCGCGCTGCCGCGGAGTCTGAATGGCCTCGATCAGGCTCTCCCCCTCACCGCCGCGGACGGCGCCGGCAACCGCGTCGGCGGCAGCCCGCAGCCGGTCCAGGATCGAGGCCGGGTCGAGGTCGGAGGCCAGCAGGAAGTCCGACATCTGCTGCTGGACGTACGGCCGGAGCCAGGGCACCGACGTGAACTGAGTCCGGTGTGTCTCTTCGTGCAGGCAGACCCATCGCCGGAAGTCGTGCGGATCGACCTCGAGCTCTCGCTCGACCATCACAATGTTGGGCGCGACCAGAGTCAGCCGACCGGCGGGAGCATCCGTTCCGGGCGCGTCGGGATCTGGCGGCAGGAAGAGCTCGTACTGCCCGAGCACTCGGCTCGCCAGGTACGCCAGGATCAGCCCCGCCTGCATGCCCGTGACCCGCGAGCCCACCGCGGTGATCAGCGGGCCGGGCTGCGGGACGTTCGGGGTCTCGGAGAGCCGCTGCACGAGCGGGTCGAGCACCACGCGGAACCCGTCCACATTCGCCCGGATCCAGCCAGGGCGATCGACCACTGCGACCCTGCCGTCGTCCGCTGCGCCCGGCAGGCCGGTGAGCTCGCGCACCGGGTCCGCGACCGCGGCAGCAAGCTGCCGTAGCTCGGCCACGACGTTCCTCGCCTCGGGCATGCTGATCTGCGGGCCTGGCCGGACCCAGCGGACACCGGTGGACGTCGCCACCTGCCAGTCGATCATCTGAGTGGTGCTCACCCCTCCACCGTACGTGGAGTCGGGCCGCTTTGCCCCGGCCGGGCTGCAGCCGTCACCTGGCGGGCGCGCCGTCTGGGCGCGCCGCAGCGCGGCGGATCGGCCCCTACTGGCAGCCGCACCCGGCCAGCACACTGGCCAGGTCAACCATCTGCGTCGCCGCAGTCGCCAGCGCGTCGGTCGGAACCTGGTCGGCCATCACGGCAAACGCCAGCAACTGGCCGTTCTGGGCGTACGCGCTGCCGGCCAGGGCCACCACGTTGCTGAGGTTGCCGGTCTTCGCCCGTACGACGCCAAGCCCCGTATCACCGCCGGGGGCGAAGACACTGCCGCCGGACAGCAGCGTGCCAGAGAAGCCCTCGACCGGCAGGCCGGTCAGCACCGACCGTAGCTGAGAGGCGGTGGCGGCGAGCCTGATGAGCTGGACCAGTACCGCCGGGGCGATCTTGTCGTCCGGCGACAGGCCGCTACCGTCATAGAGCTGCAGCTCGCCGGTGACGCCCAGCCCGCGCAGCACCGAGGTGACCGCGACCGCCCCCCCGCCGAACGAAGCTGGCTGACCGGTGGCGATGGCGACCTGCCTGGCCAGGTTCTCCGCAATGACGTTGTTGCTCTCCTCGAGCATCCACTGCACGATCTCGGACAGCGGCGGTGACTGCACGCTGGCCAGCGTCGTGGCCCCGGCCGGCGCGGTGACCTGCTGCGCGGCTCCGGCTACGGCGATGCCGTCGGCAGCCAGGTACCCGGCGAAGATATTCGCGGCCTGCTGCGCCGGATCGGCGGAGCGCAATCCGCCGCCCGCGTCGGCATCCACCGGAGCGCCGGCCGGGGTCACCCTGCCCTGGTCGACCTCCAGCGAGGTAATCGTGCTGACGTTGCCAGTGGTCACATAGCTGGGCAACCAGCCAGGCCCGAGACCGGGACCGGTGTAAAGCGATGTGTCGTAGCCGAGCTGCACGGTGCGCTGACCGCGCGCTCGCAGCGCCTGGGCGGTCTGGGTGGCGAGCTCGAGCAGGGTGGCCGGTTGCGGATAGTCGGCCGCGGGCGGGCGGCCGGCGGCCAGGGTGGGGTCGCCGCCGCCAACCAGGACGACCGAGCCGCTGCCGGTCCCGGTCACGACCTTGGTGGTCAGCCGCGCGGCCGGGCCGAGAACCTTGAGCGCGGCGACCGCCGTTGCGAGCTTGTTGGTCGAGGCGGGCGTGAAACCGGCGCTGGCGTTGCTGGCGTACAGCACCTGACCCGTCGCGAGGTTGGTGACCAGCACCCCGAGCGACTGACCGAACGCCGGCGAGCTGACGACCGGCGCTAGCGCCCGATTCACCCCTGCCGCGGTGGCACCGCCGGCGTCACCAGCCGTTCCC
>JBAUAR010000222.1:0-1724 GCA_049675875.1 Streptosporangiaceae bacterium
CCGCGCGCCCGCCCGACGGCGACCGCAAGCGCAAGCCCGGCAACGGTGAGGCCGAGCGTGTTGCCCAGCGCGAGCATTGCCACCACCAGCCGGCCCGGCGCGAGGGTCACGAGGACGACGTCGGCCACGATCACGACCAGCCAGCCAGCCGCAACGGCCGTCGCCGCCGCCCGGGTTCGGCCTGCCGCGAGCAGCACCCGGGACAGGCTGGCCACCAGCCCGTAGCCGGCCAGCCCGGGCGCGAACAGCGCCAGGCCCGTCGCGAGCTGGGACACCTGACCTTGCGAGGCGGCCAGGAAATGCGCGGCCGGCATCGCGACCGCGAGCACGAGCGCGGTGCCGAGGAACGACATCAGCAGCACCGCTCGGACCGAGGCGGCGGCGGTCTGGTCGAACTCGGCGCCTTCGCGGACTGACAGCGCCGGGAAGGCGCTCACTGCGATGGAGATGGCGAGCACCGCATAGGCAGCCTCGAATACCTGCCAGCCGTACTGGTACAGCACGATCGCGGCGCTCGTGCCATGGCCGTTGGCCAGCACGATGACCACGAGCTGCGACACGTCCTGAGCCAGCAGCGCGATGATCCCGAAGACGGCCAGACGGCCGGCCCGCCGGGCGATGCCGGCCGGGAACCGGAGCGTCGGACGGACCCGGATCCGCAGTCGCCAGGCGGGCCAGACGGCGGTGAGCGCGAGCGCCGCTACCCCGGCGGTGGTGCCCACCGACAGTACAAGCTTGGCGCCGAGCGGCAGTGCGGAGATGTCGTTGGTGTCCCGCCCGCCGAGCGGCACGAACGCGAGGTAGGCGCCGATGACCACGAGGCTGGAGATGACGGGCGCCAGGGCTGGGCCGCCAAACCGGCGATGCGACTGCATGATGCCGTAGAGCACGACTGCCAGTCCGTACAGCAGAATCTGCGGCGCGAATACCACGAGCATGTGCCCGGTCACGGCGACGAGCGGTCCGCGCGCACAGTGATCGCGCGCGTTCGCCGGACTGAGCAGGCCGGCGATCGGCCGGGCGGCCACCGCTACTGCCACGCTGACCGGCACGAGGATGACGGTCGTCCAGGTCAGCAGCGCGGACGAGGTCTGCCGGACCTCGGCCGCGGCCGCCGGGTCGGCCGCTGACCGGTCCGCGGGCCTGGCGAGGACCGGCACCATGATGCTCGTCAGCGCGCCGCCGAGGACGATGTCATAGACGATGTTCGGCAGCGTGTTGGCGGTGATGTACGCGGTGCCGAGACAGGTAGCGCCCACGGTCTTGGCGAACACGACGGTGCGGATCAGGCCGAGCACGCGGGCCAGGACGGTCAGCGCGGCGATCATTGCAGCGGCCCGGCCGAACCCTGCGCCGGCCGACCGGCCGGCCCCCGAGTCCTGACCGTCCTGCGTGACCGGGACGGCCTGGCCCGTCACCGTACTGGTGCGAGGCGCCGGCCTGGGTGCGCCCTGCCAGCCGGTCCGGGATCGCCGGCCCGTCCGCCATCCCCCGCCTGTAGTTGTCCGCCCGGCACCGCCTGCGCGGCCGGCCGGCGGCCGAGCAGATCCAGCCAGCGCAGCGGGCCAGTCTGCTCGATGACCTGAGTGAAGCTGACGAACTCGCTCGCCGCGGTCAGCCCGACGATCGCGGCCAGCGCCGCCACCTGACCGCGTCGCGACAGCGTCGTAGCCGCCGCGACGCCGAGCAGCGCGCCGAGCGCGTTGGCGCCCGCGTCGCCGAGC
>JBAUAR010000223.1:0-4902 GCA_049675875.1 Streptosporangiaceae bacterium
CTTCGAGGACGCGGACCGGGCCACCGAACAGGCAGCGAATGCGCTGCTGAAGGCGATCGAGGAACCATCGCCGCGAACCGTGTGGCTGATGTGCGCGCCCTACGCGGACGACATGCCGACGACGATCAGGTCACGCTGTCGGCTGGTTACCCTCGTAACGCCGCGGACGGCAGCCGTTGCCGACGTACTGGTACGCGAGGGCGTCGGGGTGGAACGGGCAAGAGCCGCCGCCCTGGCTGCCCAGGGGCACATCGGCAGGGCGCGGCGGCTCGCGACCGACGCGGAAGCAGCGCGCAGGCGCGACGAGGTTCTTCGCGTGCCTGGCCAGCTCAGTAACATCGGCGAAGCTGTCCGGGCGGCCGCCGGGCTCGTCAGGGCGGCGGAGGCAGAAGCTGCGGCGGTGACGGAGGAGCTCGACGAACCGGAGCGTCAGGCGCTGCGGCGAGCATTCGGCGACGGATCGACCGGCAAGGGCGTCGCAACGGCGGTCCGCGGCGGTGCCGGAGCGCTGCGCGAACTGGAAGACCGACAGAAGTCGCGGGCGACCAGGCTCAAGCGCGACTCCCTGGATCGAGCTCTGCTGGATCTGGCGGCGTACTACCGCGACGTGCTCGCCGTGCAGGTCGGCGCCCCGGTCGAGCTGGCTAACGAGCCGCGGACCGACGAGCTGACCAGGCTCGCGGCCGAGGCCGGTCCGCGGGCGACCGTGCGCCGGATCGAGGCCATCCTGCGCTGCCGGCAGCGGCTGCAGGCCAATGCGGCGCCGCTGCTGGCGGTCGAGGAACTGACGCTCGCGCTGCGCTAGCCAGCCGGCGGTAGCCGCGCCATGCGGGCGGTAGCCGCGCTGCGCGCGGTTTGCCGGAATTGGGGTACTCGCCGGGCAGACGGGAGCCGTTACCGGGCCGTAATGTTGGCGCATGGGCATGATGATGGCGGTGAGCTTCCAGCGGAACGGGCGGCTGTACTACCTCGATCCGGGCCAGTACAAGCCCGCCGTCGGCACGAAGGTTCTCGTGCCCACCGACACTGGCCCTGAGGTCGCGGAGTGCATCTGGGCCCCGCAGTGGGTTGATGACGAGATCACCGACCTCCCGGTGTGCGTCGGCCTGGCGGGCGAGGAAGACCTGGGCCGCGACGAGGTGAACCGCCGCCGCCGCGCCGAGGCGCGCGTCACCACCAGACGGCTGGTGCGAGAGCACAGCCTGCCCATGAAGATCATCGGCGTCGACTACCTGGACACGCCGAATACCTTCACGATCTACTTCAGCGCGCCGCATCGGGTCGACTTCCGCGCGCTCGTCAAGGACGTCGCGGCCAGGCTGCACGCCAGGGTCGAGCTCCGCCAGATCGGACCCAGGGACGAGGCCAGGCTGCAAGGCGGCATTGGTCCGTGCGGCCGTGACCTGTGCTGCGCCACGTTCCTCAAGGACTTCGAGCCCGTCTCGGTACGCATGGCCAAGGACCAGGACCTGCCAGTGAATCCGCTGCGGATCGCCGGGGCATGCGGTCGCCTCATGTGCTGCCTGAAGTACGAGCACCCGCTCTATCAGGAATTCCATGCGTCGGCGCCACGCTACGGGGAGGAGGTCGAGACGCCCGACGGGCCGGGCACGGTGGTCGGGCACAATGTCCCGGCAGACCAGGTGATCGTCAAGCTGGCCGAGGACGGCAGGCGCACTGCGTGCCCGAAGGCCAGCGTGTGCGGTTCCCGAAAGGCATACGAGGCGATGCACGGCGATGCGCGCGGACCAGCCGGGGGCCGATAGAATCCTGTGGCTCGCCGGGTTTCACCTTGCGCGCGCCGCCTTAGCTCAGTCGGCAGAGCGATTCACTCGTAATGAATAGGTCATCGGTTCGATTCCGATAGGCGGCTCCACCTGACCAGCGGGAATCCCCGCTAAGCCTTATGGATCATGGCTCTTGGTAGCAGTTTTGGTAGCACTTTCCCCGAAGAGAGCCCGCCCGACGCGGGCCGCCCCGTCCTGGGCCAGCACCGAGGAAACATGGGAGTAGCCGCGGGTGACGCGGATGTCGGAGTGGCCGAGCATCTCCTGGACGACGGCCAGTGCAACGCCCTCCTCCAGGGCGATGGTGGCCGCGGAGTGTCGCATGGTGTGGGTGCCGGCGTGCGGGATGCCGGCCTGGGCCAGGATGGCTGACCACTCGCGCAGATCGGCTGAAGGATCGATGAGGCGGCCGTCCTCGCAGGCGAATACCACGCCGTGGTCGTGCCAGAGGTTGGCTGCTGTCTCGCGTTCGAGGTCCTGAGCTTCGCGCTGAGCCTTGAGGACGGCGACGAGCTCGGGCGGCAGGGCGACGGTCTTGCGGCGCCGTTCCTTGATTTCCCGGAAGACCAGACCGCCGCCCTGGCGGTCGGGGCATGTTGCCGCGTGCCGGGTGCAGCCCGGCGGGCAGATCCGCAGATCGCTAGCCGGGATGCAGACATGCGGACGACCGGACTTGCGAAGGGCTTTCGGGCAGCGACGCGGGCAAGGCCGCCGGTGCCGGTGTTCGGTGCAGGCGGCTACGTCGGGGCATCCGTGCCGCCAGGGCAGGCGCTGCAGCTGGAACCACACGCGCAGCTCGCCGGAGTCGAGGTTGACGTAGGGCCAGCGCAGCCCGAGCACTTCTCCTTGCCTCAGGCCGCAGGCGAGTCCAACCGACCAGCGTGCGGCGTTGCGGCGGCTGCCGACGACATCCAGGACCGCGCGAGCCTGCTGCTGGGTCAGGGCGGCCTTTTTGGGCTGACCCAGCCGGGGTGGCTCTACGAGCTTGCAGGGATTGCGGGCGACGTTGCCGCGCCGGACCTCAATCTCGTAAGCGCTAGACAAGATGGCGTGAACCTTGCGGATCGAGGACGCGGCCAGGCCGCGAGCTCGCATCTCCGCGTAGCCGTCCTCGAGCTGCTCCGGCAGGAGCCGGCCGATCCGCTGGCCGCCCCAGCGCGGGTAGATCTGGTTCTTGCACAGCGAGCGATAGCCGATGATCGTTTTGGGCGCACGTTCGCGCTGCGGGAGCACGACGTCCAGGTGCCGGTCCAGCATGGCCCTGACTGTCTTGACCTTGCCGGGCTTGCCGACCTGGCCAGCATCACGCTTGCGCTCCAGCTCCCGCACGGCCTTGTTTCGGCTGGCCTCGGTCCTGCGCTTGACGTGTCGGCGATCAGCTGTGCCATCAGCCTTGGTACCCATCCAGACGAACGCCTCGTAGTAGCCCTGAGCGTTCGGTCCTTCCGACTTCCACGACTCGCCGTTGGCGCGACGGCCTCCTGACTTGCCTGGTGACGATGCCATTGCCTAGGCCGGGATTTGCTGGGTGCCGTCGCTGAGCCGCGCCACGTAGTCAGCCAGGTCGGCGCTCCTGATGCGGCGGCTCGTGCCGATCTTCACGGACGGCAGCTGGCCGTTTCTGATCAGCTCGAATACACGTCGCCGGGCGATATGCAGCTCAGCTGCAGCCTGCTCGACGGTCAGCAGCAGTGTGGTTGCCATGATCGACACTCCTAGTGTGCAGGGACGACGGGAAGCTGCGACGGGACGGAGACGGGCTCGGCTTCGTACGGGTCGCGGCGGTGGCATGTCGTGGCGGCCGCGCGGGGAGCGGCCCATTGTTCGGTGATCTGCGGGACGCGGAGGCGGGTGAAGGGGTCGGTGCCGGTGGTGAGGGTGACGACGGCGGTGCCGATCCCGTTCGGGGTCTCGCGGAGCAGGGTCGGGCTGTAGCCGGGGTATTCGCGGATCGCGTCACCGAGGGCGGCGACACTGGACTCGGTGGTCTTGAGCGCGAAGGCGACGTCGAGCCCGGAGTTGTCGCGCAAGCTGGTCGGAATCGAGTCGCCGGTGGTCTTCTGCGTGGCCAGAATCGTCAGGCACAGTACGGAGCGGCCTTTGCGGATCAGCTCCCCGATGAGCGCGATGCAGCGGCGGGCAAGGCTCTCCATTGCCCGGTCGCCTTTGTGCTGGGCGATGTCTAGGTAGGTCTGGCACTCGTCGACCACGGTCAGGAGCAGCGGCAGGTCCTCGGTAGGACCGCCCGCGTTCCAGGCGTTGGTCTGCCCGCATCGTCTGACGATGGTGCGCAGGCGGCGGCGCATCTCGGCGTGCTGATCCTCCAGGATGTCCAGAGCGTCCGCGAGCTGGTCGCCCGCGTGCCGCCACGCACGTTCATGCCAGGGTTCCTGGTCGCCGCCGTCCTTGCCGTCCAGCAGCGCGAACTGCACGGCCGGGGTCGGCGCGAGCTGGCACAGCCAGGAGTTGATCAGGCTGGTCTTGCCGTAGCCGGGCAGGCCGGAGACGCAGATGCCGGTAAGCCCGCGCAACGGAAGGTAACGGTCGGTGCCGAAGTCGTCCCGGCCGACGTAGAGCACGGTTGGCTGGTGTGGTTCGAAGGTGCCGGGCGGGCACTGATCGGGGCCGAACGGAACGGCGAGCGGATCCTCGCGGAGGGCGCGGACGATGAGCCGGCCAGGCGCGGCCTGGGTGACGCCGACTCGGACCGACCGCCAGTAGTCAGCGATGTGAGCGGCTTGCTTCTCGACCTCTTTGCGTCCGGTACGAGGCGCCGTCTTCACGTCGCACTGCCAGCCGTAGTCAGTCAGGCGCCAGCGCTTCGCATGCGGGTAGTGGATGTGCCCGGCCCGCTCGGCCGCCTCGATCCCGCACACGACGGCCAGGAGCCGGGAGACGGTGGAGAGCAGGACCATGCCCAGGACGCTGGACTCGGCGTCGGGCCGGTTCTTGGCGGCCAACTCGGGCAGTGCCAGGCCGGTACAGCGACAGAGCCAGCGCCAGCGGTGCCGGGCGCGGACCATGCCGGGGTAGTGGCGTCGGGCGGCCGGAGCTGCGGCCGCAAATCGGATCATGTCAATCGCGGGGCGGACGACGATGAGGACCAGGACGACTG
>JBAUAR010000224.1:0-4367 GCA_049675875.1 Streptosporangiaceae bacterium
GGGTCACCCCCGCCAACATCGAGCGCGTCGGTACCGCCTGCGTCGCTGGCCCAGACGGCGCGGCCGTCGTCCCCCAGCACCTGCGGATACCGGGCGCGTACGCCTGCCAGCACTGCGAGCGCCCTGGCCGGACCGTCCCGGTGCGGCAGCCAGTGCACGGTGCCGCGCACTTCCACCACGCTGGCCGTCCCGGCCGTGTCGACCGACAGGGAGCCGACGTGGTCGTCCGCGGAGATGAGCCGCGGCGCCCGGCCGGCCGCCGGCGAGCCGAGCACGACGTCGAGCCGCTCCGCCGCACCGCCGAGCGCTGATAGCAGCCAGAGGTCGCCGCCACACGCATACACGATGCGCTGCCCGTCGGTGCTCGCCTGGCGGGCGTACCAGCGGTCATGATCGGTGTGCCGGCGCAGGTCGGTGCCATCGGGCGCGCACGAGTAGATGTTGCCGACGCCCTCGTGATCGGAGCTGAAGGCCAGCCGCCCGGCCACCAGCATCGGGCTTCCGAGCTGGCCCGGATGACCCGCGAGCAGCCGGCGGAACCGCCCGGCGGTCGGCGCTTCTGCCCTAACTGGCTCGGCCGCGGCGTTGTCAGATCGACCGGCATCGACCCTGTTGAGCACCTCGTCGGCAGGGCCGAGCCATAGCCGCCCGCCCGTGCCGCCCCGGTATCGCTTCCAGTGCGCGGGATCGAGGCCGAACGTCCCGGTCAGCAGCGCCACCGTGCTCGTGCCGTCGCTGGCCGTCCCGACCGACAGGTCCGTGACGGGGCCGAAGCGCAGCAGTCGCTCCGCGCCCGGCTCGCCCGATTGGTCAGTGCCAATTGCCCGGCCGCGCGGGTACTGCGGGAACGGCAGTCCCGCCGTGCTGCTCGCGAGAACCTCGCCGGCCGGGGTCCAGCCGCACACCCGCCCGCCGAGGGCGGCCCAGTAAGTCAGCCGCGACCCCACACCGTCGGCCACGCTGGCTTCATAAACCTCGAGACCGCCATCCTTGGTCGTTGTCCACGCCAGCCGCGTGCCATCAGCGGAGAATCGCGGTGTGGAGCACGGCCGCTGGTCGGCCGTGAAGCGCCAGGCGCGGCCGCCGCCGACCGGCGCGAGCCAGACGTCATCGGCCGCCACGAATGCCACGAGGTCGCCGGCGACGTGCGGGAACCGGCAGTATGCGGGTGCGGTCACCACGTCATCCTAGGCCGAGCCGCAGCGCCGAGTCGGCCAGGTAGCCGACGGCGACCGCCCCGTCGGCAAGCATGGAAAAGGCCATTAATGTCAACCTGACGTAATGCGCACACACAGCTGCAATGCGCACCCGAAAGGCGCTGACGCAATACCGACTGGTAACCGCTGCCACATTTGCCCGGCGGTCGGCCCGGCGTTCATGCCGGACATCGCACCACCCTGGGAAACGATTTACCGCGCCGACCGCTACCGAACGCAATTCTGTGACGCTGCGTAAAGGTTGGCAGCCGTTGGTGAGAATGGGTTGTCTGCATACCCGAGCGGTGCAACACTCAAGCATGTGGCAATAGCGCTTGGCGGCAGATTTCCCGATTCTCGCCCCGACGGTCCGGTCCGTGCGGACGCCGGGCGGCGCGCAGGGACCGGGCCGGCGCAGGTCACAGCCGCTGCGGTAGCGAATTCCGAAGCCTTCATTGAGGTGCCCAATACCGGTCGGGCGAGTGAGATAACGCCGGGCAAGACCGGCGTCGCCGATAGCAAAACGGCAGAAACGTCGCCGACGGTGCCACAAGTGAATGCGCGCCTGGTCAAGCAATCGTTTGCAGTGATCATATCCGACGGCCCGGCGGCCGTCGAGTACTTTTATGCGCGGCTTTTTAGCATCAGCCCGGACATCCGGGCGCTGTTCCCGACCAGCATGACGGCGCAGCGCGAGCGGATGTTCGGCGCCCTCAGCCGGCTGATCGGGAGCCTGGATTCCGAACCCGAGTGCTCCGAGCTGCTGGCTCGGCTGGGTCGCGACCATCGCCGGTTCGGCGTCCTGGAGAAGCACTATGAGGCATTCTTTACCGCGCTGCGCGACACCGCCGCGCACAGCCTCGGGACGGGCTGGACGCCCGAGACCTCGAACGCATGGCGGGCTGCGCTCGACTACGCCGCTGCCGGGATGCAGACAGCTGCCGCCGCAGCGCAGGATGCGCCGCCCTGGTGGATCGCCGAGATCGTCAGCCACGAGCTGCGGTCGCCCGGCGTGGCTGTACTGCGGCTGCGGACCGAGCAGCAGCTGCCCTACCAGGCGGGCCAGTACGTGCAAGTCCAGGTCAAGAGGTGGCCGCGGACCTGGCGAACGTACTCGGTCGCGACCGCGCCGCGACCGCGCGGACTGCTGGAGCTGCACGTCCGGGCCGTTCCCGGCGGCCTGGTCAGCAACACCCTCGTGCACCACTCCGACGTGGGCGACTGCGTACTGCTCGGCGCGGCCGAGGGAGCGATGACGCTGACCTCAGCCGACCGCGACCTGCTCTGCCTGGCCGGCGGCACTGGCCTGGCGCCGATCAAGGCGATCGTCGAGCAGGCGATCGCTGCGGACAAGGTCGCGCGCCGCCCGCGGAAGATAACCCTGTTCGTCGGTGCTCGTCAGCACTTCGACCTCTACGACCTGGAGGATCTCCAGCTGCTGGAGGCGGCCTGCCCGTCGCTGCGGGTCATTCCCGTGCTGTCCGAGCAGCCTGACTACGCTGGCCTCACCGGCACGCTGCCCGACGCGATCGGTGCTGGGGGGCAGTCCGAGAACACTGATGCCTACGTCTGCGGCCCGCCCGCCATGGTGCGGCAGGCGGCCGCCGTGCTCGCCAGCAGCATCCCGGCGAGTCAGATTCACTACGACCCGGTTCCGTAGCCGCTGCGGTCAGCTCCCCAGGTATCGATCGAAGAACGCAAAGATCCGCCGCCACGCGTCGGCGGCATCGGCGGGCTGGTATGACATCCTGGTGAACCTGGCCAGCACCGCTCCGGCACCGCTGGATTCGGTCATGAACCGGTGCCCGGCACCGGGGTACACCTCCACATCGTGCGGCACCTCCAGGACCGCGAGCGCGCGCTGCAGCCGCTCGGGATGCTGGGTGCCCATCGGGTCCCGGCCGCCGAAGCTGGCGACGATCGGGCAGGCGCCCGATAGCACGCGCTCGGCATCCTTCGGTACCTCGCCGTAGTTCACCGCCGCGACGTCAAAGCCGTGCCCCGGCGCGGACATCAGCGCGAAGCCGCCGCCCATGCAAAAGCCGATGACGCCCGTCTTGCCGGTGCAGTCAGGCCGTGCCGCCAAGAACGCCCTGGCCCCGTCGATGACCGCGAACGCGGGCCCGCGGCCGGCGTGCACCTGCTGAATCGCGCTGCGCACGCACCGGATCCAGGCTTTGCCGTCGAACAGGTCGGGCGCCAGCGCGAGATAGCCGCGCGCGGCAATCTCGTCCGCCGCGCGGCGAATCCCGTCGGTCAGGCCGAGCACCTCGTGGATGACCACGACGCCCGGCCACGGGCCGGGCCCCGCCGCAGGTACGGAGAGATAACCGGGCCACGTATGGTCCGCGGCCGCGAAGCTGATGTCGGGCATAGCGCAAACATTGCCACAATGCGCCAGCGCGCACAGCCGCCGTCGGCGAGCGCACGTCCTGGCAGCCCGGCTAGCCGCGGCCCAAGGCAGTAGCAGCCTGCCGTTCCCGGCAAAGACGCAGTACGTTCGCGATCACCTGGTGGCCCGCGCGGCCGCCCGTCGTGAGGATCGACTCGGGATGAAACTGCACGGCCCAGCGGCCGCGCGCGGCGTCTTCGATGGCCATCACCACGCCGTCCGTCGTGACCGCCGTGACGTCGAAGCCGCCGGTGACCTGCTCCGGCCGGGCGTGCAGCGAGTGGTATCGCGCCGCGGTGAACTCGGCCGGCAGTCCGGCCAGCAACTCGCCGCCCAGCACCTGCACCCGGCCGGGCTTGCCGTGCACCGGCGTTGCCAGGAGTCCGAGCGACCCGCCCGCGTGCTCCACCATCGCCTGCAAACCGAGGCAGACACCAAACGCGGGCAGGTCGCGCTCGTCCAGCGCCGACAGCAGCTTGTCGCAGTCGAAGTCGGCCGGGCAGCCCGGTCCCGGCGAAAGCACGACCAGGTCCGGCGCGAACTCCGCCAGCAGCGCCGGGTCGAAGCCCGCGCGCAGCGTGCTGACCTCAGCGCCAGCTTCGGCGAAGTAGCTGGCTAGCGTGTGCACGAACGAGTCCTGGTGATCGACCAGCAGTACCGTCAGCCCGGCGCCGGGCCGGTCCACTAGCCGGTCCCGGTCCGCACCGCTGCCCGCGCCAGCCGCCGCCGACCCAGCCGCCGCGGACCCAGCATCAGCCAACGCAGCCGCAGCCGCAGCC
>JBAUAR010000225.1:0-2357 GCA_049675875.1 Streptosporangiaceae bacterium
GGCGTACACCCCGGCCGCGTCGTCGCGTCCCGCCGCGAGCTCAGCGAGCCGCGGATCTGTGCTGGCCGCGATCAGCAGCTGGTACCTGCTCGCCAGCAGCCCGATCCGGGGCAGCAGTCCGAGTTCCAGCGCGGCGGAGTTGAGGTCGGTCAGCAGGACCACCAGGCAGCGCCGCCGTGCGATCGTCAGCAGCGTGCTCGCGACCAGGCCGTAGTCGGACTCGGTGAGCTGCGGCTCGAGCAGCGCCATGGCGTCAGTCAGCAGCGGCAGCACCTCAGTCCTGCTCGCACCGAGCACCCGGGCGCGCACCTGGCGGTCGACGGCGAGCAAGTCAACTCGGTCGCCGGCCTGGATGGCGAGCGCCGCGAGGAGCAGGCCCGCGTCCATCGCGGTGTCGAGCCGGGGCAGCCCGGCTACCCGGCCCGCCGATGTCCGGCCGCTGTCGAGCACGATCACGATGCGCCGGTCCCGCTCGGGCCGCCAGGTCCGCACGACGATCTCCGATCGCCGGGCCGACGAGCGCCAGTCGATCGACCGCACATCATCACCGACCACGTACTCCCGGAGCGAGTCGAACTCGCTGCCCTGACCGCGAACAAGGCTGCGGTGCTGCCCGTCGAGCTGGCGCAGCCGGGCCAGCTTTTCCGGCAGGTGGCGGCGGCTCAGGAACGGCGGCAGCACGCGAACCGTCCACGGCACTTCACGGCTCGCCTGACGTGCCGCCAGCCCGAGCGGGCCGACCGAGCGCACCGTCACCGCTGCTGCGGACTTGTCGCCGCGGCGGGTCGGCTCCAGCGTCGTCGTCACGATGGCCCGGCCGCCGGCCGGGATGCGAACGGCCGCCGGGTCGCTCGCGCCTGCGCTCGGCTGCCAGCCATCCCGCACGATGCCGCGAAACTGGCGGCGGCCCTGGTTGGAGATTTCCAGCGTGGTGGCGCCGCGCTGGCCGAGCATCACCCGGTTATCACCGGACCTGGAGATCTCGAGCTGGCGAACGCTCCCGGCCATTGCCGCGTCGGCGAGGATCGCAGCCACGATGCAGCCGTCGACGACCGCGAGGCCGGCGATGCTGCGCAGCGCCAGTGCCGCCAGCGTGCCGAGCAGCGCGACGAGCGCGGCGCGTCCGGTGACTGTCACGAGGCGGCTACCGGGGCACCGGCACCGAGGACAGCACGCCGTCCAGGACTCCGTCGGGAGTGGTGCCTGCCAGCTCGGCTTCTGGCCGGAGCTGTATCCGGTGCCGGAGCGTGGGCCTGGCGAGCGTCTTGACGTCATCCGGTGTCACGTAGTCGCGGCCGGCCAGCCACGCCCAGGACCGGCTGGTGGCCAGCAGTGCTGTGCCGCCGCGCGGTGACACGCCCAGCCGGACGGCGGCGGACTGCCGGGTAGCCCGGCAGATGTCGACGATGTAGCCGGTGACCTCGCCTGACAGCCGGACCTCGGCTGCGGCGGCGCGAGCCGCGGTCAGGTCCGCGGCCGATGCGACCGGCCGGAGGCCGGCGGCCGCCAGGTCCTGAGGGTCGAATCCCGCCGCGTGCCTCGCCAGGATCCGCATCTCGGCGTCGCGCTCGGGCACGGTGACCGCGAGCTTCAGCAGGAACCGGTCCAGCTGGGCCTCCGGCAGCGGATAGGTGCCCTCGTATTCCACCGGGTTCTGGGTGGCTGCCACCAGGAACGGCACTGGCAGCGGCCGGGGCACGCCCTCGACCGAGACCTGCCGCTCCTCCATGGCCTCCAGCAGCGCGGCTTGCGTCTTCGGCGGGGTCCGGTTGATCTCGTCGGCGAGCAGCAGATTGGTGAAGACTGGCCCCTCGCGGTACGCGAACTGTGCTGTGCGAGCATCGTAGATCAGCGAACCGGTCACGTCGCCTGGCATCAGGTCGGGCGTGAACTGGACCCGTTTGGTGTCCACCGCGAGTGCCGCGCCGAGCGCGCGCACGATGAGGGTCTTGGCGACGCCTGGCACGCCTTCGAGCAGTACGTGACCCTGACACAACAGCGCGACGATCAGCCCGCTGATGACCTGGTCCTGGCCGACGACCGCTTTGGCGACCTCGTCGCGTACGGCGATCAGCGCGGCGCGCCCGGACGCCGCTGTCGCCGGTGCGGTGCTCGGTCTGGCCGTCGGTGCGGCCGCCGTCGGCGGTGCAGCGCCCTGCTCCGAAGTCGTCACGTCAGTCCTACCTCCCGGGCTAGGTCGTCAAGTTCACGGACCAGCGTCACCAGCGCGGCATCCGTGCGCGGCGCTGGCCCGTAGAGCAGGTAGCCAATCCGGTCAGGCGGGACCGCCGACCGCGCGGCGACGGCGGCGGTGACCGCGTCGCCGCTCGTTCCCGTCGCTAGCCCGAGCGCTGGGG
>JBAUAR010000226.1:0-6930 GCA_049675875.1 Streptosporangiaceae bacterium
CCGCGCGCAGCGCCTCGGCCACGCTGAGCCCGTAGTTGGCGATCGCCAGGCTGATGACGAGGGGCATCGAGGTGATGCCATTGCGACCGGGTGAGTGATCCGAGCCCAGCGCGATCGACACGCCACCGTCGAGCAGCGCGCGGGCCGGCGGCTGCCGTCGCGAGTCACCGCCGGTCGCCGGGCAGAGCACGGCAACGACGCCGGCCTGGGCTAGCGCCAGCACATCGTCGTGACCGGCACCCAGCAGCAGATCGGCCGAGGCGCAGCCGAGTTCGGCCGCGAGCAGTGCGCCACCGGACCGCCCGTCGCCGCACGCATGCAGCCTTGGCTGCAGCCCCGCGGCCCGGCCAGCGCAGAGCACCCAGCTTGCCTCGCGCGCGGTGAACCTGCCCTCATCGCAGTATGCGTCGACGCTGTCCGCGCCCGCCGCCGCGGCGTCGGCGCACCAGGCACCCACCGCATCGACGTAGTCGGCGCGCCGGCCGAAGTACTCCGGCGGCACGGCGTGCGCTGCCAGGAACGTCGCGTGCACGCGCGGCATGCCCGGCTCCCGCTCCAGCGACCGCAGCAGCCGGACGTCGGCCAGCTCGCCATCCCTGTTGAGGTGAAATCCGGTTTTTGCCTCGACCGTCGTCGTGCCGCTCTGCAGCCAGCACCGCAGCCGTTCCCGCACGCCGCTGCAGAGCGTCCAGGGGTCGGTGCCGCGGGTAATGGTCACGGTCGACGCGATGCCGCCGCCCGCCGCGGCGATCTCCGCAGCCGAGGTGCCGCCCGAGCGCATGGCGAGCTCGGCCCACCGGTTCCCGGCGTAGACGGGATGACTGTGCGAGTCGATCAGGCCGGGCGTGACCAGGGCGCCGCCCAGGTTCTCGACGTGATCCACGTCCACGATGTTGCTGACGACGCCAGGAACGCTGGACGGCAGCTCGGCGGCCGGGCCAACCCACGCGATGCGGTCCCGCTGCAGCAGCATCGCCGCGTTGCTCCAGATCTCCGAGCCAGTCCAGAGCCGACCAATGTTGGTCAGCAATCGCACAGTCATCTGGCCCAGCCCCCCAGCATGGCCCCACCCGGCAAACCGACACTGCGCCGCCATCCGTCGCGCCAGCGCGCGGATGAGCGGCCATCCATCCGATCTCCATACCGAACTGCTCGCACGGCACACAAAGGTCGCAGGTCGCGATGGGCGAACATATCGGTTGAGTCACCGTATGGCAGCAGCCGAATGAATGTAAAGGGTTTACGCGGTCGGCTGACTTACGCCCGGCGCAGGCCATCTTAATAGGCGTGTCCGCCGGCCCATGGCGGCCGGCGCGCCGGATTCATCGAATCTGGTCCGGCGGTTCTTGCCAGCCCGGCGCGCTCGGGGCCGGCTCACGTTCTGCCTGGCAGGCGGGCATGCGGCTGGGCGGCGGGTTACCCCGTTCCACTATTTATTGCGTGCGCGTTCCATCTGCACGTGCCCTCTGCAAATGCACGACGAATTCTGCGATGCAGCGCACCGCTAAGGGCGCGGGTTAATGCGGCAGATGCACCGGAACGAGCCGGTCGAGCTCGGCTGCGAGTCCCAGCGGTACCCTCGCGGTCAGCTCGGTACCATCCGCGCCGTGGGCCACGGCGAGGACCTCGCCCTCCTCGTGCGCCCGGGAGAGCAGGTCGCCGCGTCCGTACGGGACGACGACGCGCACCTCGCGATACTGCCGGGGCAGCAGCCGCTCGATCTCGGCGAGCAGCTTGTCGATGCCGTCGCCAGTGCGGGCCGAGACGACGACCGACTCCGCCTCGGTCAGGCGCAGGCCTTCCAGTTCGATCGGGTCGGAGCTGTCCGCCTTGTTGATCACGACAAGCTCCGGCACGTCCCCGGCGCCGATCTCCGAAAGCACCTCCCGCACCGCTGCAAGCTGCGACCGCGGGTCGGCGTCGGAGCCGTCCACGACGTGCAGGATGAGGTCGGCGTCGGCTACCTCCTCCAGCGTCGACCGGAACGAGTCGACCAGCTGATGGGGCAGGTGCCGCACAAAGCCCACCGTGTCGGTGAGCGTGAACGGCCAGCCGGATGGCGTCCGGGCGCGGCGGACAGCCGGGTCGAGCGTCGCGAACAGCGAGTCGTCGACCAGCACGTGGGCGCCGGTCAGCCGGTTGAGCAGACTCGACTTGCCGGCATTGGTATACCCGGCAATGGCGACCGACGGTACCGAGTGGCGACGGCGCTGGCCGCGCTGCACCTCGCGGCCGACTGACATCTCGCCGATCTCCTTGCGGAGTCGGGAGATCCGCGACCGGATCCGGCGGCGGTCCGTCTCGATCTTGGTCTCGCCAGGTCCGCGGGTGCCGATGCCACCGCTGCCGCCCACTCGCCCGCCGGCCTGCCGGGACAGCGACTCGCCCCAGCCGCGTAGCCGCGGCAGTAGGTACTGCAGCTGGGCGAGCTCCACCTGAGCCTTGCCCTCCTTGCTGCGAGCGTGCTGAGCGAAGATGTCGAGGATCAGCGCGGTCCGGTCGACCACCTTGACCTTGACCGTGCCCTCGAGCCTGCGCAGCTGGCCAGGCGTCAGCTCGCCGTCGCAGATCACCGTGTCGGCTTCCGTTGCCGCGACGATCTCGGCAAGTTCCCTGGCCTTGCCAGCGCCGACGTAGGTCGCGGTGTCCGGACGACCACGGCGCTGCACGAGTGCGTCGAGCACCAGGGACCCGGCGGTCTCCGCGAGTCGCGATAGCTCCCGGATCGAGTTCTCGGCGGTCGCGAGCGTGCCGTCGGTCCAGACGCCCATCAGGACGACGCGCTCCAGCCGTAGCGCCCGGTATTCGACCTCGCTGACGTCCTGAAGCTCGGTCGACAGGCCCGCCACTCGGCGCAGCGCATGCCGGTCCGCAAGATCGAGCTGGCCAGCGGCCACGTCGGGCTCGGCCCGGAGGTCAGCGAGCGCGTCCCGGCTCTTGTCGCCAGGACGGTCGTGTGATTGTGCGGTCATTCCACCTCTGCCGGGCGGGCAGCCGTATCGGCCGCGGTCCGGAATATAGACGTATCGAATGATTTCGTGCCTTCCACAGCACTTCCGCCGAAGCGGCGCGCCACGGTTACAGGGCTGATGCTGCCATTGCTGCGGCTAGCCCCACACCTTAATTAACGCCTGGCAGGGCCCGGATGTGCCCGCCGCCCCCCGAGCATCTCGGCACGAGCTCGCGGTCTGCGGTCGGAACAGCACGGTCTGCGGTCGGAACAGCACGATGCGGCTCGATCCGATCGTGTGCCGCCGGACAGTATGAGTTAGCGTCTGGGCGAGACAGTGATAGCGACTTTGGTGGCCGAACGGCCGGGCAAACGGGAGGTGCGCGATGAGCGGCGTGGAGATTGCTGGCCCGTCCGGCGACCGGTTCGACGAGATCCTGACCCCCGCGGCACTGGACCTGGTCGCGACGTTGCACCGCGAGCTCGGCGCGCGACGGCACGAGTTGCTCGCCGCCCGGGCTCGGCGGCAGGAGCAGCTGTCGGCCGGCGCGATGCTGGACTTCCTGCCCGAGACCGCGGCCATCCGAGCGGACGCCTCCTGGCGGGTCGCCCCGCCCGCCCCCGGTCTCATCGACCGCAGGGTCGAGATAACCGGACCGACCGACAAGAAGATGACGATCAACGCGCTCAACTCCGGCGCGAAGGTCTGGCTGGCCGACTTCGAGGACGCCAACACCCCGCTGTGGGAGAACATGATCGGCGGCCAGCTCAATCTCCGGGATGCGCTCGACCGGACGATCGATTTCACCAGCGACGAAGGCAAGTCCTACCAGCTGCGACCGGACGACGAGCTAGCCACGATCGTGGTGCGGCCGCGCGGCTGGCATCTGCCGGAAAAGCACGTGCTCATTGACGGGGAACGCGCCTCCGGCAGTCTGGTGGACTTCGCCCTGTACTTCTTCCACTGCGCGCAGCGACAGCTCGACAAGGGCAAGGGCCCGTACTTCTACCTGGCCAAGATGGAAAGCCACCTGGAGGCCAGGCTGTGGAACGACGCGTTCGTGCTCGCACAGGACGCGCTCGGCATCTCCCGCGGCACGATTCGCGCGACGGTGCTGATCGAGACGATCCCGGCTGCGTTCGAGATGGACGAGATCCTCTACGAGCTGCGCGACCACAGCGCGGGCCTGAACGCCGGGCGGTGGGACTACCAGTTCAGCATCATCAAGAAGTTCCGGACCCGGGGACGTGATTTCGTGCTGCCCGACCGGAACGCGGTCACCATGACCGCCCCGTTCATGCGCGCCTACACCGAGCTGCTGGTCAAGACCTGTCACGGGCGCGGCGCGCACGCCATGGGCGGGATGGCGGCCTTCATCCCGAGCCGGCGCGACGAGGCCGTCAACGCCACGGCGCTGGCCAAGGTCCGCGACGACAAGACCCGCGAGTCCCGCGACGGCTTCGACGGCTCCTGGGTCGCGCACCCCGACCTGGTGCCGATCTGCCAGGAGGTCTTCGACGGCGTGCTCGGCGCTGCGCCGAACCAGCTCGCCAGGCTGCGCCCGGACGTGCACGTCACGGCCGCTGACATGCTCGCGATCAGCAAGACGCCGGGTGAGATCACCGAGACGGGCCTGCGCAACGACGTCAGCGTCGGGCTGCAGTACCTGGCCAGCTGGCTGGCCGGCAACGGCGCCGTGGCGATCTTCAACCTGATGGAGGACGCGGCGACCGCCGAGATATCGCGATCGCAGGTCTGGCAGTGGCTGCACAACGACATCGCGCTGGCCGGCGGCCTGACGGTGACCAGGGAACTGGTCGAGCGGATCATCGGCGAGGAACTGGACACCATCAGGGCGCAGCTTGGCGACGGGTACGACGCGCCCCGGTTCGAGCAGGCTCGGTCGCTGTTCACCGAGGTCGCGCTCGCGGACGACTACGCCGAATTCCTGACGCTCCCCGCCTACGAGCGCATGCCCTGAGGCAACCAGGAGACACCAAAGGAGGGGAACGCCGATTGCGCCCGCGCCGCGGCGGCGGGCGCGGCTAGCCGCTCTGCTTGCTCGACAGCGCGATCCAGTTGCCGTCCGGGTCGGCGACGTAAGCCCGGCGATGCCCGGATGCGTGACTGTACGGCTCGACCAGGACCGGCGTCCCCGCGGCGCGCAGCGCGGCGACGGTGTCGTCGGTGGAATCACACCCGACCACGAGCTCCATCGGATGACCGGCCGTCGGCGTGGGTAGGCCCTGCCGGGGCACAGCCTCGCGGCTGCTGAGCGCCACGATGACGTCGCCGAGCCGCAACTCGGCGTGTTCGGGCGTGCCCACCGCTGGGGTAGCGAACGTCTGAGTGCCGCCGAGCAGGTCCCGGTAGAAGGCGAGCGCGCGTTCCATGTCGGCGGTGTACAGGTTGGGCATCACTGATGTGACTGTCATCATTTCTCCGGTCTCTCGATGTCCGCCCGCCCGCCGATGTGCCGGGCGAACGCGTTGAGCGGCTCGCCGCCCTTGCCGTCGAGGATCCGGCGCATCCGCTCGGCATCCGGGCCGTAGCGTTCGAGATGCCGGTGGGTGAAGTCGACCTGGGTGGCATGCGGCCCGTCCGGGGCGAAGGTGATCTCGATCTGCGAAGCGCGGGTCGGGTCATCCTCGTGGGTCCAGCGCGAGCTCACCTGCCAGGTCAGCAGCAGCCGGTACGGCGGCTGCCAGGCGATCACGGTGCCCCAGTCCGTCTCGGTGCCGTCGGCGGCGCGCTCGTACCATCTGCCGCCGGGAAAAGGTTCGAGCACGACCTCTGTCCCGTGCGGCTCGGCGAGGTGGTGGGTGTGCACCGGCCACCACTGCTGGCCCACGAACACGTCGAAGGCGACCGCGAATGGAGCACTCACCCGGATGGTCTTGGCGACGACGATCTCCTGCTCGGTCGTCATGTGCTGCTCCCTTGCCTGGTCCTCGGCGGCGCGCTGGTACGCCGCGAGTGACCGCTCCCAGTACCAGTCGAGGTGATCCCGCAGCCGCCGCAGCGCGCTGGACTCGAGGTGGTAGACCCGCCGGTTGCCGACCGCCCGGTCAGCTACCAGGCCTGCGTCTTTGAGTACACGCAGCTGCATCGACACCGCGGTACGGCCGATCGGCATGCCCGCGGAAATGCCGCCGACATCGAGCGGACCAGCACCTAGCCGCCCGACGATCCGGCGCCGCGTCGGATCACCGAGCGCGTCCAGCACGGCATCTATGTCAGCTACCATTGACCGTCAATCTAGACTGTCGTTGCTGGGTCGTCAATCGACTTCTGGGCCGATGTCCCGGTCAGCCCGGCAGCCCAGCCGCACCGCACGGCCGGTCACGCGGTCTGGTCGGGGCACGGCATCGCTGCCGGTCAGGTGCTGCGGACCGACTCAGGTCCTGCGGACCGACTCAGGTTCTGCGGACCGACTCAGGTCCTGCGGACCGACTCAGGTTCCGGTCGCCGCGGTCGTCCCGCCCGCCGGGCGGCACGCGGCTGTGCCCGCGCTGCAGTGCCGACACCGCGCTCGGCCGCGACCGGGACCAGCGCCGCGGCCACGACGGGAAACGCCGCCACGACGGCGAACGACCCGCCGAACCCGATCGATCCGATCGCCAGCGCCAGCACCGGTGGCGTGGCGGCTGCCAGCGCGTTCTGACCGGTGTTCTGGATGCCGAGCGCCCGGCCGGCCCAAGCCGACCCGGCGTACTCAGCGACGGCGGTGAAGGCCAGGCCGTTGGTGCTGACCGCGACGACACTGCACGCCAGCAGGATCGGCACGGCGACTGAGGTGCCGACCGCGGCGGCCGCGGCCAGCGCCGCGATGCCGGCCGCCGTGCTGACCGCGAGGATCCGCATCGGCAGCATCCGGCTGCCGACTCGGTCCGACCAGTAGCCCGCGCCGAGCCGGCCCGCCGCGCCACCGAGCTGCGCGACCGCCAGCAAACGGCCCGCCGCCAGCGCGGTCCAGCCG
>JBAUAR010000227.1:0-3177 GCA_049675875.1 Streptosporangiaceae bacterium
CCCCCGACCCCGCCCGCAACGCGGGCCGCCACCGACCTGCACCCGACGCCGCCCCGCAACCCGGCCCGCCACCGACCTGCACCCGACGCCGCCCGCGGCTTCGCATTCGACCTGCTCCATACGCGACCCGCGACGGCCCGGCCGCCCTCTCTTACGCGGCCAGCGGACGGGTGGAGATCGCCGGAAGCGGTCGGCCCGCCCGCAGTGCGCCGGCGATCGTGGCGGTGACCTCACCCGGCTGCTCCCGCTGCTGACGCGGGCTGAAGTGCAATACGACGATGCCGGCGGCGCACATCCGCCCGTGCCGAGCCATAGTCTGCTCCCAGTCCGACGGCGATAGGTGCCACTCCCGCGAGTCGACCTTAACCGCGACGCCATACTGCGGCCACCAGGCGTCGGGCTGGGCCAGGAAGACGCCTCCGAAGTAAAGCCGGGGGTTGTACAGCGGTTCCGGCAACCCTGCTTTGCAGATGAGTTCCCGCAGATCCGCCTCGGGGACCGACCGGATGCCGGCGATGACCTCAGCCAGCACCGATCGCAGCATGGCTGAGCGCCGGACCGGACCCGCTCTGAGCTCGGCCACCAACTCGGCCACCGTGCAGCGACCCTGCTGGACGGCGCTGGCCACGACGGCGCGCGCATCCTCGAGCGTGGTCAGCGCGCGCACCGTAGCTTCGCCAGCGCAGCAGGACCAGTCAGTACGCCGGCCGGCCCGGCGTACAGCAGGGACGCGATCTGCATCTGCTCGCGCGTCGGCTGACCGGTGACGGTCAGGTAGACACCGGGCAGCACGCGCTGCCACGGCCCGCCCGTCCTGATGCGGTGCCGCAGGGCACCCGGCGTCAGCCCCGCGTCGATGACCTGATCGCGGCCGATCACACCCTGCTGATGTGCCACGAGCCAGGCCAGTGCGCGATTGTCGATGGCCATGTCTTCACGGTGGCACCAGGCACTGACAAACGCCGGCCACCGCGACCGCCAAGCGCCTCTGCCCGGCATGAATGCCGGTCTGGTGCGCCCCCAGCTGCAGCAGACCGGCATCCACCGCGGCCCAGTGCGCCGCCCTACCCAGCCTGGCGCGGGATCAGGAGCGCGTCGACGGCGACCGCGCCGGACGGACCGCAGATCAGCGGGTTGATGTCCAGCGCGTCGATCCGATCGCCGAGCTCGATCGCGAGGTCCGACAGGCCACGGATGGCGTCGCAGACGGCGCCGAGATCGGCGGACGGCATGCCACGCGCGCCGGTCAGCAGCGCGTGCACTCGCAGCGCACTGAGGAGGTCGGCGGCCATCCGGTCGGAAACTGGCGGCAGCGCGACGACCCGGTCGGTGAGGAGCTCTACCAGCACTCCCCCGGCTCCGACCACGATCAGCGGCCCGAGCTGTGGGTCGGTCACGATGCCGAGCGCGAGCTCGACCCCGGCCGGCACCTGCTGGCAGACCTGGGCCGACGGGCCGAGCCGGCCGGCGAGATCGGCGTACCCGGCGGCTAGCTGCCCAGCGTCGGCGATGCCCGTCAGCACGCCGCCGACATCGGACTTATGCGCAGTCCCGGCCGCGCCCGTCTTAAGCACGACCGGGTAGCCGATGTCCGCGGCGGCGGCGAGCGCGGCATCCAGGTCGTCGACGTCCTCGGCACGCGGTACCGCGATCCCGTAGCAGGTCAGCAGTCCCAGCAGCGCCGAGCCGGCCGAGCCGAGGCTCGCCAGCAGCGCCGCCCCGCGCGCCTGCCGGTCCGGAACGACGTGCCGCGCGGGGGCGAGGGTCTCGGCGGTCACCGCCGCCATCAGCCTCGGGTGGTCGAGCAGGTGCCGCAGCGCCAGCAATCCGGATCGAGTGCCTTCCAGCACCGGGATGCCGCGCGCGCGGAGCCGACCAGCCCAGTCCGCGTCGATGGCACTGCCGAGATTGCCGAGCACCGCGAGCGGCTTGCCGGTGCGCTCCGCCGTGTCCAGCACGGCGAGCGGATAGGACTCGTCGCCGTCCAGCTCGGTCACCAGGTCGACGGCGAGTGCCGCGGCCGCGACGGCCGGGTCTTCGGCCAGGGCGAGCAGCGCGCCGCCGAACAGCTCCCGTGTGCCGGCGCCCGTGCCCCAGACGTCGAGCGGGTTCTCAGCAGTCAGCCCGGGGTCGAGCAGGGCGGTGAGCCGCGCCATCGTCTGCGGGCCGATCTGCGCGAACGGGATGCCCACCGACTCGGCCACGTCTGCGACATGCGCTCGCTCGAGCCCGGAGTCGTGCAAAGTCGCGAGGCCGCTGCCCGCGACGCTGGCTACCCGGGCCCGGCGACCGGCTGCGAACAGCTCCACCGTGTCGGCCAGTTCGGCCAGGTCCCTCACCCGATGCACGCCATACGCCCTGGCCAGCGCCTCCCAGCTGCCGTCGGAACCGGCGAGCGCGCCGGAGTGCGCGGCCACCATCGCCTTCCCGCCCGTCGTGCTGCCGGCTGCCAGCAGCACCACGGGCACATCCCGGCCGGCCGCCCGGGCGAGGATCCGCCGTAGCCCGTCGCCGTCCCGGATCGTCTCCAGCACCAGCGCGAGGACGCCGGTATCCGGCAGATCCAGCGCGTAGTCGAGATAGGACGGGGTCGCGGTGACAAGCTCCTGTCCGGAGGACACGGCGATGGTGAAGCCGAACCCCCGGCGCGCGCGCAGTAGCGCGGAGAAGACCGAGCCCGAGTGCGTCACCAGCGCGACCGGTCCGGCCGGCAGCGGATCGGGCTCGGTGTAGCCGAGCGCGCGCAGGCCATAGCTGACATTGGCAAACCCCATGCAGCCGGCCCCGCACAGTGCCAACCCGGCCGCGCGCGCGACGCCCGCGAGCCGGGCTCGCAGCTCCTCTCCGTGCGCACTGCCGAAGATAACCGCGGCCCGCCCGCCCGCGTCGGCCGCGAGCTTCAGTTGCTGCTCAAGCGCACCATCGGACACCGCGAGCAAGACCAGGTCAGGCGGCTCCGGCAGGTCCGCGATGGACGGATAGCACAACTCGCCGTCGATCTGCTGGTAGCGCGGGTTGACCGGATAGATCCGCGGCCGGGACCGGCTCTTGCCGACCTCGGCCAGCATCCGGCGGCCGAAGCTGCCCTCGCGAGCCGAGGCGCCGACCAGCGCCACGCTGCGCGCTTCCAGCATGGCCCGCAGCGGCGCCGGCCCGGCTGACGGCACCGCGCCGGCC
>JBAUAR010000228.1:0-2095 GCA_049675875.1 Streptosporangiaceae bacterium
CCATCGATGCCCGCACGGCCAGAACGGACCCGGGAGGGCACTCGGGGACGACTCTGCAATCCAGCGTGACCGGCCCGACCCCGGCAGCCGGCTCTTCGGATAAGCCACTTCCCGGGTCCGCTAGCCACCAGCCTAAAACCTTGTCCCTAACCGCGCCTTGACACAGAGGGGAGCCATGAGCGTATGCGCCGAGGCTTGCGTCCGTTGGTGATGGGAGCGCCGGGGGTTCGGCTGTGCGTGCCGGGCCGCTTTTTGGTCAGGCTACGAGTTCGCGGAGTCGCTGGACGTCGGCGGAGATCTTCTCGATCGTGCTCTGCACGGTCTCGTCGTTGTGCGCGTTGAGGCCGGAGAGGATCCATCCGCGGATCAGGCTGGACGGCGGTACGTCCAGGCGGCCGGCTAGACGCTCGATCTCGGCCAGGTCCTCGGGGGAGAGGCGGGTGGCCACGGTGACCGACTTGCTCGGTCGCGTGGAGACGGCACCGGGCGGCATCGCCTGACTAGCGGTGGCGTCGGCTTCGGCGGCAATCTGCTGTAGGCCCAGCTTGGGATCACTCATGGTGCTGGTTCCCTTCAGCGCAGATCCGGCGGTCGGTGCTATTCGCTCGCCAGCCGTGATGTCAGTTTACAATTGCAAACAGCAGGCTGGTCGTCCATCACAATGGCTGGACACCCGGCGTGGACGAAAACGCTACTTGCGTATCGCGGGAGGTATATTGCTTGTTATGCAAGCTCCTGCACCGCCGCTGCTGCCGCTGCTGCGGTCGCGGCTGCAGGCTGAGCTGCTAACCCTGGTGTTGTTGTCCCCGGGCCGCGAGTGGTCGCTGACGGAGCTGGCGGGCCGGGCAGGATCTTCGCTGTCTTCGGCACAGCGGGAGATGGCCAGGGCTGAGGAGGCTGGGGTCACGTCGTCGCGCAGACTGGGGAACACGCGACTGGTGAGCGCCGCTGACTCGCCGCTGACCGGCCCGCTGACAGAGCTGCTAGTGCGCTCGTTCGGGCCACGTCAGGTGGTGGCCGAGGAACTCGCCGAAGTGCCGGGCATCGAGGCGGCGTACCTGTTCGGCTCGTGGGCAGCCCGGTATGAGGGAGAGCGAGGTCCGGCCCCGGCAGACATCGACGTCCTGGTAGTCGGCGACCCCGACCGGGACGAGCTGGACGAGGCCGGGCAACGGGCCGGCGCCCGGCTGGCCAGGGAAGTTAATGTGACGATCCGGTCGCCACGCTGGTGGCGGGACGGCGGTGACGGGTTTCATGCCGAGGTGACCAGGCGGCCCCTGATCCAGATCCTGCCTGGTGCGAGCGCCTCATGACGTGGGAACCAGGGCGGGACCGGATAGCCGCGCTGCTGGGGGCTGCGGAACTGCAGCGCGTGGCACCTGATGTGGGCGTTGCCCAGACTCTGCTTGATGACGCGGGCCGCCACCTGGCGACGGCCGCTGCCGGGTTGTCGTCGGGCGACCTGTCGGGCGCCTATCAGCTTGCCTATGATGCGCTCCGCAAGAGCGCTGCCAGCTTGCTCGAAGTCCAGGGCCTGCGCGCGACCAGTCGCGGCGGGCACGTCGCGATCCAGGATGCAGCCCAGGCCCAGTTCGGCTCCACAGTCCGCGCATTCAGGTCCTTCAGCCGCATCCGCCGCGCCCGCAACAGCTTCGAATACCCCAGCACCGACACGCCAGGACCGTCGCCGGACGACGTCCGCGACGCGATCACCACCGCGACCCAGGCTCACGACGCAGCCGCGACGATCCTTGACCAGGACATGCTTACGCCTTGGTGATCAGTCCGCGAGGAAAGCCAGTCCTCCGTGGGCGCGCAGGCCGCAGCCAGACGAGAGGAGCCAAACTGGGAGCCAACACCTACAGCAGCCGAGCGTCGTCAGGCGGCGTCTGGCGATTGTCGTTGCAGGTCAAAGCCGTGTAGAGCGGTGGTGGGCGTTGTCTGGCCTGGTTCGGGTTTGCCTCCTACGCAGTAGGCCGCAGGTTCGAGTCCTGCTCGGGGCGCCAATTACAGCGAGGTCGAAGCAGGCCCGATGATCGACCATGTATACATCTCAGTGACCAATATTGAGAATTCGCTTGCCTTCTACTCGGAA
>JBAUAR010000229.1:0-10880 GCA_049675875.1 Streptosporangiaceae bacterium
CCGCCGGCGGTGAGCAGCCGATGCCGGTCATCAGCGAGCCGATATTCCGGTACCGGCTCGTCGCCGTGACGGCCGCGCAGACCAGGCCGCGCGGGCCAGCGCGGCAATGGCACTGGCTGGTCGGCCCGGCCGGGGCAGACCGCGGCAGCGAGACCGGCCGGCTGCTGGCGCAGCTCGGCGTCGACGAGAGCAATATCGGCGTGCTGCCCAGCCAGACCGCAGCGTGGGCCGCAGCGGCGGATGGTGCCGGGGTCGCGCCGGCGATCGAGCACCTGGTGTCGCCCCAGCTGCGCCGAGGTGAGCTGTCGCTCGTTGACGTTCCTGGCTTGCCGGCCGAGGCCAGCTGGTACGCCACGCTCCTCGAACGTCAGCACCGCAGCGTTGTCGCCAGTGCGCTGCGCCGGTTCCTGGGTACACCAGAAGCGATGCACCTGATGCGCTCGCCCGGTGCGGGCGTGCCGCCATCGCGGTTCCGGCCGCCGGTCTACGTCACCATCTGGAACTGACGCGCCGCCTGGTGACCGCGGCGGTTAAGCGAGTGCTTATTGGGCCGTTGCGACACCACCGAGGTCGTTGAAGGATCAGGGGACAAGGCCGGGCCAACCGGCATGGGATGTGGCGTAACGTCCATATGTGGGCCCTTATGCGCAGGGGCTATGTGCAGAGGAGCGTGGGCATGCGGGTGGAGTCCGATGGCAAGAGCAAGGGCAATCCGCGACTCTACGAGCTCATCGAGCACGCGCCGAAGACCGGCAAGAGTCCCACGGTCTGGGCGTGGCCGGAGCTGATCGACTACCTCAAGGTGGCCGGCCAGCCGGTCTCCGGCCCGTGGCCGCCGCATCAGGAACCACGGCCGGACCCGGACTACGAGTCGGGACCAGTAGCGGTCGCTGACCCGCACTCGGAGCGCCCGCCGTCCCGTCGTGACGACCCCGCAGGCGACGCCACCGCCGAGAGTTAACCCGCCCGTCCTGCAGACCGGAGGAAACAGGCATGTATCCGTCGCGGTTCCGCTACGAGGCGCCGGCGTCACTCGCCGAGACGATCGCGCTGCTGCGCGATGGGGGTGACTATGTCAAGGTGCTGGCCGGCGGGCAGAGCCTCATCCCCCTGATGAAACTGCGGTTCGCGGCGCCGGAGCTTATCGTCGACATCAACAACGTGCCGGGCCTGGCCTACCACCGGTCGGATCCGGACGGCACGTTCCGGATCGGGGCCCTTACCCGGCACGCCGACCTCGAGCACTCGTCGCAGCTTGCGGCCGTCCAGCCGACGATGGCGGCCGCCGCGCCGCTGATAGCGGACCCGATCGTGCGCAACCGCGGCACGCTCGTCGGCTCGCTCTGCCACGCCGACCCGCAAGGCGACTGGGCTTCGGTTGTGCTGTCACTCGACGGTTCAGTGATCGCGGAGGGGCCGGCCGGGCGGCGAGCCATCCGGATGGCCGACTTCGTCTCGGGCCCTTTTGAGACCGCCTTGCTGCCCGACGAGGTCGCGGTCGAGGCCGTGATTCCACCGGCGCAGGGCCAGCGGGCAGGCGGCTACCTCAAACTCGAGCGACGAGTCGGCGACTTCGCGACAGTGGGCGTCGCGGTATCGGTCGAGACGGCGGGCGGGGTCGTCACGAGGGCAGGGATCGCGCTCACCGGAGTAGGCGGGTCGACGATCGCGGCCAGCGAGGCAGCGGCGGCAGTCACCGGGCGCGCGCTCTCGCCCCAGTCAATCGGCGAGGCTGCCTCCCTAGCGGGCGCGGCCGCCAGGCCACGGACCGATCACCGCGGCAGCGCCGAGTACAAGCGACACATGGTAGAGACGTTCGTCCGGCGGATCCTGAGCCGCATCGACGGCGCGGCGGCGGAGAGGGCGGCCTGAGATGACCACGCTATATTCCGAACCGGCTAGGGAGGCCGCCGGCGACGTCCCGGTACGCCGGATCTCCTTCACTATCAACGGCGAGAAGAAGACAGCGGAGGTCGAGCCGCGGCTTTTGCTCGCCCATCTGATCCGGTACGGGCTACGACTGACCGGTACGCACACCGGGTGCGACACCACCAACTGCGGCGCGTGCACCGTGCTCCTCGACGGCAAGGCCGTCAAGTCGTGCACGATGCTCGCCGTCCAGGCCGACGGGCACGATGTGCAGACCGTCGAGGGCCTGGCGACGGCCAGCGAACTGCACCCGCTGCAGGAGGGCTTCCGGGAGGAACACGGGCTGCAATGCGGGTTCTGCACGCCGGGCATGATGCTGGCCGCCAAGGCGCTGCTCGACCGCGTTCCTGACCCTACCGAGGAGGACGTGCGCTGGGCACTGTCGGGCAACCTCTGCCGCTGCACCGGATACCAGAACATCGTGAAGTCGGTTCTGTGGGCGGCGGCAAAGCTGCGGTCGCAGGCGTCGGAGTAGAAGCGGAGACCGGATCATGTCGCAGGCGGTAGACGAGATTAAGATCGGCGGACTCGGGGCCAGCCGCAAGCGTGTCGAGGATAGCCGTTTCATCCGCGGCAAAGGCAACTACACCGATGACATCGTGCTCCCCGGCATGCTGCACATGGAGATCCTGCGCAGCCCGCTGGCGCACGCGCGGATCAAGTCGATCGATACCAGCAAGGCGTGGGACGTCCCCGGCGTGCACCTGGTGCTAACCGGGGAGATGATGGCCACCCGCAACCTGGCCTGGATGCCGACCTTGTCGTACGACACACAGGCGGTGCTCGCCACCGACAAGGTGCGCTTCCAGGGTCAGGAAGTCGCGTGCGTTATCGCCGACGACCCCTACATCGCCAAGGACGCGTGCGAGGCGATCGTCGTCGAGTATGAGCCGCTGCCTCCTATCGTCAACCCCGAGCAAGCGGTGGCGGCCGGCGCCCCGGTCATCCGCGACGACAAGGAGAATCAGCCGGACAACGTCATCTACCACTGGGAAGTGGGCGACGCGCCGGGCACCGACAGTGCATTCGCGCAGGCGGACGTGATCTCCAGGCTGCGGTTGCACTACCCGCGCTCGCATCCGTCCCCGATCGAGTGCTGCGGCTCGATCGCGGACTTCAACCGGGCGACATCCAAGCTCACCGTGTACATGACCACCCAGGCACCGCACATCATCCGGGCTGCGGTCGCGATGGTGGCCGAGCTGCCTGAGCACATGATCCGGATCATCTCCCCGGACATCGGCGGCGGATTCGGCAACAAGGTGCCGGTCTATCCCGGCTACGTCTGCTCGATCCTGGCGTCGATCCTGCTGGAACGGCCGGTCAAGTGGATCGAGGACAAAACCGGCAACCTCATTTCGACAGGCTTCGCCAGGGACATCTACCTTGACGGCGAGATGGCACTGCGTCAGGACGGCAAGATCCTCGGCGTCCGGATGCACTGCGACGCCGACCACGGGGCGTTTTTCTCCGACGCCCAGCCGAGCAAGTTCAAGATTGGCTTGCTGCACTCCGCGTTCGCCGCCTACGACATCCCGGCCGCTCATCTCACCGCGCGGGGCACCTACAGCAACAAGGCGCCCGGCGGGGTCGCCTACCGGTGCTCGTTCCGGGTCACCGAAGCGATGTTTTTCCAGGAGCGGATGATGCAGGCCGCTGCCGACGACCTGGGCATGGACCAGGCTGCGTTCCGCCGGATGAACTTCGTGCGCGACGACGACTTCCCGCATCGCACGCCGTTCGGCTTCCTTACCGACAGCGGGCAGTACGCCAAGTGCCTGGATGTCGGGCTGAAGGCCATCGACTACGAAGAGTTCCGGCGCGAGCAGGCCGAGGCGCGCTCACGTGGCCGGCTCCTTGGCCTGGGCATCTCCACGATGACCGAGCCGCTCGGGGCCGGGAACAGTCGTGAATACGACATTCTCGGCATCAAGATGTTCGACTCGGCCGACCTCAAGGTGCACATGACCGGAAAGGCCATCCTGCGCACCGGGGCGCGCGGCCAGGGCCAGGGCCACGAGACAACGTGGGCGCAGATCGTCGCCCACGAGCTAGGCATCCCGGCGGACGATGTCGTGGTCGAGGAGGGGGACACCGACACCGCACCGTTCGGGATGGGCACGTACGCGTCCCGCAGCACGCCGGTGGCCGGTGCTGCGGTCGCGATGGTATCCCGCAAGATCCGGGCCAAGGCCCGGCGGCTCGCCGCGCACCTGCTCGAGGTGTCGGAAGAGGACATCGAGTGGGAGCTCGGCCGGTTCTACATCCGCAGCGCCCCCGATCGCGGCGTGACGATCCAGGAGTGCGCTGTCGCCGCGTACGCCAACATGCCCGACGGCATGGAGCCCGGCCTGGAGAACACCGCGTACTACGACCCGCCGAACCTGACCTGGCCGTTCGCGGTCTATATCGTCACCGTGGAGGTCGACCCGGTTACCGGGGTGTGGGACGTGCTCAAGATCGTGGCCGTGGATGACTGCGGCGTACGGATCAACCCGATGATCGTCGAGGGACAGATCATGGGCGGGCTGACCGAGGCGTACGCGATGTCGAGCATGCAGTTCATCACGTTCGACGCCGAGGGCAACTGCGTGGGGTCGAACTACATGGACTACCTGCTCCCGACGGCGTGGGAGACGCCCGGCTTCGAGCTGCACAGCGAGGTCGTCACGCCGTGCCCGCATCACCCGATCGGCGCCAAGGGCATCGGCGAGTGCGCGGCAGTGGGCGGTCCGGCCGCATTCGTCAATGCGGTCATGGACGCCCTGGCGGGCACGGGTGTCCGCAACATCGACATGCCGATGCTGCCCGATCGCGTCTGGGAAGCGCTGACCCACCGGCGCGACGTGTACGGCGCACCGCCAGTCAGGTCGGACGACTAGCGATGACCGGCACGGACGGCTGGGACATCCTGGAGCAGGCGGCGGAGCTGTCGCGCCGTGGCGTCGCGTTCGCGCTCGCCACGGTGGTCTGGCGGCAGGGACCGTCCTCCAGCCAGCCGAGTTCGCGTGCGATCATCACCCCGGCTGGTGAGGTGCGGGGCTGGATCGGCGGCGCGTGCGCCGAGCCGGCCGTGATCAGGGAGGCTCAGCGCGTCATATCCTCCGGCGACGCCAAGCTGCTGCTGCTGGGCAGTCCCGACCAGTTCGGCGATGCGGTTCGCGACGGCATGGCCGTGGTGCCGATCGCGTGCCAGAGCGAGGGCGCGCTGGCTGTCTACATTGAGCCGGTCGTGCCCGTTCCCCATCTTGTCGTGGTTGGCCGCTCGCCGATGGCGCACACCCTCGCCGACCTCGGGCGGGCGCTCGGCTGGCGTGCGGATCTCATCGCCGGCGCCGACTTCGCCAGCTCGGACGCGGACCAGCTGTCCATGGTGGTAGTGGCGACGCAGGGCCACAATGACGAAGCGGTGGTCGAGCGGGCGGTCGCGGCCAGGCCCGCATATCTCGGCCTGGTCGGGTCCACGAAGCGGGGCGCGGCGGTGCTCGGCTACCTCGCGGAGCGGGGCGTGCCGCGGGACCAGCTGGACCGGGTCAGGGTGCCAGCCGGGCTCGATCTCGGCAGCACGACGCATCCCGAAATCGCCGTGGCGATCCTCGCCGAGCTAGTCCAGTTGCGCGCCGCCGGCGCGCTGGACGCCGCCACAGCTGCACGAGCAAGTGGACCCGCAGCCGCAGCCACTGCGACGGACCCGGTGTGCGGTATGGCGGTCGAGACCGGGCCCGACAGCCTGGCGCTGGAGCATGGCGGGGTGACCTACTACTTCTGCTGCGCCGGGTGCCGGGACGCGTTCGAGCGGGATCCCGCCGCCTATCGGAAGAGAGAAACTCGATGCTGATCAAGAACGGGTTCGAGGTCGCCGAGCCGGTTGAGAAGGTGTGGCAGTTCTTCGGAAACATCCCGCAAGTCGCGACGTGCCTGCCTGGTACCGAGCTGACCGAGAATCTCGGCGACGACAAGTACGCCGGCCGCGTTGCGGTGCGGATGGGCCCGGTCCGGCTGCAGTTCGCCGGAACCGCCGACATTACCGAGCGGGATGAGGCGGCTAAGCGCATCGTCGTTAATGCCACCGGTGCAGAGGTGAAGGGCCGCGGCCAGGCGAGCATGGTCGTCACCGCGACGCTGGCCAGGGCCGGCCAGGGCACCAGGGTGGAGGTGTCCCAGGACCTGCAGCTATCCGGTGCCGCAGCGCAGTACGGCCGCGGGATGATCTCCGACGTTACGTCGGTTCTCATGCACGACTTCGCGGTCAACCTGCAGGATCGCATCGAGCGGATCGAGCGCGGCGAGTCAGCCGAGCAGATTGCGGCCGCCAGCGCGTCCCCGACGAGTGGCCTAACCCTGGGCCTGCGAGCCGCCCGGATGGCGTTGCTGCGCGTGTTCCGCCGGTTCTTCTTTCCGTACCAGCCGGCAACCTGAGGAGCAGAGTCATGGTCTTGTGGTGGATTGGAAACGTGATTCTGCTGGTCGCTGTGCTGCCGGTGGTGATCTTCCTGCTGAACCGCGTGCTCGCGGCGCTCGAGCGGATCCGGCACGCGACCGACGACATCCTCGCTGGCGGCGTCGCGCTCGTCGGCGGGCTGACACCGGTGCCGGACGCGCTCGCGACGACGGACATGACCGTCAGGGAAATCTCAGTTGGCGCCGTCCGCTACGCGGGCTCAGTAGCCAAGCTGCTCGGATAACTCAAGCTACTCAGACAACACAGTCTCCCGGCGCAAGACAGCCGGCCGGCCCAACCCCCCGGCTGACCGAAAGGAATGGTCAATGCCAGCAGCCGCCTGGTTCACCCTGATCGTCTCGGCGGTAATCGTCGCCATCACCGCCGTCGGCCTGCTGCGGGTGATCCTCCACCTGCGGGCGATCCGCTCGACCCTGGTCGCGACGACCGGCGGCGTTCAGGCCATCGCACAGCTGACTAGCACGGTGCCCGAGCGTCTCACGTCCGTCAACGCGAGCCTGAAGCCCGTCAGGGACTTCTGCGAGACCGTATGAATCCGGCCCGGAACGTGGAGGTCCTGACATGACCGCACATCTGCTCGCCGCCAGCGGCACCAGTCATTTCGGCTGGGTGCTCGGCTACGTCATCGGCATCGTTCTTGTGGTAGTGGTCGTCGCGCTAGTCGTGCCGATCCTGCTGCTCGCGCGATCGATCGGAGACGAGGCGCCGAAGATCAACAGCGGCCTGGCTGACGCAGTGCGGAACACCGCGCCACTCGGCGCGCTGCGCACAACCATCGACTACGCGGTGACCATTATCGGCGGGCTGCAGCGCGGCCGCGCACGGCTCGGAGGCTGACCATGCACACGCTCGCCATGTCCTCCTACGAGCACACCGCGTGGACCGTGGCAGTGATCCTCGGCTTCGTCGTGGTTGTCGCCGTGGCCGCCCTGCTGAGCTTGCTCATCTACCTGGTGAAGCGGATCGACGGCCGGGTCGTCACGGTCCGGGACACGCTCAAGGCGGCGGAGGCCAACACGGCCGACGCCGCGCTCATCCCGCAGGTCGCGGACGGCGTCGAGCTGGTCCTGGCTGAGGGCCTGCAGCACCATCTGTTCCTCGGCCGAGTGCTCGGGAAGGTGAAGTCATGACGACCCTCGTGGTTCTCACGGTCATCGCGATCGTGCTGCTGATCGCGGGCCTGGCGGTGTACCTGTTCTGGGCGGGCACGCTGCTGAGCCGGATCGCCGGAAACCTGGAGGAGAGCGCGGACCTGGTGCGCGCCATCGGCCGAAACGCTCAGCCGATCGTTCCCGGCGTCGAGCACATCAACGAGACCGGGGGCGTCGTGGCCGGCGCGCTGCCGCTGCTGTACGGGATGGCCGAGCAGATCGTCGTCGACGTGACGCCGCGGCCGGAGGCACCGGAGGTACCGGAGCCTGCGCGGCCGGCTTCGGGGACCCGTCGCTCCAGGCTGCTTGACGCGGTCGGGTTCGCGCCGCAGCCGTAGGGTTCGTGCTACAGCCGTAGCCGCACGTCACTCCTGGCCGCGGTGGATCAGGAGTGACCGGACTGGTCGGGGCCGCGCCGGGCGACCGGACCGGTCGTGGGCGCCGAGTACTCGCCGATCCAGTGGTCCTTCCACGCGTTATCGAACTGCTGCTCGTTACAGCTCGGCCGGTAGATAGCGATCAGCTCGCGGGCGATCTGCTCCCGGTGCGCCCGGCTGCCGCCGGGTACTTCATAGGTGCAGATGTACACCTTCCACTTCGAGCCCGCCCGGCGCAGCCAGCAGGCAGCCTTCGGATGCTGGAACGGGAACCGCTCGGCGGACAGGTCGTCGGAGTGGTCGACGTAGCTCACTGCGTACCGTTCCGGCCTGGTATCAGGGTCGGGCTTGTACAAGATCGCGTAGACCGCGGCGGCCACCGGCGGAGTCCAGCCGCCGAGCAGCCGCGGTCCCTCGAACGGATAGCCAGCCAGCGAACCGAGCCTGATCACTGGTAGCCGTCCTGCTCGTCCTCGGCTTCGCTGATGACCTCGGTGCGGACCACGGGTGCGGACGGAAGGCGCGCGGTGGCAGCCGCCTGCCGAAAGGCCTCCGTCGCCCGCTCGATGGCGTCCTCGCGGCTTTCGGCCTCGACCATGAGCTGGGCGCCGTAGCGGTTCGTGCCGATCCCGGTGGCGATTCCGTCGCTGCTGGCCACGGCATCGGCGAGCGCCACGATTTGCTCCCGGCTCAGGACGCGCTCACCCTCCGCTTCGATGCCGACGCTCCACCGCACCTGGCGCTCCCTTCGCTGCCGTCCGGCTAGTTCAGCACCGGCAGCAGAGCGGCGAGCTGCTCCAGGCTGGCCAGATCGTGCCCGGATAGCAGCAGGTCGATGTGCGGTGCTGCCACCATCATGCCCACTGTGCTGGGGCGGAAGTGCGGATCGTCGCCCTTGTGCGGGTTAAGCCAGACGACCCGGTAGCAGAGTCTGGCCAGCCGGTCCATGGCGGCAGCGAGCTGCGCCGGGTCACCACGGTCGAGGCCGTCGGAGCAGATCACCACCACACCGCCGCGGCACAAGCCGCCACGGCCCCAGCGCCGGACGAAGGTGTCGAGCGACTGCCCGATCCGGGTCCCCCCATCCCAGTCGACCACTGCCTGCGAGGCCAGCTCCAGCGCATTGTCGGGCCGCCGGTGCTCCAGCATCCTGGTGATCCGGGTGAGCCTGGTGCCGAAGCAGAACACCTCGACCTTCGCAGCGGCGTGCTTCGCCGTGTGCGCGAACTGCAGCAGGTGCCGCGAGTAGTCGGCCATCGAGCCGGATACATCGAGGATCAGGATGAGCGGGCGCAGCCGCGTCTTGCGCTGACGGAAGAACAGCTGGCCCGGCTCACCGTGCATCCGCATCGAGTCCCTGATTGTCTTGCGCAAGTCGGGCGTGCGACCCGATGGCCCCGACCGGGTGCGGCGGGTGCGCCGCCGCGGCGGCGTGAGTCGGAGCCGCGCCATGATCCTGCGCAGCGCCGCTAGCTCGGCGGGCGTGCAGACCGCGAACGACCGGTGCTTCAGCGCGTCGACGTCCGAGGCCATCCAGCCGAGGACCGGGGGCTCTTCCTCCTTCTCCTCGGCGCCGGGCTCGGTGCCGGGCATGACGAACGCCGCCGCCTCCGCGTCAGCGGTGGCGCTGACACGTAGCATCAGCAGGCTGGCGGCCGGCGCACCCTCGTCCAGGAAGTAGCGACGAAACGCGCGGTCGTAGGCGGGGATGTCGTCCGCCTTGCTCACCAGCGTCGTCCGGCCCGCCCAGTACAAGTCGACCAGATCGGTCGGATCGAGCGGAGCCATCGCCGAGCAGTAGGTCAGCACGTCGCCAGTGCCGACAGTCAGGCCATCAGCCCGCAGCTCGCGTGCAAATCCGACCAGCACTCCGGTGAACGGCGCAGTCTCAGGCACCCGAGGTGAGCTCTTCCAGGTTGTCGCGGACAAGGTCGAGATCGTCGCGGTCTTTGATGACCGCACCGAGAGTGTCCCCGGCGGCTGCCGCGGTCAGCTCAGTCTCGCCCAGGAAGCCCAGGGTGCGGACCCAGTCAATCGTCTCGGCGACACCAGGCGGCTTGGCCAGATCAAGCTCGCGGAGCCGGTGGACGGCGCGCACCACCTTCCGCGTGAGCTGCTCGGCGGCTGCGGGCTCGCGGATGAGCACGATCTCCACCTCGCGCTCCTGAGTCGGGTACCCGATCCAGTGGTACAGGCAGCGGCGGCGGAGGGCGTCGTGAAGTTCCCTGGTCCGGTTGGAGGTGAGGATCACCGCGGGGGCCGATTCTGCCTTGATGGTCCCGATCTCCGGAATGCTGATCTGGAAGTCCGACAGCACCTCAAGCAGGAAAGCCTCGAACTCGTCGTCGGCGCGGTCGATCTCGTCGATCAGCAGGACCGCCTGGTCGCCCGCCCGGACTGCCTCCAGCAGCGGCCGTTCTAGCAGGAACTTCGGGCCGAACAGCCGGTCGACTGCCTGCTCGTCGGTCGCCTGGTGCTCCGAGAGCGCCCGGATCTGCAGCATCTGGCGGGCGTAGTCCCACTCGTACAGTGCCTGGTTGGTGTCGATGCCCTCGTAGCACTGCAGCCGGATTAGCCTGCGGCCGAAGATCGCGGCCAGGACTTTGGCCACCTCAGTCTTGCCGACGCCTACCTCGCCCTCGAGCAGCATCGGCCTGCGCAGCGACAACGAGACGAGCAGCGCGGTTGACAGCCCCCGATCGGCCAGGTATCCGCCCTGTCGCAGGCTCTGGGTGAGCTCACCGACGGTTGCGGGATACTCCACTCAGCGATCTCCTCGCCGTCAGGTGCCTCAGCGCCCGGTCAGCGCGCCTGGGCCGACCCCAGCACGAGGTCACGAATGGTGCCGCCGCGGTTGAGCTTGCCCTCGCGAGCCAGCCGGGCCTGCCACGCCGCGGTGAGGTCCTCCTCGCCGTCAGCGAAATTGTCAAACCCGACCCCCGCGTCGTCCATTCTCTTGCA
>JBAUAR010000230.1:0-4364 GCA_049675875.1 Streptosporangiaceae bacterium
TGCCGCCGAGGCTCGGGGTCGGTCATGGCTCGATGCTCTCAGACAACTGACCGGCGGGAACGAGCTCGCGGCCGAGCGTCGTCTTGGACCGGTGCGTGGCCGGGTGCCTCATCGGCTCGATACCTCCACCCGCCGCCAGCTTGGCGTGCGCTTACCCGAGCCCAGGCAGCCGCTGTCCGGCGACTGCTCGTCACTCCCTCAACATCACACACGGTGCCGAGCGGTCGCGACTGTGCTTCTGCGGCCCGAGCCCGGACTCTGAGCCCGACGTGGCTGAACGCCAGCAGCGAACGAGCGCGGCGTCAATAGCGAGAGATCGCGCGCATTGCCGCCGATCTGCGCTGGCGCTTCGATGATCATCGGCCGAGGGCGCCCGATCAGGTCGATCTGTGCGATGTCGTCCGGATGCATGAGCGCAAGGTGCCCCTTACCGGTTGACGCTCAGGGGACAGGCGGCGGCAGCGGAGTAATTCCACGTGGATGCCGGCTTGCCCTGTGGTCTCTGGTCACGGCCAGTCTGGATGAGCAGAGTCGTCAATGCCGTCGCTCCGGCCCTGCGTTCTGCATTAGGGAACACCGTGCTGAGCACTTGCTCGCACAGCTTCGGGTTAGGTGACCATGCGATGCTTAGGCCAGCTGCGATGTCATGGTCATGGACGAGGCCCTCGGCAGCGCCGATTGCGGCAAAGCCCGCAGGGGTGAAGAAGCCATGGGGATGCCAGCCGAGCCCGTCTGGTCTGGCGGTGCGCACTGCTGCGGCGAGCATGCCCCCGGCTACGCGAACGACCTCGCGTAGTTCGTCCGGCGTGCTTGCACGGCTGGTGTCGAAGCTGAATTTCACGTAGTGATCTCGGGGCTGCCCGATGATCTGTGCGGCGTAGTGCGCAAAGTCCCCGGCTACGTGCTCCGCCGTCCGCCAGCAGGTCCAGTCCACGCTGGCGGCAGGTGATTCCCAACCGCTTTCCGGCACCACACCGAGCAGAGCATCAAGCTCGTCAACCAGGTCAGCCATTACCGCGGCCCAGACTTCGACTGGCATGCCAACACCATAATCACGAACGCGACTTCACCAGGAATCTTGCGGGCCTGCTGGAGCCATAGGGCGGGCGGGCTGCGCGCCCGGCTGCGCGCTGTCGCACGCGAATCGACGCCGTGCCTGCGTCTCCCCGAGGCTGGTGCGGCGTCGTACTCTGCCAGTGTGGAGAGTCGCAATGCCGAGCGCGTCAGGCTGAGGGCCGAGCGCGACAAGCTGAAAGCGACGGACCCGGAGGGGCTGGCGGATGCCTGGGCGATGATCGAAGAGCTGTGGAGCGGGACGGTCGGCCGGGCCAGGAAGCTGCCCGAACCGGTCGTGCACGAGCAGGTCGACGGCGAGTGGAGCTTCGTGCAGACGCAGCGTCATCTCGTGCTTGCCACCGACTGCTGGCTGCGGCGGATGGTGAAGGGTATTGCCCACCCCTACCACCGGTGGGGGCTGGGTGGATCGTGGCTCACGAGTCCTCGTCGCTGGGGCATCGACCCGGACGCCGACCCGCCGCTCGACCAGGTACTCGATCTGCGCCGGGAGCGCATGGATGAGGTTCGCGAAGTGATCGTCGGCGCGAGCGCGAAGGAGCTGGAGCGAAACTGCGCTCCTCCCGACAGCCCTGGTCACCCGCGGAAGGAGCACACCGTCCTGCAGTGCCTGCAGGTGATCCTCAAGGAGGAGTGGCAGCACCACCGCTACGCCGTCCGGGACCTTGAGGTGCTCGAGAAACGGTCCCGCTGATAGCTCGCCCGAGGCGCGGGTCGCAGCGAGCTCTCGCCGTGTGTCCTGTGCCTGCGCCGGATCCGCCGTTAGGTCGCTCCGAGCGAGGAGCTCTGGGGGGCGCTTGGGGCCGTGCATAAAGATCGTTCTGTGCTTCATCCACGTCTTCCCGTGGCCTATTGCCATTGCCCGAAATGGTTGACGTGGCCCGCCACGGGAAGTGTGTCAGGCGGAAGCACACTCGCGGAGGTTTCAATGTTCCGCAGGAAAAGAAACGACGGGGCCGGGACGGGCGTCGGCAGCACGTGGGGCCGCGTGCGCCAGGTGGCGGCTCAGGTCAGGCCGGTCGCGGCTTCGATGAAGCCGGTTGCCAGGAGCACCGGACTAGCTGCGAGGCGCGGCGTGCACAGAACGCGCTCCTGGGCGGCGCCGCAGGTCGAGCGCACGGGGCAGGTCCTGCAAGATAGCGTCGCACCCAAGGTCTCGGCCCTGCTGTCCGCGGCGGCAGAGCGGCTCGAGCCGGCGAAGCGACCGCGTCGACGCTGGCGCAAGCTGGTCGGCATCTCGATGATCACGGCTGCCGCTGGCGCGGTAGCGGCTGTTGTCCGGAGCCGCAAGAAGCCGGACCTCTCCAACTCGGCCGACGCGGACGTGGACGACGGGACATCCGCCGCGGAGATGGGTACCGGGCAGGCGGGGACCAGCACCGCCGCTGACGCTGACTCTGACGGGCACGGGCAGGTCCGCACGTCCTGACTGGCCTCGGGCGGAGATCGGTGGCCAGCCCGTGACATCCTCACGCACGGATGGGGCCCGGCTGCAGATCCGGCGGCGTGACTGCGCACGGGGTGCACCACCTGCGTGTGCTCCTGCCTGAAATCGCGCACACATCGGACGCGGTCAGCAAGGTTCCCTCGCGGCGCGCGAAAGTCCATGCGGTCGCTGGCCAGCTGAGCCGTGTGCTGCCAGATGAGGTGCCCGCGGCGGCCTGCCACCGCCGCGGCTGTGACCGATGCCCAGCCCGTCGGCGTCGGCAGCACATTCCGGCCCCGAGGTCGTCCCCATCCCGCTGGCGATCGAGCCAGCCGCTGCCCGGGCTGCGCTCGCTGTCGGCGCAGGCAGATGCTGTCCCGGCTGGACTCCCGGTTCCGGCTGCTGGCTGGCGCAGGCCGGCGCAGCTGACCCTATGTTTACCGCGGGCCGGAACGCGGCGGTGACGACGCCGGCGAGCTACTCGAGCGCCGGTCCTGTTCTGACCCGTTTCCTTTACTCGTCGCCGTCGTCAGCTGCCCCACCCAGACCGCGGACGCTGGCTCGGCCCGTGACGGCAGTGCTACTGCTGCGGGGTAGCGGCTGCAGCCAGCTCATTGCCGAGAGCGGACAGGTTCGAGCGAACTTATTGATCTGCGCGGTGACGTCGTGCACGTTATTTCGCGGTGCCCGTCCTCACCTGGAGAATCTAGGTACTTGTCCCGACCGGCTGCCGGCGCGCGTCCGCGATCAGGCATCCCCGCTGTGCCGGTGCCGGGACACACCCGCCGGGGACCCGTCCCGAGCAAGCCGGCCCGGACACCCGAGCTAGCCTTTCGCCGACCCCTTCTTGACCTTCTTACCCGGACGCTCGATGATCGCGTCCGGGCCGGGGAACACCAGCGCGGTGTGACCGTCGTCGAAACGCACCAGGTACGGCGGCTCCCCGCCCGCTCCCCGGACCTCCACGATCTCGCCCGTCCGCCCCGGATGGCCCACGACGTTGGCGTGCACGCGGAGCCGATCCCCGACAGCGGCCTGCATGCGGCCACCTCCTCGTCTGCATTCGCTCACGGCACGCCGCATTCCCCGCGCTGCCCGAGCCGGAGGACACGGTCACGATGGTTCCAGACTGGCACGGGCCAGCATCCGCGTCCACGCTGCTGGGTGGCAGCGGCCATGCGAGGCGGTTGCCTGTTGCCTTCGGTTCTTGCGCAGTTCCGCATCTCGCAACTCGGCGAAACCGAACTCAGCGCCCAACAGGACCACGGCGGACCGGCTCCTCGTCCCTGAACCGGGCGGGCACCCAGCCCCGCTCGAACACGGTTGCGGGACGCAGAGTTAGCGGGACCGCCGCGGCGGGCGCATCGGTGCGGTGCGGAACGCGGGCCGTGCCCGCGCTGCTGGTCTGCCTCACGGGTGAACAGTGGGTGAACCACGCAACATGTGCGCATGATGGTCGTCAGCAGACCCAGCGCGCAGGAGGTGCCGGACGTGACCGTGGGCGACCATTTCGAACGGGTAGCTGCCGTCTACGAGTCGCTGCGTACCACCGACGACGCGCCGGTGCGCAGGATCCGCCAGCTCCTGCCTGACCGCCCCGTCACCGGCCTCGATGTTGGCTGCGGGACGGGACGGTACTCGCGGCTGCTGCGCGGGCAGTTGCCGGACGGCTCGCGGCTGGTCGGCAGCGACCTCTCGGCGGCCATGCTGGCACAGTTCAAGGCCGGCAGCGGCGGCCACGCCCGTGCGGTGGTGCCGCTGGTATCAGCCGCCGAAGAACTGCCGATGCGGACCGCAAGCCTCGACCTGGTCACGGCGTTCAACTGCGTCCACCACTTCGACCTCGGCCGCTTCCTGACCGCCG
>JBAUAR010000231.1:0-7531 GCA_049675875.1 Streptosporangiaceae bacterium
GCTGCGCCGCGGCCGGGGCCTGGTGTGCAGAACGGCGGCCCGGGTTCGCGGGACCGAGGCCCTGGTTCGCGGGCCGGACCCCGGGCCGGGCCGGGGCAGCGCTGCGAACCTTCTTAACTCGGGACGGCACAGTCTCTGAACCCCTCACCTGATAGCCGCGATATGGGGGCAGCCGGCGCACCGCGCGGCGCTACCGACATGGCTAACCTCCCAGATAACGACCCTGCTTTGGGTGCAGTCGGTCACACAGCCACGGCAACTCTAACCGGTAACCGGGCTACCTGCGTCAATACCCGTACGAACCGGAAAAACCGATGTAACGTTACGTTTGACGGGCCTCCTGGCAGCAATAGGGTACTCTCTGCCGCATCGCCCGTGTTCGGGAAACTGTCCGGTTCCCGGCCTGGACGGGCCGGAACGAAGTGCACAAGACATCCCAGAACGGCGCAAGGAGTGTCATGACGCGTGCCCACGGCCCGGTGCCATTCCGGAGCGGCCGGGGCCTCCGGACCCGGTGCCTGCTGGCCGCGGGTGCCGGGCTCACTGTTCTGCTCGCGGCCGGCTGCGGCGGCGGCACCAGCGCAGGTGGCACCGTGTCGTCCACCATCACGATCGCCGCCATCCCTGGTGTCGACACCGCGCCGCTGTACCTGGCGGAACGAGACGGAATGTTTGCCGCCGCGGGCCTGACCCACGTGGTCATTCACAGCTACTCGTCCGAGGCGGCCGACCTCAGTGCCGTTGCGCGTGGCCAGGCTGACATCGCGGCGAGCGATTACGGCGATATCTTCTCCGCCCAGGCCAAGAGTCCTGACCTGCGGATCCTGAGCGACGGCTACGACGCCACGGCGGGCGTGCTCGAGGTGATGTCCTGGCCGGGGTCCCCGATTACCTCGCCGGCCCTGCTGGCTGGTCAGACCATCGGCTTGCCGGATGAGCAGCTGCTGTCGGATCCTTCCGGCTCTGGCCAGCCGGTGAGCCTGGATAGCGCCGCGGCCATCCAGGTCCTGACCAATTACCTGGGGAACGACGCCGAGTCGGTCAACTGGGATCCCCTGTCGCAGCAGCAGGAGGTCGCAGCCCTGCAGGCGCACTCCATCTCGGCAGCGATACTCAGCCAGCCGTATATCTATGAGGCAGAGAGCCAGTTCGGCGCCACCGAGGTCTTTGATGCCTGCAGCGGCTCCACGGCGAGCCTGCCGCTGACCGGCTATGTCGCCACGAAGACCTGGGTCAAAGACAACCCGGCGGCCGCGGCCGACTTCCGGGCGGCCATCGTGAGTGCGCAGACGCAGGCGTCCATGACCGGCCAGATCCAGCAGATCCTGCCCAAGACAACCGGCATGAGCGTCGCCGATGCCGATCTATCCACCATCGGCAGTTATCCGACCTCCACCAGCGCAATCAACCTGGAGCGAGTGGTGCGGCTGATGTCAGACTTGAACATGTTCGGGTCCGGGCAGGTGCCGAAGGTGCCACCCATGATCGTCGGGCCCGGCAGCTAGGACTGGTCCAGGCCCAGCTGGCGGGCGATGACAATGCGCTGGACCTCGGAGGTGCCCTCACCGATCTCCAGCACCTTGGCGTCTCGGTAGAACCTGGCAACGGGAAACTCATTCATGAACCCGTAGCCGCCGAAGATCTGGGTCGCGTCCCTGGCGTTGTCCATGGCCGCATTAGCGCACGTCAGCTTCGCTATGGCGGCCTGCGACTTGAACGGTTCGCCCGCGACTAGCCGGGCCGCCGCGTCGTACCACGCCAGCTGCGCGAGGTGCGCCCTCGCCGCCATGTCCGCGATCTTGAACTGGATGGCCTGGTAGTGGCCGAGCTCGTGACCGAAGGCTGTTCGCTCGCGGGCGTAGCGCACGCACTCGTCGACGCAGCCGGCGGCCAGCCCCGCCGACAGCGCGGCAATCGCGACCCTGCCCTCGTCGAGCGTCTGCAGGAACTGCGCGTAGCCACGGCCGCACTCGCCGAGGAGGTTCTCCCGCGGCACCCGGCAGCTCGAGAAGCTCAGCTCGCGGGTGTCCGAGGAGCGCCAGCCGACCTTCGAGTACTCCGGGCCTACCGTCAGGCCGGCCGTGCCCGACGGAACCATGATCGCGGAGATCTCCCGCGTCGCGCCAGGCCGTTCGGCGGGGGGTCCTGTCCAGGCCAGCACGCTCACCACCGACGTAATCGCGGTGCCGGCGTTGGTGATGAATGCCTTGGACCCGTCGATGACCCAGTCGTCGCCGTCCAGCCTGGCCGTCGTCCGCATCCCTCCCGGGATGTCAGACCCGCCACCTGGCTCGGTCAGCCCGAAGGCGGCCAGCCGCTCACCCTGGCAGAGCTCGGGCAGCCAGCGATCCTTCTGCGCGGTGGTCCCGAACCGGTAGAGGGGCATGGCGCCCAGTGCGACCGCGGCCTCGAGCGTGATGGCCACCGAGGAATCGACCCTGGCCAGCTCGTGCAGGGCAAGGCAGAGAGCGAAGTAGTCGCCCCCCATACCCCCGTAGTCCTCAGGAAACGGCAGGCCGAACAAGCCCAGCTTGCCCATTTTGGCCACGATGTCGTAAGGGAACTCGCCCCGTTCGTAGTGGCCACCGATAACCGGTGCCACCACCTCGCGAGCGAACTGCTCGACGGTGGATCGGAGCGCCTCTTGCTCGACGCTGAGCGTGAAGCCGACCATACCTGGGATCGTACGGCATCGCTCCTGGTCAGGGACCTGAAGCTAGCGTGACCCGGAGGCGTGGCACATCGCCACAGGCTGGCACGTTACTCTCTCGTGCGAGCATTGCGGCGGCTGGCTGGTCGGGCTGCCAGCCGTGAATTCTGGGAGGACCTGTGATGACGGTGACGTGCCCCCACTGCGCGGCCGAGGTGAAGGCGGACGACCTGATCTGCTTCCACTGCGGCGCCAACCTGCCGCAGACCGCCCGGGACGACGACTCGCCCGCGGCCAGCACGGTGATGCAGGAGTACCTGCGCCCCGGCCAGCGCACCGGGCCGATCTCCTCGACGGTGCTGCGGCTCTCGTTCCCGACCGGGAACGTGGAGGTCCCGGCCGGAACCACCGTCCTGCTCGGCCGTGACCCGGCCGAATCCCTGGTCGCGGCCGCCTTCGCGCAATACGAGAACGTGTCGAGGCGACACGCTACCGTCACCGTGGACGACGCTGGCCACGCCAGCATCCGCGACGAGAGCTCGACCAACGGCACCTTTGTCAACGGCGACCGGGTACTGCCGGGAATCAGCGTCCGGCTCACCGACGGCGACATCGTCCGGCTAGCCGCCGACGTACAGGCTGACGTGGTGCTGCCCAGGCAGCAGCCAGATCCCGCTTCGCTGACCCGTCCCGATCAGTACTGATCGCGGCCCGTCCGGCGATAGCCATCTCAGCGCAGCCTGCCAGTCGGCGCGCCGTCACCTAACCCCTAACCTGACGGCGTGACAACCTGCACCGGTGCCCTGCGGGCCGGCCGACCTGGGCAGGCGCGGTGATTAATCTCGACCTCGACTGGGAGCAGGCGGCCGGGGCAGCGGCTGGCCTGTCCGTCGCCACGGTCGTGCTCCGCGCGAGGCACAAGCCGATGCTGACCAGGATCGCGACAGCCACCCTCGAGTCAGGTCTTATTCTCGGCCTGTTCGCGCTCTGGCAGTATGCCGGATCGTTCTCGGTCGTCAGCCCGGCCGGGGCGGTTGGCCGGTCGCGCTGGATCTGGCGGCTCGAGCGGGACCTGCGCCTGCCCAGCGAGACGTCCGTGCAGCACCTGTTCCTCCCGCATCCGCTGGTCATCCAGTTCTTCAACCTCTACTACGACTCGCTGCACTTCCCGGTGCTGATCGCGTGCATGATCTGGCTGTTCGCGTGGCACCGGGACCGCTACGGCCGATGGCGGACCACGCTGGTTGCCTTCACCGGACTGTGCCTTCTCGTCCAATTCATACCGGTGGCGCCACCCCGGATGCTGCCGGGCACCGGGCTGGTCGACACGGCCGTGCTCTATCACCAGTCCGTCTACTCGAGCGTGGCCGGATTCGATCCCGACCAGCTGTCGGCAATGCCGTCCGTACACGTCGGCTGGGCGCTGCTGATCGCAACCGCCGTCATCACCACGGCGACCAGTCGCTGGCGCTGGCTCGCGGCGGTATACCCGGTGATGACCACGCTGGCCGTGATCATCACCGCGAACCACTTCTGGCTCGACGGCGTCGTCGCGGCGGCAATCCTGGTTCTCGTGCTCGGCGCGCAGGCGCTGTCCCGGCGCCTGCTGCGAGGGCGCAGCCGACCCCAGTCACGCACCGGCCTCGCGGCCGACAAGGCCAGCCTCGTGCTGGCCGGTCGCCGGGACGCGGACGCCCGGGAGCTAGCTGACGGGCGGGCCGTCGTCGACGACGATGCCCAGCGTCTCGGCGAGCACCGGCGCCACGATTGCCAGCTGCGCTGAGCTGATGATCGCGCCGCGGAGCGAGTCGGCGTCAATGACAAGCCCGAGCGACGCGCCTCGCAGATCGGTTCGCTGCATGGTGACCTTGCTGAGATCGACCCTGGTGAGCTCAGTGCCGGGAAACGCGCAGCCCGACAGCGTCGCGCCGCCGAAATCGACGTCTCGCAGCACGCACCGGTCGAAGGTGACATCGGCGAGGCGCGCGCCGCGGAGATTAACCGAGTCGAGCTTGCAGCCGCTGAACAGCACGCGCCGCAGCTCAGCGCCATATAGTTGTACGCCGGCCAGGCTCGAGCCGGCCACGGTGACGTCCTGCCAGGAGCTCTCGGCGAGGAACGTGCCGGTCAGCCGCACATCTCGCAGCCAGACGTCGCGCAGGCTCGCGCGCGAGAGCCTGCCATCGGTGATCGACACCCGGCGGAACGCGCAGTCAAGGAAGCGGGCATTGGGTAGCCGCGGGTCGGCGAACTCCAGCCCGTCGAACAGCACGGTGTCGTAGTCGACGGCTGCCTCCAGGTCACCGTCGTGCCGCGTCAGCGCGGGGGCGAACGGCAGGTCAGCGAGCTCAGGCACCTTCATCATGACCCCTCGTCCGCGGTTGGTTCAGGTTCCGAAGCAAGGTAACGCCGGACGTCGCGCGCCTCGGCCGCAAGCGCGTCCTGGGTAGCCGGGGAGAGCGGGCTGAACAGGTCGAGCGCCACCTGGCCGCCCTGATACGCCCAGATCCCTGCGGCCTCCCCGGCCACCAGGGCAAACGGGCGGAACAGGCCGTTGACCGTGACGATCTCCTGGTGGCCGGCCAGCACCGGCTGCCGGGACTCCCAGCCCATCAGCACCGGGTCGTACGCGCCGAGCAGCCGCGGCGGCGGCCCGTCAGGCCGGGCCGCCGCCCCCAGCTCCGCCAGCCCGTCAGGCCGGTCACGCAGCTCAGCCGCGATCACGGTGAGACCGCGGCGAGCCCAGGTGAGCGGGAGGCCAGCCCACTTCGCGAGGTCACGCTCGCCGGCCGGGCCGTGGCCGGCGAGGTACCGCCGGGCCAGCCACCCGAGCGCCCGGTCTGGTTCGGGCTCCGGCGGCGGATCGCCGAGCCAGGAGCGGACGTGCGCGTACGCGTGCTGGGCCCCGATCATGGGTCCCCGTACCGCGATCCCGCGCAGGCTCGCCAGCATCAGCACGTGCAACACCACGCCGCCTTCTGCGGGCAGTCCGCTGGCGCTGAGCCGGCCGGCGAGCTGCGCCCTGGTCAGGGGTCCGTCGACGGCGAGGGCCCGGGCCGCGACATCGACCCCCTTGTCCGCGGCCGCGGCAGTGACGCCATGCCGGGCCAGGATGCGGCCGCAGCCGACCTGGAACTGGGGCCGGGCGGTCAGCCGGTGCAGCCACCAGTAGTCATCGCTGCGGATCAGGTGCAGCGTGCCGCGGTTCAGCCAGGTGATCAGCAGCGACCGGTCCAGGGTCAGCGCGCGGTCGACGTCGGCTACGCTCAGCCCGGACGTCCGGGCCCGAATTGCCAGCCGCGCCCCGCGCGGATCTTGCCCCTGCACCGCGAGCAACCGCTCCACAACCTCGAGCGGACCGGTGGCCGGCTGCCCGGCGAGCAACTGGGCGGCGAACCGGCGGTCGCTGACGTCCCGATCCGGCGCCGAACCTACCTCCGCCGCCACGCTGCCTCCCTCCGCCAGGTCGCCCGCGGGTACCCCATCATCGCGGACCGCGCCGACATCCTGACCGCTAAAGTCGTGGCTTGACCACTCCCAGCGTGGGCGGGATACTCAAGTACATGCTTAACCAATATCCGGTGGTGCAACTCAGCCATCCCGAACAGACCCGACGACCGGGCGCGGGCTAACAGGATCGATGCGGAAGATCTTCGCGTTCCTCATGGTCAGCCTCGACGGCTATCACGAGGCCGTCGGCGGCGACCTGTCCTGGTTCAACGTCGATGCCGAGTTCCACGAATTCGCGGTCGCGCAGCTGGACGAGGCAGACACCCTGCTGTTCGGCCGGAGGACCTACGAGCACATGGCGGCGTTCTGGCCCAGCCCGGCGGCGATGGATGTGAATCCCGCTACCACCGAGCGCATGAATGGCTACCCGAAGATCGTGGTGTCCCGGACGCTGGCCAGCGTCGACTGGCCGCCGAGCACACTGATCAGCGATGACATCCCGGCCCGGCTCGCGCGCGTCAAGGAGCTGCCGGGCCGGGACATCGCCCTGATCGGCAGCTCGGAGCTGACGGCGAGCCTGCTCGGCTCGGGGGTGGTGGACGAGCTGCGGATGATGGTCAACCCGGTCGTGCTCGGTGCCGGGCACGCCGCGCTCGCTGGCGCCAGCCGGACCGCACTCGAGCTGACCCGCACCAGGCAGTTCGAGTCGGGCAACGTGCTGCTGGTCTACCGGCCACGCAGCTAACCGGCCGGGAGTCGGCCGGCCAGTTCCTGCTCCAGCCAGGTACGGCCACGGGTGCGCGGCGCCAGTCGCACGGAGCCGAGGAATCCGGCCAGCCGATCCGCGGCCGCGGCTGCCGCCCCGACGACGGCGGCGCCGACGTCCTCCAGGAACCGGCAGACGATCTGGCCGGCGCGGGCCTGCGCCCAGCCGCCGACGATCCTGCCGTCCCACCACAGGGACGGGCCGATGTTTCCGGTCTGGTCGAACAGCCGGGCAGCGTGCTCGCCGAGAAACCAGTCCCGGTGCCGCCAGCCCATCGGCGTGGAGTCCAGCCCGGGCAGCAGCGCCAGCCACGGTTCCACGTGCGGCAGCGGCTCGAGGTCGTCGGCGAGCACGACACCGGGCACGCCGTCAAGATCGACATCGGCCGGCTGCAGCTCGGCAAGTGCCCGGCGCACCTGCGTCTTCGTCCAGCCTGCCCACCACTGCAGGTCGTCGGGTGTCGCCGGCCCGTAGGCGTGCAGCCACCGGCGGGCCAGCTCGACCTCGGCATCCCGCGCGGCCCAGCTGGCCAGCCCGGCCGGGCACCACGTGGCGAGCGGGGTCCACCGGTACTGGTGCGACGTCCACGAGCCGCCCGGCCGGCCGCGCACGACCTTCCCCTGCGCGGCCAGCACCAGCAGCACCCGGCTGGCCACGTTGAACCG
>JBAUAR010000232.1:0-8919 GCA_049675875.1 Streptosporangiaceae bacterium
CTCGGTGGCCGAGCCGGGGCCGGCCAGTGCCGTCCGAGGCGGTCAGTGGCCAGGGCCGCGCTCGGTCGAGCTGACAGCGCTGGCGGGCGGCCAGCAGGAGGCCATGACCGAGCCGGCCCGCTGGCTGGCCGCCGCCGGACGCCGGCTCGCTGACGAGGCCGCCGGCTAGGTATCGCCGCCGGCAGCGCCGGTGCCCCGAACTAGCCTGGGCACGTGCGAGAGATCGTGGTGTTCGGCGGCAGCGCGCATCCGGCACTGTCAGCGGAAATCTGCGCGCATCTGGACGTGCCGCTGCATCCGGTGCGGCTGACCCGGTTCGCTAACGATTGCCTCGAAGTGCAGCTGCTCGCGAATTGCCGGGAGCGGGATGTCTTCGTCATCCAGCCGCTGGGTCCCCCCGTCCAGGAGAACCTGGTTGAGCTACTGCTCATGCTGGACGCGGCCCGCGGCGCGTCGGCGGCCAGGGTCACCGCCGTCATCCCCTACTACGCCTACGCTCGGTCAGACAAGAAGTCCATGCCGCGGATCTCGATCGGGGGCCGGCTTGTCGCCGACCTGCTGGCGACCGCCGGCGCCACCAGAGTGCTGGCGATGACCCTGCACGCGCCGCAGGTGCACGGCTTCTTCTCCGTTCCGGTGGACCACCTGCACGCGCTGCGCGAGTTCGCGACCCACTTCAGCGGGCTGGACCTGAGCAACTTTGTTGTCGTGTCGCCGGACCTCGGCAATGCCAAGAACGCCGCCGCACTCGCGCGGATGCTGCAGCTGCCGGTAGCCGCCGGCGCCAAGGAACGGCACAGCGACCAGAGCGTGACCATCAGCTCGATCATCGGCGACGTGACGGGACGCGACGTGATCGTGCTGGACGATGAGATCGCGCGCGGCACGACGATCGTCGAGCTGCTGGACCGGCTGCGCGAGCGGGGCGTGCGGTCGGTGCGGATCGCGTGCACCCATGGCCTGTTCGCGGACGGCGCGCTGCAGCGGATCTCGGCGCAGCTGCTGGTGCGAGAAATTGTCAGCACCAACACGCTGCCGGCCGTCGCCGACGGTGGCGCCGAGCTGCATGTGATCTCGGTCGCGCCGGCGCTCGCCGAGGCAATCCGGCGGATACACGAGGGCGAGTCCGTTAGCGCCCTGTTCGGCGCCGGCTAGCCGCCGTCCGTCACACCAGCTGCCGGACGCCTGCCTCGAGGTTCAGCAGGAAACGCTTGCGCTCCAGGCCGCCGCCGTAGCCGGTCAGGCTGCCGTCTGCGCCGATCACCCGGTGGCACGGGATCACCACGGCGATCGGGTTCCGGCCGTTGGCGAGGCCCACGGCGCGCACCGCCGCCGGGTTGCCGATCTTTCCGGCGAGCTGGCCGTATGACCAGGTCTCGCCGTAGGGAATGTCCTGCAGCCCGGCCCAGACACGGCGCTGGAACGGAGTGCCGGCCGGGGCAAGAGGCAGCGAGAATTCGGCCAGCCGCCCGGCGAAGTACGCCACGAGCTGGTCGGCCGCGGCGGCAAACGGCTCGCCGGCCGGATCGGCGCGCGGACCGAGCATGTCGTCGCCTGGCTCGTGCCGTGCGCTGCCCGAACGGGGAGCGGCCAGGTAGAGGCCGGTGAGGACGCCGCGCGCGGCCACGAGGGTGAGCGGGCCGATGGGGCTGTCGACGATGACGTGCGCGTGCATGGTGGGTTCCGTTCGCTAGTCGGGCAGGCGGTTGATGGTGTGATCGGTTGTCGCTACCAGGTACTGGGTGGCGTAGGAGCGCCACGGCCGCCAGGCAGCCGCGCGGCTGACGAGCGCCCGGCCCTCAGCCGGCAGGCCGGCCTCGGCTGCGCCTGCGCGCAGGCCGAGGTCCGACGCCGGGAAGGCGTCCGGATCACCGAGCGCGCGCATGGCGATTGTCTCGATGGTCCACGGTCCGACGCCGGGTACGGTAGCGAGTCGCCGCCGAACCTCGTGCCAGTCGCTGCCTACGCTGAGCTCGATCTGCCCGGTTGCCAGCGCCTGCGCCAGGGCGGCGAAGGACTCGCGCCGCGACCTGGGTAGTGCCAGCGAGTCCTTGGTCACCCCCGCCAGCGCAGCCGGGTCCGGGAACAGTCTGGTCAGGCCGCCGCCGGGGTCATCGACAGGCTCGCCGTAGGCGGCCGTCAGCCGGGCGGTGTGAGTCCGCGCGGCGCCGATCGAGACCTGCTGGCCGACCACCGCGCGCAGGGCGAATTCGGCCGGATCGACGGTCCGCGGCACCCGGCGGCCCGGTGCCTTGTGCACCAGCGGGGCCAGCACCTCGTCCGCGGACAGCAGGTCGGCGACCGCCACCGGGTCGGCGTCCAGGTCGAGCAGGCGCCGGCACCTGCTGATGGCGCTCGCCAGGTCACGCAAGTCAGTCAGCCAGATCCGGCAGCCCACGTGGTCGTGCTCGGGCCGCAGCGCCGCGATCCCGTGACCGTGCGGCAGCCGCAGCGTGCGCCGGTAGGCGCCATCTCGCCACTCCTCGACACCCGGCACAGCCGTGGCAGCGAGGTGACCGAACAGGCTGTCGGGCTGGAGCGGGGCACGGAACGGCAACCGCAGCGCCAGCTGAGTCATGGTCGGATGTGGAGGTGGTGTCCCGGCGTGCCCCGACCCGCGCTGCCCGGCCCGGGCCCGGCCGGCCCGCTCCCGCAGCTGACCCGGCGCCAGCGCGAACACCTCTTTGACGGTGTCGTTAAAAGTCCTGATGCTGGCGAAGCCGGCCGCGAACGCTATCTCGCCCATGGGCAGCGCGGTGGTCTCGATCAGCAGCCGCGCGGTCTGCGCGCGCTGCGCCCGGGCTAGCGCGAGCGGGCCGGCCCCGAGTTCCGCCAGCAACTGTCGTTCGACCTGGCGGATGCTGTAGCCGAGGCGGCGAGCCAGCGCAGGCACACCGCCGTCATCGATGACGCCGTCGCCGATCAGCCGCATCGCCCTGGCGACCAGGTCGGCGCGGACGTCCCATTCCGGCGAGCCAGGGCTCGCGTCCGGTCGGCAGCGCTTGCACGCGCGGAACCCGGCCTGCTGGGCCGCCGCGGCGCTGGGGAAGAAGCGCATGTTCTCCGGCCTCGGCGGCGCGACGGGGCAGCTCGGGCGGCAGTAGATGCCGGTCGTCAGTACGGCGGTGAAGAACCATCCGTCGAACCGCGCGTCCTTGGACTGGACGGCGCGGACGCATCGCTCCGTGTCTGGCTGGATCCGGTCAGCTGGCATGGTTCTACCTTCACCGATGGTGCCCGGTTAATACTAGCGAGATTGCGACATCGTAGTGGAATATAAACAGGTGAAGATGATGATGTCGCAAAACCGCTAGGCCATACTGGCCCAATCACGGAGCGCGTTTGTGTACCACGAGTAGCAGGCCGTAGGCGTCGGCGGCCGGGTCATCCGGCGCTGCGAGGTACTCGTCGGCGCTGGGGAGTCGCCCGAGAAGTTCGCGAAGCTGCGCGAGCAGCTCCGCCAGCTGGTCGGGCCGCAGCCGCAGCGGCATCCGGACACCCTCCAGCAGGGCGCCGGGGCCTGCCTCACTCACCTCGGCGGCCACGGCGGCAAAGATGGCACGCAGCACCGCACCGTCTTCACCGGACATGGCGTCGTCGAGGCGCCCCGACTTGCCGGTTGCGCGATAGGGCTTCTCTACCGTGCCGCGCGGCCCCGGTCGCTGCGGCTCTTCCGCAAGGAACCCCGTCCGCAGCAGCGTGCGGACGTGGTACAGCACGGTCGCCGGGCGCTGGTCCAGTGCGGCCGCCAGTTCAGAATTGGTCCGCGCTCGGTCCAGGCACAGCCGCAGGATGCGAATGCGGAGCGGGTGGGCGAGCGCCCGGGCTTCGGGCAGCGTCGCCGGACGCGGCGGGCGGGACAACTCCGCCGCCGCCAGGTCGCCAGCGGTCACGTTGACAGCCTGTGTCGGCATGCGGATCAGCCTATCAGTTGACAACTCTCAACTAGTTAACGACACTCAACTGGTGACTGTCCGCGCTGCGACCCCGCGCGGTCGCCGGTGGCGCGCCAGCGGCAAGCTCATCGGTCAGCCCGCCTTTCGCCGGCTGTGGCTCGGGCAGAGCATCAGCGAGCTCGGCAGCCAGGTGACGACGCTGGCCCTGCCGCTCGCCGCTGTGCTCGTGCTGCACGCATCGACGCTCCAGGTGGGGCTGCTCACCACGGCCGGATACGCCGCCTTCCTGCTCGTGGGGCTGCCGGCCGGCGCCTGGGTCGACCGGCTGCGACGCCGGCCGATCATGATCGCTGCAGACGTGATCAGGGCGATCACGCTCGCCTCGATACCGGTGGCGTACGGGCTAAGTGCCCTGACCCTCGCCCAGCTCTACGTCGTGGCCTTCATCACCGGCGTGGCAAGCGTATTTTTCGACGTCGCGTACATGTCCTATCTGCCCAGCCTGGTCGGCCTGGACCAGCTCGTGGACGCCAACGCCAAGCTGCAGGTCACCGTGTCACTCGCACAGGTCGGCGGCCCGTCGGCGGCAGGCTTCCTGATCGGCGTGCTCGGCGCGCCGGTCGCATTCCTCGCCGACGCGGCCAGCTTCGTGGTCTCCGTTGCATCCCTGGTGGCTATCCGGGAGCGGGAGCCGGTGCCCGCCCGAGCGGCCGGGCGCACGATGCGAGCCGAGGTTGCCGAGGGCGTCGGCTTCGTCGTGCGCGAGCCAATCCTGCGGATGATCGCGGCGTGCACGTCAACGTGGAACCTGTTCAGCACCTCGATCTACGCCATCGTCGTGGTGTTCCTGGTCCGTCAGGTGCACCTGGATGCGAGCACCATCGGCCTCGTCCTGTCGGCCGGGGCGATCGGGGGCGTGGTCGGCGGGCTGAGTGCCACGCAGCTACGCAGCCGGCTCGGGTCGGCTCGCATCATCTGGGTCTCGGCGGTCGTGACTGCGCCCTTCACGCTGCTCATCCCGGTGACGTTCGCCGGTCCCGGCGTGGCCCTTTTTGGCGCGGCCGCCTTCGTGACCAGCCTCGGATCGGTTGTCTACAACGTCAATCAGGCGTCATTCCGGCAGCTGCTCTGCCCGCCCCCGCTGCTCGGCCGGATGAACGCCACGATCCGGTTCATCGTGTGGGGGACGATCCCGCTCGGCGGCGTCCTTGGCGGGGTGCTGGGCAGCTGGCTGGGGGATCGCGCTGCCATCTGGGTGGCTGCAGTCGGTGTCACGCTGGCTCCGGTCTGGCTGCTGGCATCGCCGTTGCGGCGGTTGCGGGATACGCCCGGCCCGGCTGTCGGATGGCAGCAGCCGGAGACGGCGACCGATTGACCTGGCTCGGTCGGCTCTGCGGGCAGGTAGAAACTTGCCTGACGAGCAAAGTTGCGCGCTCCGCAAGTTCAGCTATGCTAACAGCGTGACGACAGCATCCCGGGCCGGCCCAGCGTGGGTCACCGGTATTCCCGGCGTGCCGGGCGCGGTACTGATGCCTGACGCAGGGGCCGGGCTGCGCGAACGCAAGAAGGTCGCCACCCGGCACGCGCTCGGAGTCGCGGCCATGCGGCTGGCGATGGCGCGCGGCCTGGAGAACGTGCTGGTCGAGGACATCGCGGAAGCAGCCGGCGTGTCGGCCCGGACGTTCAACAACTACTTCGCGAGCAAGTACGAGGCGATCTGCGCGCTCGGCTTCGACCGGGCCATGCGGATCGGCGCGGCGCTGCGCGAGCGCCCAGAAGGCGAGCCGCTGTGGGACGCGATTGTCGCTGCGGTGATGTCGGAGTACGGTTCCGCGGACCGCGCGCTCGATGAGGACTGGATGGCCGGCCTCCGGCTGGTCACGAGCACGCCGGTGCTGCGCGGTGAATACCTCAAGGTTCAGGCGATGATGCAGTTCTCGCTCGGCGAGGCGATCGCGCTGCGGGCCGGATTCGAGCCCGGTCGAGCGGGGGGCTCCGGGCCATCGGGGTCTGGGGTGTCCCCAGGGCGCGCTGTGGCCCCCCGAGCTAGCAGCAGCAGCAGCATGTTCCCGCGCATTCTCGCCGCATCCGTGACAGCGGCCGTGCAGGCGGCCATGGAGCGCTGGATGCACGCCGACCCGCCCACCGCGCTCGCCCCGGTCATCAGGCGGAGCCTGGAGCAGCTTGCCGACGGGATGCGCGAGGTCCTGCCACCCCGGCGGGCACCCGACGCCGCGGCCAGGCGGTGACGGCCAGCCACCTTCAAGCCCGTTCCCATCAGATCGTCCCCCCGCACGCAGCGCATCCCACCGCCTAGCCCACGAATCCAGAGAGAATCCATTGCTCCTTCGCCTGCTGCGCAGTTACCTGCGCCCATACCGCACACCGCTTGCGCTCGTGATGGTGCTGCAGCTCGCGCAGACCATCGCCACGCTGTACCTGCCGACGCTCAACGCCAACATCATCGACAAGGGCGTCATCCTCGACAACACCCACTACATCCTCACCACCGGCGCCGTGATGCTGGCCATCACCGTGGCCCAGATCGGCTGCGCGATCGGCGCGGTGTATTTCGGCGCCCGGACCGCGATGGCACTCGGCCGGGACCTGCGGCACGGGCTGTTCAGCCACGTGCAGAAATTCTCCGATCGCGAGGTCAATCACTTCGGCACCGCGTCACTGATCACCAGGACGACCAACGACGTCCAGCAGGTGCAGATGCTGGCGATCATGACGTTTACCCTGCTGCTGTCCGCGCCGATCATGTGCGTTGGCGGCATCATCCTGGCGCTCAACCAGGACGTGCGGCTGTCCTCGCTGCTCGTGGTCGCGGTGCCGCTGCTCGGCGTGCTGGTGACAGTGATCATCGCGCGGATGCGGCCGCTGTTCCGGCAGATGCAGGAACGGCTGGACGGCATCAACCAGGTGCTACGCGAGCAGATCACCGGCGTCCGGGTGATCCGGGCGTTCGTGCGCGACGGTCAGGAGCGCGACCGGTTCGGCCGGGCGAGCACCGAGCTGTTCGACGTGTCGCTCGGTGCCGGGAAGCTCATGGCGCTGATGTTCCCGTCGGTGATGCTGGTGCTGAACCTGTCGACCACAGCCGTGGTCTGGTTCGGCGGGCACCTGATCGCCAATGGCAGCATGCAGATCGGCTCGCTGACCGCCTTCATCACCTACCTGGCGCAGATCCTCACCGCCGTGATGATGGCCACGTTCATGTTCATGCTGGTGCCGCGTGCCGAAGTGAGCTCCGAGCGGATCATGGAGGTCATCGACACCGAGCCGGACCTGGCCCCGCCTGCCGAGGCCGTACCGGCGCTGTCCGATCCGGGGCTGCTCGAACTGCGGCACGTCGAATTCCGCTATCCCGGTGCCGAGCAACCGGTGCTGCACGACGTGAGCCTCACCGCGCGGCCGGGCCAGACCACCGCGATCATCGGCGGCACCGGCAGCGGCAAGACGACGCTGGTGAACCTCATCCCGCGGCTGGTCGACGTGACTGCCGGGTCGCTGCTCGTCGGCGGCGTCGACGTGCGCGAGCTCGACCCGGCGAAGCTATCGGCGGTGATCGGCCTGGTGCCGCAGAAGCCGTACCTGTTCTCCGGGACCGTGGCGAGCAACCTGCGCTATGGCAACCAGGCGGCGACCGACGCGGAGCTGTGGCAGGCGCTGGAGATAGCACAGGCCCGCGACTTCGTCGAGCGGATGCCGGACGGGCTGGACTCATCGATTGCGCAGGGCGGCACTAACGTGTCCGGCGGGCAGCGACAGCGGCTGGCGATTGCGAGGGCGCTGGTGCACCGGCCGCAGATCTACCTGTTCGATGACTCCTTCTCGGCGCTCGACTACGCGACTGATGCGCGGCTGCGCGCGGCGCTGGCAGCAGAGGTTGCCGACGCGACGATGATCATCGTGGCGCAGCGGGTGAGCACCATCCGGCTCGCGGACCAGATCGTGGTGCTGGACGGCGGCCGGATTGTGGCCGTCGGGACCCACGACGAGCTGATGACTACCAGCAAGACCTACCGGGAGATCGTGCTCTCCCAGCTGACCGAACAGGAGGCCGCGGCGTGAGCGCGGAATCGTCGGGGGAGCGGGCGGCGGCCACTGGCCAGGTCACGCCCACGGGGGAGCGGGCAACGCCCGAGCGCGGCCTCGGGCCGGCCCGCGGCATCGGGCCGGGAGCGGGCCGCGCGCCCGCGTTCATGGGCGGCATGTCCACGGAGAAGGCGCTGGACTTCGCCGGGTCAAGCAGACGGCTCGCGCGGCAGCTGATGCCGCACCGGCTGCTGGTCGGGATCGCGCTGGCGTTCGCGATCGGCAGCGTGACGCTGGCCGTGCTGGGACCGCGGCTGCTCGGCGAGGCGATCAACATCGTGTTCGACGGCGTTATCGGGCGCAGCGCCGGCCGGCCCCTGGCTGAGCACGCGGTCGGTCCGGACTTCGGGCACGTCGGGCAGATTCTCGCGGTCGTGGTCTCGCTGACGATCGGCAGCGCGGTGTGCGCTGCCATCCAGGGCAGAGTCACCGCGACGGTGGTGCAGCGGACGGTGCTCGCAATGCGCGGCCAGGTGCAGGCGAAGCTGTCCAGGCTGCCGCTCAGCTACTTCGACCGGCAGCCGCGAGGCGAGATCCTGAGCCGCGTGACCAACGACATCGACAACCTGCAGCAGTCGATGCAGCAGACGCTCAGCCAGCTCGTCACCTCGCTGTTCACCATCATCGGCGTGCTGACGCTGATGTTCGTCATCTCCTGGAAGCTGGCACTGATCGCGCTGGTGACCGTGCCGGCGTCCGCGTACGCCATGCGCAAGATCGCCAAGCGGGCCCAGCCGCAGTTCATCCGGCAATGGCGCTACACCGGCCGGCTCAACGGGCACATCGAGGAGATGTACACCGGACACGCGCTCGTCACCGCGTTCGGCCAGCGCGAGGCTGCCCTGCAGAGCTTTACCGAGCAGAACGAAGCGCTCTACAACGCCAGCTACCGGGCCCAGTTCATCTCCGGCACGATCCAGCC
>JBAUAR010000233.1:0-2505 GCA_049675875.1 Streptosporangiaceae bacterium
TCGCGGCCGCCAGGAGCGGGTCGGTCATCGAGGGGGATAACGACGGTGCACGACGAGTCGTCCAGGCTGCCGTGCTGCGTCGATGCTGTCACGACCTGAAGCATGAGGTAGATCCGCGGGGGCTGCATGTCAGGAATGCCGTGGTTGCGGGCTGCCTGGATGTGGCCGGGCTCACGGTCCCGTTCCCGCTGCACTTTGAGCTTTGCGAATTTGAGACGGCACCAGTTACGGAAGGCTCGGACCTCTTCGATCTGGTTCTGAACCGTTCGTTGCTGCCCGGATTGCTTGCCAACGGGATGCGCCTGCGGCGTGATCTGGATCTATCCGGGTCCACCGTCGCGGGTGCGCACTGGACTAGTGCAAGCACGTCCAAGCGGTCGGCGATCTGGCTGTGTGAGTCGCAGATCGGTGGGCGTCTGCTGTGCATCGATGCGACGCTCGACGGGCAAGGTGGCCGGTGCCTGCAGGCGGACCAGATTCAGGTGGGCGGCGCGGTCCGGATGATTCACCGGTTCACTTCGCGGGGTGAAATCAGATTGATCGGCGCCCGCATCGGCGGTTCCCTTGATCTGGACGGCGCCCATCTCGAATCAGTGGACGGGCCAGCCATAGATCTTGACGGATCGGTGATCGGGGGCAGTGTCTTCCTGATCGACGCTCCTGACGGGCGGAATCCGATCGTCCGGGGCCGGATCGATGCCGGAAGTGCCCGCGTCGAAGGGCGGTTCCTGATCCGGAACGCGACTCTGGACGCAGGCGCTGCTGTACCTACCGCGTTGAGCGTTTACGCAAGATTGTCGACGGCTGGCGCGGCAATCGACGCGCCGAGGCTGTCGGTAGGCGCCGAGTTGACGTTCGCGGAGAACTGCGATGTGACGGGACGGATCAACCTGTCGATGAGCGATATGAGCAGTCTGTCGCTCGGTGCTGGCTGTGTGTTTCGCGCTCCCGGCCAGACCGCTCTTGATCTCACCAATGCAGATATTCGGTCGCTGCTGAGGCTGGACCAAGATGCGTCGGTCGAGGGCACCACCCGCCTAGCTGGTGCGGTGGTGCGCGGCACGCTGGCACTACACGGCCAGATGAGCGAGCCAGAGAACCTGTCGCTCCTTGGCGGCAGCGCGATGACTGTCATTGGGCCTGTGTATCTGAATGGGCTGCGTTTGAGCGGCGGCCGGGTCAATTTCCACGGCGCGACCCTGGGCAGTGTCGACGCCGACGGCGCGCGCTTGGACAATCCGGGCGGCTACACGCTCCGGCTCAGCCAGGCTCTGGTCAAGGGCTCGATCCGGCTGGTCAATGAGTTCACCTCGACGGGCCTCGTCAGTGTCAGTCGGAGCACTATTGAGGGCCGACTGCAGTTGACTGGCGGTGTCTTTACCTGCCCTGGCCCGGCGACAGGCAATGAGTGCGGACATGCGCTGGAAGCCATATCTGCCGCGATCCGTGGCGGCCTCGACCTCGGCTGGAAACACGCAGACCCGAGCGTGGACTTCAGCGACGCGACAACGACATCCCTCGCTGACGATCCATCCGGATGGCCAGGCCGTTACACCATCGCCGGGCTGACCTACGAGCGCTTCGAGAACCCGCAAGGCGCACCACCGAGGCACGTATGGAACCAGGCCGCGCGCTGCGCGTGGCTAAGCCGTCAGACTGAGTTCGATTCCGGGCCCTACGAACAGGCTGCGCGGGTCTTCCGCCAGCACGGATACGCAGCAGAGGCCGAGCGCATTCTTATCGCTCAGCGAAGGCACGCCGGCCGAGTCAACCAGGCTGATCGTTCCGGACCCAAGCGCATTCTTGACCTCATCTACGCGGGTGTCGGCTACGGTTACCGACCCACTCGCGTGCTCTGGCTGGTCGCCGCGCTCCTCATCCTCGTCGCCGGCACACTCGAACTTCCCGCGGTCCAGGCAACCTTGCGGGCCAACAACGGCAACGGAACCGTTTTCACTACGGCAGGGGCCCTGCCGTCTTCCGGCCGGTTCCCTGGTGTCGCAGCTGACGCGGTACCGGGCCGCAGCGATGCATGCGGCGACGGCCAGGTCCGCTGCTTCAGCCCAGTGTTCTACGCAATCGACACGGTCGTCCCGCTCATCTCGCTAGACCAGCGGGCTACCTGGTATCCGGACCCGCACACGCGCTGGGGCGCGCTGGCCATGTGGTGGCTGGACATCGCAACCATGCTCGGCTGGTTACTCTCCTCGATTTTCGTTCTGTCATTGACGCGCCTGTCCCGAGGCCCGTAGGCAGGCCGAGGAGCCCACGCGGCGATCTCCTATGCGCCCGCCGCGGACGCGAGAAACGCCGGACTGACGTGCCGCATGCTTCAGACCAGGGCGGCCTCGTCGTAGTCCACGAACGATCGCTGCTCAGGAAAGAGCTTGCGACTCTGCGTCCACTCCCGGGTCGCGGCGAAGGTCTCCTTGCTGTACGGCAGGAAGACGATGCGCTCGCCGGTACCGAACGTCCGCACGTCGACGTGCTCGCGGTACTGCTCCG
>JBAUAR010000234.1:0-2457 GCA_049675875.1 Streptosporangiaceae bacterium
CCTCACGTCGGCCTTTCCAGATTGGCCCCGGCCATGGGCTGGACGGCCGGGCCGTCTGGGCCTGCTTTGCTGCCACCGCGGTTCGTCCCCTATGCTGGACCGGTCCCCGACGGCGGGCGCCACGGGCAAGGCGGCGATATCCGTCGAGCCCCCATCGTCTAGCGGCCTAGGACACCGCCCTTTCAAGGCGGCGGCACGGGTTCGAATCCCGTTGGGGGCACGCTGGGCTTTCCGGCATAACTGCATGGTCCTGTAGAGCAGCTCGGAGTGCTCGCCACCCTGTCAAGGTGGAGGTCGCGGGTTCAAATCCCGTCAGGACCGCTTAGTTTCGGTGCCAGGTTCGCCACGTCGGGGGCTGGGGCGCCGGTCTCGGTCAGGTAGCTCAGTCGGTACGAGCGTCCGCCTGAAAAGCGGAAGGTCGGCGGTTCGACCCCGCCCCTGACCACCACTTCTGACCTGGGGATGTGGGCTGCCGATGATCATTTCCAGGTCCTGGCAGGCGGCCGGCAGTCTCATTTCAGTCTCATTTACCGCAGGCGGACGATCGCCATTCTGCTGGAATCTCTGGTGCACTCGTCTCAGCTCTTGGCCAGCGCCGATTGGTACCTCACGCGACTTGTGGATCGGCTGACCTGGTCATCTGACGTCGCTAACGAAGAAGAATAGGCAAAATCGCCTATAGAACCGCGCCTCTGCCTGCTAGATCATTGCGCCAGGCATGCCGCTGACCTGCGGCATGCTTGCGCAACGCGTTGGGAGCAGAGGGCGGGCTATGAACAAGCGGATCGGATTGGTTTCACTGGGGCTGGCGGGCGTGCTGGTGGTGGGCGGCGGCGTAGCGCTGGCCGCGACCACCGGGCCGCCGGGCTCCGGCGGGGTGATCAACGGCTGCTACACCAACGCCGCGGTGAACGGCACGCACGCCCTGGTGCTGCAAGACGCCGGCACTAGCTGCCCGAAGGGCACCACCGCCCTGTCATGGAGCGAGCAAGGCGTGATGGGGCCGATGGGGCCGCCAGGACCGCAAGGGCAGCCTGGGCAGGCCGGGCAGCCAGGGTCGGCTGGCGCAGACGGCAGCAGCATCGTCACCAGCCCCGACGTGCCCACCGCGGCGTGCAACTCTGGTGACATCGACGTTGACCTGGCCAACGGCGAGGTCTACACCTGCGGCGCAGGCGCTGGCTTTGACTCCGGGCAGAATTCAACAGGAGGAGGAGGATCAGGGGCAACGAGTAGCATCGGCTGGATCGATACAGGCTCCAGCATTGTGGGACCGCAGGGACCGCAGGGACCGCAGGGACCACCTGGCCCCGGCTATGCGTTCACATCCACCTCAGGCGCCGCCGGGCCGCCACTGACCGTCGGCACCTACTTCGTCGACGTCGAGGCCTCGATCGGGAACTCGAGCCCGGCCGACGCGGTGATCGGGGACTGCGCCGTCAGCACCCGATCGCCCCTACAACGAGGAAGTGTTGATGACATTGCTGGCACGTTCGCGGTCCAGGCCGTCCCAGCTGACGAAGACCCGCCCGACGTTCCGTTCTCCTTTTCCGGGATCATGACCGTCGGCAGCTTGGAAGGCGGGGTCACGACCGAATTCACCTGTAACGACACCACCGGCGCATCCGTCACGCCTGACTCTGTGACCTGGTGGGTGTCGCCCGTCGCCACAAGCAGCTAGACGCCTCGGCGCGAGCCGCCGAGCGACCATCCCGGTCGCCAGCGGCTCGGCGCTGGCTTGCCACCAGGTCAGATACGCGAGCAAGCTATCTTGCGCCGCTGCCCTACGATCGCGAGGAGGCGCCCGGCGGGAGCAGCCGTTCCACGCTGCATCCGCCCGCGGCGGCGGCTCTGGCGGCGGCTCGTTCGGCATTTACCTGGACGGCTCGGGCGGTGTCGGTCTCATTTTCAATGCCACGATCACTGTCGGCAATGGCGGCGCTGGAGGGATCGGCGGTCCGGCGCCCGGTGCGATATGTGGACGCCGTTTAGGCCTGAACAAGCCCGCGGCGGATCGCGGCGGTGACGGCCTCGCTCCGGCTGCGAGCGCCGAGCTTTTTCAGGATCGCGGATACGTGATGGTCGACCGTACGCGTTGATACCACGAGTTGCGCCGCGATGTCGGCGTTGCGCCAGCCGACGGCCAGGAGACGGAGCACGTCCACTTCGCGGTTGGTCAGGCCTGCGGGGCGGGTCGCCCGCGTGCGTTCCGGTGCGCGCGGCACTCGGGTTGCGCCGAGCGCGCGGAGTTCCCTGGCGACGATGGCCAGGGCCGGTCGCGCGCCAAGGTTGCGTAGTACGACGGCCGCGGTGCGGAGTGCCTCGATGTCACCGGACCCGATGAGCGCCAGGGCACTGTCGTAGGGACAGCCGCGTTCGTCCCACCACCGTGCGGCAGTGTGGCGGTCTCCCGACAAGAACGCCCGGTACGGCTCTGGCAGGCGGCTCAGTTTGCTG
>JBAUAR010000235.1:0-3333 GCA_049675875.1 Streptosporangiaceae bacterium
CGGCATCACCGGGCTCGGCCCGGTGCGCTCGGTAGCGTTCCGGCGGCTGGCTGGCAGCGGCGACCCTGGTCATGTGGCACTCACCTTTGACGACGGGCCCGACCCTGCGTCGACTCCGGGGTTCCTGCGGGTGCTTGCGGACCGCGGCGTCCGCGCCACCTTCTTCATGCTCGGCGTCATGGTCGCCCGCGCACCCGGGCTGGCGGCGGAGATCGCCGCAGCCGGGCACGAGGTAGGGGTGCACGGGTGGGATCACCGGTACCTGCCGGCCCGCGGCCCGGCAGCCACCCGGTCGGACCTGACCAGGGCGACCGAGCTGATAGCCGAGGTGACCGGCGTGCGACCCTGGCTGTTCCGACCGCCATACGGCGTCCTGAGCGGCCTGTCGCTGATTACCGCCAGAAACCTCGGGCTGACCCCGCTGCTGTGGGGAGCCTCGGGGCGAGAGTGGGCGGCCGGTGCTACCGGCGAGCGGGTGCTGCAGACGGTGCTGCGCGGCCTGGACGGGGGCGTGACCGTACTGCTGCACGATTCCGGCTGCACGGCGCCGCCCGGCAGTTGCGAGGCGGCCCTCGCGGCGGTGTCACCGCTGCTCGACGAGTGCGCGCGGCGCGGGCTGCGGGTCGGCACCGTTGGCGAGCACGGCCTCGGCGGCCGGGCTGCCGTGGCAGCGGGGTAGGAGTGGTCAGCATGGCGGCGAGACACGCATGACGACGGCGCGGTCGGCTCTGCTGGTGTCCGGATCGATCGGTATGGGACACGATGTCCTCGCTGGTGGGTGCGCCACCGTCCTTCGCGGGCAGGGCTGGTCGACCGCAACCGCTGACGCGATGCGGATGCTCGGCCGTGGTGGTGGGGCAGCGGGAGAGGCCAGCTTCCGGACGATGCTCGGCGTGCCGGGCCTGTACGACGCCGTGCACTTCGGCGCGCTGCGAACCGGCAACAGGCTCGCCCTGGCCGCGTCGTCGCTGGCGCGCCGCAAGCTGGTACCCCCGTTGCGCGAGCACCTCGAGCAGTGCCCGACGGACCTGGTGATCTCGGTCTTCGCGACCGGTGCCGCGGCGGTGTCGACGCTGGCCCCGGAGTTTCCGGCGATGGCACACGTCGTCTTCTGTACCGACGCCACCCCGCACCGGCTGTGGGTCCAGCGGGACGTCGACATGTACCTCGTCACCTCCGAGGTGGCCGAGCTGGCGGTGCTGAGATTCGAGCCGGACGCCCGGGTGCAGATTGTGCCGCCGCCGGTGCGGCCGGCGTTCCATCAGCCGCTGAGCCAGCCGCGCGCGAGAGCCTGGCTCGGGATTCCGCCGGGCGAGCGGTGCGTGCTGGTGATGTCGGGCGCCTGGGGGCTCGGCCCGGTTGCCTCGGCGGCCGCTGCGCTGGCCGACGCCGGGCTCCAGGTCCTCGCGGTGGCAGGCCGCAACGAACGGCTAGCCCGCAAGCTGGCTGCACTCGCCAGCGTGCAGCCCGCGGTGCACGCGTTCGGGTTCACTGACCGGGTAGCCGACCTGATGTCGGCAGCAGACCTGGTCATCACCAGTTCCGGCGACACCTGTACCGAGGCCAGGACGGTCGGCAGGCCGCTGCTGCTGCTCGATGTCGTGCAGGGACACGGCCGGGACAATCTCCAGCATGAACTTGAACTCGGCGATGCCATGGTCACTTCGCCGGGCGCGGCGGACGTGACCCGATCCGCGCTGGCCGCGCTCGACCGGGCCAAGCCGGCGCCGCCGGGTCCGGCCAGGTCACCGGGCGGGTGGGAGTCCGCGTTTTGCGCCGCGCTGGCCAGCATCGGCCTGTAACCGGGCCGTCTGGGCGCGGGTGCGCCGATCGGATCACCAACGCACCCAACGTAGCGCCCAAACCGGGCCGGACAGGGCCGGACCGCTCGCCCGCTCCGGCGACCCGGTAACGTGGTGCCGCTCGGCGGGCTGATAGCCAGGCACGACGAGCGGCATAGCCAGGGCCCGAGGTCGTCGGTGCGCCCGGGCGCAGCGAGGCAACGGGCGAAAGGACCGCAGTGACGCAGGCCGCAGGCGCGCTCGAGCGCGACCAGGCTGCGGCTCCGGAGCGGCGTACCGCGAGGTTCGTGGCGCGCGGTCTGTTCGCGCTCACCAAGCCGCGAATCATCGAACTGCTGCTGGTCACGACGCTGCCAACGATGATGCTCGCCCAGCGCGGCCTGCCGTCGCTGCGGCTGATCGCGGTCACGCTGGTCGGCGGCGCGCTCGCGGCCGCGAGCGCGAACACCCTGAATTGCTATCTCGACCGGGACATCGATGCGGTCATGGACCGCACCAAGAACCGCCCGCTGGTGGCCCGCAGCGGTGGTCACGGCGGCAGTCCCGGCCAGCTAACTCGCTCCGCGATCCGGCCGGCCGAGGCGCTGGTGTCCGGACTAGTGCTCGGTGCCGCGGCCACGCTGCTGCTGGGCCTTTGGGCCAACTGGCTGGCCGCGGCGCTCGCCGATGCCGCGATCGTGTTCTACGTGTTCGTCTACACCATCGGGCTGAAGCGGCGGACGGCATCCAACATCGTGATCGGCGGCGCGGCGGGCTGCTTCCCTGTGCTCGTCGGCTGGGCCGCGGTGACCGGAACGGTGAGCTGGTGGGCCGTCGTGCTGTTCGCGGTCATCTTCTTCTGGACGCCGCCGCACTTCTGGGCGCTCGCGATCAAGTTCCGGGACGACTACGCGGCCGCTCATGTGCCCATGCTGCCGGTGGTGGCGACCCCCGCCACGGTTGCGAGGAAGATCGTGCGCTACTCCTACGCCATGGTGGCGTCGACCCTGCTGCTGATCCCGGACGCTGGCGCCGTCTACGGCTGCTGCGCGGTCGTGCTCGGCGGCTGGTTCCTGCGCGAGGCGCACCAGCTGCGCGGTCGCATCGCGGCCGGGGCCGGGCCGGCTCCGATGCGGCTGTTCCACCTGTCGATCGGCTATCTCACCCTGTTGTTCGCCGCCGTCGCGGTAACCGCGCTGCTGCCCTGGCACCGCTGGTAAGCCACCGGACAACTACCGTCCCTCGGCTTGCCGCTGGCATACCTGACCGCGGCTCGGCCGTCGCCACCGGACAGTGACCACGCGACGCGGATCCGCCCGTGGGCTAACCGGAATCGTCCTCGCGGATGATCCTGGCCGCCGATGGCCGGACTAGGGTGAAACTAACGAGGGGTAAGCGGACGGACGCGGGGTGAACGTGGTGGGCACTGGTGGCGCTCGGGCTCGGTGGGCGGTTCCGGTCGGGACGGTGGCGGTAGTCGGGATCGTCATTGCCGCGACCGCGGCGGCCAGCGCAGCCGGGCCGGCCCTGCCGCCGCGGACGGCGGCGCAGC
>JBAUAR010000236.1:0-2221 GCA_049675875.1 Streptosporangiaceae bacterium
GCCTCGCTGCCCATCGCGCTCGCAACCGCCCAGCGCGACGGCCGGCTGCACGACGGCGACCACGTGCTGCTGGCCGCGTTCGGGGCGGGCCTGGTCTGGGGCGGCGTCGTGGTGACCTGGGGCTGCGGCCGGAATGCCCGAGGTTATTCGCGGCCCGCTCGGCCGAAACCCCGTCTTTGACCTCGAACTCGGCGCCTTGCGGCCGCGGTATCTCAATCACCAGCAGCGTGCTGGCGATGGCGAAGACAGCGTCAGTAAAGAAGCCGGCCCGCTCGGTGGTCTGCCCGGGCTTTGCCTGCTGCTGTGCTGCGCCGGCTGGCACGTGACCCTCGCCCTTCTCGGTTGTCGGCGGCTGCTGATAGACAAGGATCATGGTCAGCGACGCGACGCCGCGAGCGCGTAAGGTTACCCATCGCGAGGCGGCACGACAGCTCGCCGAGCATGATCCTGTCCTGGCCAGGCTAGTGGCCGAGGTCGGCCTGCCATCATTCCCGGTCCCGACCGAGACGCATTTCGGCACCCTGGTCCGTGCCATCACCTACCAGCAGCTGGCGGGCGCAGCGGCTCGGTCGATCCATGGCCGCCTGATCGCCGCGCTGGACGGCGACGTCGTGCCCGAGCGTGTGCTCGCGCTGCCCGAGGAAGCGCTGCGGGGTGCCGGACTGTCAGGGGCCAAGACCGCGTCCATGCGCGACCTGTCCGCGAAGGTGCTCGACGGCACTGTGGTGCTGGAGCCGCGCCGGCTCGCGAGGCTCAGCGACGACGACATCGTCACCCGGCTGTCGAGTGTGCGCGGCATCGGCCGGTGGACCGCGGAGATGTTTCTCATGTTCCAGCTGCGCCGGCTGGACGTGTGGCCCACCGGTGACCTCGGCGTGCGCCGCGGCTACGGCCTGGCCTGGGACGTGCCGGTGCCGACACCTAAGCAGCTTGATGCGCTCGGCGAGGCATACCGCCCGTATCGCAGCATCGTCGCGTGGTACTGCTGGCGCGCCACCGAGCTCTACGGCAAGCGGGCCGTGGCGATTCCGGTCGGCTGAAGCCCGCCGCGCAATGAGCCCACGACGACAAGCATCCAGGGCGCAGTGACTGACGACAGGGCTAGCGCCCGCGGCTGGCTCGACCAGGCCCGTGTCGACGACGCCGTGCGGGCGTTGCGTCCCGACTACGCGGCCCTGCTGGTCGTGGCCGAGGACCTCGCTCCCGGCCCGGCGGACGCCTCGACCGACGCGCTGCTTTGCGATGCTGAGGACTGCGCTCGCGTTGCACTGGCCGGGCGCGAGCCCGCGGAGCTGCCGCAGGTGGCCGACTGGCGGGCCGCCTACCGCACGTTCGGTGCGCGGCCGAACCGGACCCGGCCCAGCGTCGAGGCGCTGCTGCGCCGGGTCGGCACCGGCCTGCCGCGGATAGACCGGATCACCGACGTCTACAACGCCATCTCGGTGCGGCACCTCGTGCCGGCCGGCGGCGAAGACCTGGACTGCTACCGCGGACCGGCCCGGCTCGTCCGAGCGGCCGGCGATGAACCGTTCGACACGATCAGGGACGGGCTGCCGTCCGTCGGGCAGCCGGAGCCGGGCGAGATCGTGTGGCGTGACGACGCCGGCGTGACGTGCCGCTGCTGGAACTGGCGGCAGTGCACCCGGACCCGGATTACTGACGCCACGGTCCGCGCCGTATTCGTTCTCGACGGACTGGCGGCGCTCGGCGAGGCGGGCCTGCGGGCCGCCGGGGACGACCTCACCGGCACCCTCGCCGCGCTGCACCCCGGTGCCCGGTTCGCCGCGCGGCTGCTCTGACCGGTCAGCCGGGTCACCAGCCACGGCATGTTGTCACTACACGCGCACCAGACCCGGCAACCGCGAAAGTCAGCGCGGCGGCGCGGCGAGCAGCTCGGCCAGGTGATATGCGCGCTGCCCGGCTAGCTGGGCGATCTGCGTCCGGCAGGAGAAACCGTCGGCCAGGACTACCCCGTTCCCGTCCTGCACATCCCTCAGGGCCGGGAGCAGGGCGGTGCGCGCGACCGCAACGCTCAGCTCGTAGTGCCCGCGCTCCATGCCGAAGTTGCCGGCCAGCCCGCAGCAGCCGCCGACCCGACGGACCGCCGCACCGGCGGCGGCGAGCAGGGCGGCGTCACTGTCCCAGCCCAGCACCGCGTGGTGGTGGCAGTGCGGCTGGGCAACGGCCTGCACGCCGCGCAGGTGCGGCGGCGGATGCCAGC
>JBAUAR010000237.1:0-27926 GCA_049675875.1 Streptosporangiaceae bacterium
GACCACGACCACCTTCTGGCCCCGGTAGCGTGCCTCGACCATGAAGTGCGCGTCCGGGGTGCGGGTCATCGGCAGGTTCGTACCCCAGATCATCAGGTAAGTGGAGTTCCACCAGTCGGCCGACTCCGGCACGTCGGTCTGGTCGCCGAAAACCTGGGGGGAGGCGATCGGCATGTCCGCGTACCAGTCGTAAAACGACAGGATCGTCCCGCCGATCATCGACAGGAACCGGGTACCCGCCGCGTAGGAGACCTGTGACATCGCCGGGATCGGGGAGAAGCCCACGACCCGGTCCGGGCCGAAGGCGCTGATCGTATGCACGTGCGCCGCCGCGATCAGCTCGGTGACTTCCGGCCAGTCCGACCGGACGAACCCGCCCATCCCGCGTGCGTCCTTGTACCGCGCGGTGCGCTGCGGATCCGCGGTGATCTCCGCCCACGCGGCTACCGGGTCGCCGAGCCGGGCCCGGGTCTCGCGCCAGATCTCGAGCAGCACTCCGCGCACGTACGGGTAGCGCACCCGGGACGGGGAGTAGGTGTACCAGGAGAACGACGCACCGCGCGGGCAGCCCCGCGGCTCATACTCCGGCGAATCCGGACCCGCCGACGGATAGTCGGTCTGCTGAGTCTCCCAGGTGATAATCCCGTCCTTGACATACACCTTCCACGAGCACGACCCTGTGCAATTCACCCCGTGCGTCGACCGCACCACCTTGTCGTGCCGCCACCGCTCACGGTAGAACTCCTCCGCGCCCCGCCCGCCCTTGCGGTGCACCTCACGGAAATCGCCCGACGGCTCACCCGGCACGAAGAACTGCGCCCGCCGCAGCAATCCCTCCACCGGCTCGCCGCCCGGCAGCAACGGTGCCAGCAGCTCCCCGGCACTCCCGCCCGCCGGATTTCCGGCCAGGGAGCTGCCTGCCCGCCCGTCAGCAGTCCCGGCACATCGCGAAGCTGATTCACTCATCCGGCCATCCCGTCCGCCGTTACGAACATCCGGGTGCTGGCCATATTAAACAGCTTCCCCTCGCGAGAAGCAGGCGGTCGTGCCCAGGCCCGGAATGCGCCACACTGGCCCGCGAGGGCTGCAGGCCGCATGCTCTTGCGATGCACGCGCCCGCGTTAGCCGTGGCAGGCTAGTCCAGCCGGAGGCGCGTTCACTGGCCGCCCTCGCGGTCGCGGGCCGTCGCTCGGCGTCGGAGGCCCAGCAGAGAGCCGGCCATACCCGCGAACACAGCAATCCAGGCGGCGAAGGCGAACCACGCCTCGTCCTGGCCGAGCGTCACCAGCCATGAGACGTGCGCGACCGTCCCCAGCGTACGGCTTGCCACCCCGTACATACCGAGCGGGAACACGATGCTCCACAAGCCCGGCTCATACTCCAGGGGTACGCGGCGGACCAGGTGACGCCACACCCCCACGGCGATGAGCGGCGGGATCAGCCAGGTACCGAACGCCCAGGCCACGACCGACAGCCCGGCGATCACCGGCCGTGCCGCGGCGGTAAGTGAGTCCGCCGGCAGTCGCAGGATCTGCGCTCCGGCCAGCACGCTGATGGCAGTCGCGCCCATGAACACCCAGTACGGCGGCGTGATGTCGGCCGGCCGGGCACTGAACAGCAGCAGCGCGGCCAGCACCAGAGTCGCGACAATCAGATAGAGCACTGCGCCAACCGACCAGCAGGCCACGGCCAGCGCGGTGAGCGCGGCAGAGGACGGCAGCGCGGTGGCCGCCACCGCGACCGACTGCGTGCCGACCACCCAGATGAACCACGTCCCGTTGGCTCCGGCCAGCGCGGGCCGGGCGCCGCGTCGCGCGATCAGCGCCGCCGGGACGCCGTAGCCGAGCAGCAGCCATGCCAGCCCGGCGATCACCAGAAGGCCAGCCGTGATCCCCGAGAGGCGGCTGGCGGCAAGCCCGGCACCCAGCACGTTCGAGCCGGCGACGAACGTGAAGAACGCGAACGCCCTGACCGGGTCCGTGGCATCGGCGAGGATCTCCCGGCGGTACCGCGCGAACCGCCATCCGTAAGCTGCCACCAGGACCACGTAGGCAGCCGCCGCCACAGCCAGCAGGACACCGGCCAGGAACCTCAACCCGTCCAGGTATGCCGCCCGTGACACGATGCCGGTAGCCATCACCAGCGCGAAGTAACCCGGATTCAGGTCACGGAGCCCGGCGAGACAGGGTGGCCCCGCATCATCGGACAGCCGCCTCATCCACATGGCTCACGCCCGTGCCTTCCGCTCGGCCGGCAGTGTTCTCTCGGTTCTCTCGCCCTCCTACCGGACCACGGTGACTCCGGTCAAGGACCCTGAAGCCGGAAATCTTATCGTCCTGATCTTGCGAAAACTGCGCCGCGCCGGGCAGCGCCACCACGTAATGGAAGCGGTGCCGGGCGGGGCTGGTCACCCCCTTGTCCTTCGCGGGACGGCATCTGGCATCATGCCGGAATTCTCCGCAAACTGTCGCTGAAGGGCCCGCGCGCGCCCGTATCACGCCCGCAGCGGCCGCCACCTCCGGTGCCCTTGCTGTCCTCGGCTTGACGTCAAACCGTGACTGGGCTCGTGCCCCGCGCGGGATGGCCCGGTCATTGCGGCGCGCGGGCGGCGCTGCCGGGCTCGGATAGTGAGGGTCAGATGCTGCGGCTCGCCGCGAGCCAGCTGCCGGGGTGCCGGTGGATCTGGCGCGGCTCCAGCGTGCAGACGACCGGATTGATGCGCCGCGACCTGGACGCGTTGGGGATGCTGGCGGTACGGGGGCGGAGGCGACGCTGCGGAAGACCAGGAGTGGGGCCAGCCAGCGCGCGGCCAGGGACCGCCCGGGTATCCGCGGCGGACGGTGATATCTGCCGAAGGCAGCTGCCGGCAACCGTCTTGGTTTCGGCTGGCGGCGATCTGCGGCGCAGCCCACCCGGCGTGCTTCGGCAGGCTGGCCCGCGATGGCCACCGAAGACCTGATGACCGAGCGGGCGATGACTGAATCGCCCACCGAGGTCACCGCCCAGCCGGCGCCGGCGACGCACGCGGATGTTCGATACGATCTTCGCAGCCGAGTTGGAGCACGCCGAGGACAGTCCTCACGTTCCCGCGGAAGACCAGCTGAACACCATGAGCGGCATGCCCCGTCGGCGCCGGCGGCTTCCCCTCGGACTGGACGTCGGCCTCCCCGGCAGATTGGACAGTGGCCGCACATGCAAAAGATCTCCCTGGAAGCCCTGGGTCATGAGCTGCTGGAACGGGCCGCCGCCGCGGGCGGAGGTCACACTGCGGATACCGTCGTCGGCGGCCATGAGCGGGTACTGCGCCAGACGGTCATTGCCATGCTCGAAGGCGCCGTACTGGCCGAGCACGAGAACCCAGGTGAAGCGACCGTGCACGTCTTGCGCGGACGAGTCCGGCTGTCTGCTGGCGAGCTCTCCTGGGAAGGACGGCCCGGTGACCTGCTCGTGGTGCCCGACGCGCGCCACAGCCTCGAGGCGCTGGAGGCCTCGGCTGTGCTGCTGACGGTCGCCAAGCTGTCATGACTGCATGGGGCGGCCGGCCGGCAGGTTTGTTCCGCCGCAGGCCCCCGAGGCATCCGCGCGGACACACTTTCCCTTCCGTCGGACGTGACGACAGCCGCGGCTGCAGAGACCGGGCCACGGACACGTGGGTCAGCCGGGAGGCCGGCGTCGCGTCGGTAAACCGGCCTGGCCGTCGGCACGGTGCGCAAGGCGATCAAGGTCCTGACCGACGAGGGCCTGGCCGCGCGTGTCGCCGGTACTGCGTGCACGCGGGAACGCGCGCCGCATCACGCAGGCAGACGCAGCGCGGGACGCGCAAGCTCCTGGTGGAGTCTCTGGAGCGGTCCTGCTGTTGCCGTTCCAGGTGAGCGTGCTGGGGACCCCGAGTCCATCGGTGACGCCGACGAATCTGCTGTACAACGTGGTGGCCACGCCTGGAGCCTTGTACCGGTACTGGCGGCAAGGACAGACCGGCGGGAGCTTGGCAGTCGTCCTGATCGCCGGAACGCTGCCTGGAGTGATTGCGGGGTCTCTGATCCGGGTCAAGCTGCTCCCCGGGCCACGTCTGTTCGATCTCGTCGTGGGAGCGGTTCTGCTGCCGCTCGGCTGCTGGCTGGCGCTGACGCATCCGAAGCATGACTTGGGGGAGGACCGTCACGTTCGCCTGCCGGGGCCGGTGTTGGTGATGCTTGCCATGGCCGTGGGATGCGTGGGGGGTATCTACGGGATCGGTGGCGGATCGATCATCGCGCCCATTTTGATCGGTGCCGGACGGCCGGCGGCTGAAGTAGCTCCGGCGGCGCTGGCATCGACACTTGTAACGTCGGTGGCTGGCGTTATCACCTTCACGATTCTCTCAGCGCAAACGCATGGTTCGGTGGCGCCGAACTGGCCAACGGGCATCGCGCTGGGTATCGGCGGCCTGCTCGGCTCCTACATCGGCGCGAGGCTCCAGTCGCGGCTTCCTGAGCACCTGATTCGCCGGCTGCTCGGCGTCCTGGAGGTCGCCATCGGGATCCGCTTCCTGCTTGCAGGACTGGTCTGACTGCACCACGCACTGGCACCAATGGTCAGGCGAGCATCTCTACTACGCCTGTTCTGGTGATGTCGTAGCCGCCCAGCGCCGCGACCGAGGACTGCACTCGCGGATCGCGAAGCGTCGCAATGAGCGGCTCAGCGGCGGGCAGCATGGCGCCGCTGAGGATCAGGTCGAAGTCCTCCCAGACGGCTGGGATGAATTCCAGGTCCAGGGCGGCGGCTGCCGCCCGCACACCCAGCCCGGTGTCGGCCTGTCCCGTTGCGACTGTCATTGCGACTTCCAGGTGCGAGCTGGCCTCGGGCCCGGTTACCTGCTCAGGAGCGATACCCGACTGGGTGAGCAACTGGTCGAGCAGAACGCGGGTTCCGGTGCCGAACCGGCGTCTGGCGATGCGCAGCCGTCGCAGGTCGGCTGGCCCGGAGATGCGGTCCGGGTTTCCGGGCGGGGTGAGCCAGCCCTGCTGGCGCCGCCACAGATGGATGATCACGGGCTGCCTGTCGCGCAGTACGGTTGCGGCGAAGGGCTTGTTGGCGACGCCGGAGCGATGCGGCAGGTGGATGGCGGCGGCGTCAGCGGTTTCGTGCCAGAGTCGGGTCAGGCCCTGGAAGCTGCCCCGCTCGCCGACGGTGACGACGGAGGCACCGGTGGCGCGGACGGCGATGTCCAGCGCGGGATCGTCGCTGCCCGCCAGCCGCAGCGTCATCTGACCGCTCAGCAGTCGCCTGGCCGCGGCCGGGCCCCCGGCTGCCACGGTGCTGCGGGCGCGGTCACGGACATCGATCACGCCTGCGTCGGCCAGCTCACGATAGGCGCGGCCGACGGTGGCGGTTGTGGTCTCGTGGAGGCGGGCAGCGTCGCGGATGCTCGGCAGGGGAGCCCCCGGCGCCAGGATCCCGGACTCGACGTGGCCGGCGATCTGCTCACTGACGTGGCGGTAGATCGCCATGACACCGGACTCTAGCCGCTGGTCTCCAGTTTCTTTATCGCCACGCGGATGCTGCTCTTCCTGCCTCTGTGCCCGGACCAGTAGGCTCGCCCCGATCTGTGCTAGGACAGAAGGAGGCAGACAGTGCATCGCGGCATGAAGATAGCCGGGCTTGCTGTCGCCGCGGCATGCCTGGCCGCGGCAGGCTGCGGCAGCAGCGGCCCCAGCACCAGCGGCGCCTCGAAGGGCCTGCACGGAACGCTGACCGTGTTCGGAGCGGGAACGCTCGACACCCCGTTCAGCGCCGAGATCCAGGCGTTCAAGAGTGAGAACCGGGGCGTCACCGTGCACTCGCAGTTCGGCGCGAGCGGGGACATGGTCAAGGCCATCACCCAGTTGCACCAGCCCGCCGACGTGCTCGGCGTAGCGGACTACTCGCTGATCCCGAAGGAGATGTTCGGCGGCAAGAAGCCGTACGCCACCTGGTATGTGGGCTTCGTGTCGAACCAGATCACGTTCGCCTATACCAGTCACAGCAAGGGCGCCAGCCAGCTCACCGCCTCGAACTGGTACCAGATCCTGGCCGGGTCGGGCGTGCACATCGGCCGGTCCAACCCGGCCGCCGACCCGTCGGGCTACCAGATCCTGCAGATGCTCCAGCTCGCCGACACCTATTACAACAACCCTGGCCTGTCGGCAGCGGTAATGAACAACTCACCAGATTCCAGCGTCGCCGAGACCGAGACGTCGCTGCTGTCGGCCCTGCAGTCCGGGCAGATCGACTACCTGGCGATCTACAAGTCGAGCGCCCTGGAAGACCATCTCGACTACATCAAGCTGCCAGCCCAGATCAACCTGTCCAACCCGGCCATGGCCGCTGTCTACGGCAAGGTCACCGTGAACGGCGGATCACTCGGCGAGCTGACCGGCAAGCCCATCATCTACGGGCTGACAATCCCCACTACCGCACCCGATGCGGCGCTCGGCCAGGCGTTCATCAAGTTCGTGCTCAGTGCCAAAGGCCAGGCCATCATGACCAGCGAAGGATTCGTCAGCATCACGCCGTCGCTGGCAAGCAGCCAGCTTAAGGTCCCGGCGTCGATCCAGCCGCTCACTACGCAGTGGACTGCCTCGGACGGATGATCAGCACCTCAGAGCTCCCGGCCCGGCCGAACGCGCCGGGCCGGGGGGCAGCTGGCAGGGCCCGCCGCTGGCCAGGCAGCGCGTTCGGCGCCATCATGTGGCTGCTCGGCGGGCTGCTGCTGGCCTTCGTCGTGCTCCCGCTGATCCGTCTCGGCGCCACATCGTCGCTACGCAGCCTGCACCAGGCAGCCGCGTCCGCGCAGATCCGTGACGCCACTGTGCTGAGCCTGCAGGCCGCTGCTATCACCGCGGGCATCGCCACGCTGTTCGGCGTGCCGCTGGCGTATCTGCTGGCGCGGCGCGCCTTCCGCGGCCGCGGCGTGATCCAGGCCCTCGTTGACCTGCCGCTGGCGGTCCCGCACACGGTGGCGGGCATCGCGCTGTTGTTCCTGCTGGGCCGCACCGGCTGGATCGGCGCGCCGGCAGCCCACGTCGGCGTGTCGTTCTACGGGTCGCAGTGGGGCATCGTCGCCGCGATGCTGTTTGTCAGCTGCCCGTTCGCGGTCAACAGCGCCCGGGTCGCGTTCGAGGCCATCGACCCCCGCATCGAGCAAGCCGCCAGAAGCCTGGGCGCCACCCCGTGGCACGCCTTCCGGCGCATCATCGTGCCGCTAGGCCTGCGCGGCATCCTCACCGGAACGGTGCTGGTCTACGCACGGTCGATCAGCGAGTTCGGCGCCGTGGTCATCATCGCCTACTACCCGGCGACCGCCCCAGTGGAGATCTACAACCTCTTCCTGCAATCCGGGCTCACCCAGTCCGCCTCTGCCGCCGTCGTCTTGCTGATCGTCTCCCTCGCGACCTTCCTGGTCCTGCGCACCCTGGCGACCGGGCGCCTCCTCAGCCGGATCGACCGTGCCTACGCCTGACGCCAGTCTCAGCGTGGCCGACCTCACGGCGCGCGCTGGCTCGTTCGTTATCGGCCCGCTCACCCTCGACGTCCCGGCCGGCCGCGTGCTGGTCATCCTGGGACCATCGGGGTCGGGCAAAACGACCCTGCTCACCGTCCTCGCCGGACTGCGTCCCAGCGTGGCCGGCCGCGTCTGCCTCGCCGGACGCGACGTCACCACCTGGCCGCCGGAGAGCCGGCGGATCGGCATGGTGTTCCAGGACGGTGCTCTGTTCCCGCACCTCACCGTCCGCCAGAACATCCGGTTCGGACCCACAGCCCTGCGGCAGCCGGGCATCGCCCGCACAGACGATCTGCTTGGCCAGCTCGGCATCAGCCACCTCGCTGACCGCGCTCCCCGAACGCTCAGCGGCGGCGAACGACAGCGGGTCGCCCTGGCCCGCGCACTGGCGATCCAGCCAAACCTCCTCCTGCTGGACGAGCCGATCTCGGCTCTTGACCAGCCCACCCGCGAGGAAATGCGTGCTCAGCTCCGCCAGATCCTCACCCAGCAGTCCACACCGGCCATCCACGTCACCCACGACAGAGACGAGGCCTTCACCCTCGCCGACGACCTGGCAATCCTCGTCGGCGGCACCATCCGCCAGGTCGGCAACGCCCGCGATGTGGCAGCCCACCCGGCCGACCCCGCCGCGGCAAAACTGCTCGGGTGGACCGAACTCGGAACCGGTCACCAGGACCACGACCACGTCCGCATCGGCGAACTAACACTGCCCACGCCGGCCGACACACCAGCCGGCTCACGAACAGTGCGGATCTACTACCGGCCCGAGGATGTTCTGCTTCGCCCTGCCGGCGACGCGGACAGCTCACCGAACGGCATCAGAGCCCGGATCCGCCAGATCGAGCCGACTGTCCCGCTGGCACGGGTCAGGCTCGCGTGCACACCGCCGATCACGGCCCTGACCCTGCACCGCGACATCCGCATGCACAATCTGCAGACCGGAGACGATATGGTCGCAGAACTGCCGCCGCACAGTGTCCGGATCTTCCGCAGCGAGTCACCGTGAGCCTAGAACGCAGACGCCAGCAGCTAACCGTCCCGGTCACCACTGCCATGGGACTCGGGTCTGTCCCGCCAACGGCACCTCTCTGTCCCCGGCCGGTTGACACAGAGAGGTGCCATTAGATCCACGGTCCCTGGGACTTTGGGAATCAAGTCCGTACATGGAGGTGGGCCCGGTCCAAGAAGGATGGTGGCCCGCAGAAACCGAACCCACCCCGCCAGGCTAGCGCGCTGTGCCGTGCGGTCGTCCTCCAGCCTGGTCACTCAGTGTGGAGGACTATGTCTGTCTTTCAGCCGATGTTGATCGACGCTGGGGCAATTGACTAGCCGGCAAGAAGCGCCGGAGAGGCATCGGCAGCGAAAAGCATGGTCCCCAAGGCTGACCCAAGATCGCTGATCACGCCCCTGACCTGCGTCGGGACGGCGAGATTTGAACCCGTGACCCGTTGACCCCCAGAACAGTGCAGTAGGCGTTTTAGCTGGTCAGAGGCGTTCAGACTGCGCGACACAACGTAGTGCCACCTGCGGGTCGTTCGGTCGCATGCATCGAGTGTGGTCCCGGATGGTCCTCCAGAAGCGTGGCATGCCGGCGCTGCCTGCCTGCTCTTCCGAGGTCCACGCTGGGCGGAGCGCTGAGCGGGATTTGCTTACCGGGCCGTCTGACGCCAGCTCGACGGTCACTAGGAGCGCTGTGCTGTCCGCTGCCGTTGGCTGGCTTGGTCGGCTTGCCCTGCTCGACGAAGTGCGGCAACCAGTGCGCGCGTGATGATAGGTGCCCCGATCACGGCCGGAAGGAGCCAGAAGCTGAGTGGGGGCAGTCTGTCCCACAGGGGCAGGTGAGGGCCGTTGTCGACGTAGAACGCGGTGAGCATCGCTACGTAGCCGATGCCCATGCCAACGATGTGCCCGGCGTCGCCAGGGCGGTGGCGGCGACGGTGAAGGTATCCGATCGTGGCTGCCGCGAAAGCTACGACGCCGATTGCCAGTAGGTGGTAGTCCTGCCGCCACCGCATGAGTGACAGGGCGGCTGCGGTCAGGAACACCACTGTGATCGTGCGGTAGAACCACCGGCCCGCCCGGATGTGACGCGGGCTTCCCTTGCGCGCCAGCGCTGCGATCGCGCCTGTGATGACTGCGGTCAGTCCGGCGGTGATGTGGACCGTGAGGAATGCCAGGAACACGGGTGCGGTGGAGCCGACCTGGTCACCGAGGATGCTTGCTGCAAGTGCCATCTGGCCAGGCCTCCTGAGCGGCGTCGACGTTAGTTCAATATGTAGCGATCCTACTTATGAATTCAACTTTACTCGGAGATTCGCCTGCTCGAAAGGCTTAAAGTAGTATTCCTACTTATGAAGGCGGAGCTGCTGAAGGGGCATCTGGACGCGCTGCTCCTGGCGGCGCTGGAAGGCGGCACGAGCCACGGTTACGCCGTGATGGAAGCCCTCCGAGAATCCACCGGTGGGCAGGTGGACCTGCCTACCGGGACGATCTACCCGGCGCTGCACCGGCTCGAGGCTGCCGGCCTCATCGCCGGATCGTGGTCAGTTGTCGGCGGCCGCCGGCGCCGCTGTTACGTGCTGACCGAGGCGGGACGTAGCGCGCTGTCGGGCCGTCGGGCGGACTGGCGGGACTTTGCTGCTGTCATGAGCGCGGCGCTGGAGGGCACGCCATGGCCGAGCACCGCCTGATAGCGGCCTACCGTGACGACCTGCTGGCCCGGATACCAACCCGCCTTGCGGAGGAAGTATGGGACGGGCTTGCCGACGCCCAGGAGAAGTACCTCGGCCAGGGCCTGAACCCTGATCACGCGGCGTCCGCCGCAATCGCCGAGTTCGGGACCGCCCGCGTCGTCACCGATGCGTTCCGCCGGGCCTGCCCGGCCTGGCGGCTTGCGCGTGCTCTCATCGTGACAGGTCCCCTGGTCGGCGGCTGGTGGGCCGCGGCCTTGATTGCGGACGACGCGTGGGACTGGCCCATCCCGGCCGCGGTGCGTCTCCTGGTGGGCTTGATCTTGGCTGGCTCGGTCTTGCTGCTGCTGGTATCGGCGCTGGCTCGCCGGTACCAGGTGGTCCGTCGCGCGGGGCTGGCGGGCTGCCTGGGCCTGGCGGCTCTCGATGTCTCAGTGATCACGACAGCAGTACTTCTGGCGCCCGGCGTTCAGTGGTTGCTCGTCGTCGCAACGTGCGCCAGCGCAGTGCGGCTGACGTTTGTGGCCGACAGAATGCGCCGACTCACCTGCCACCCAGGCATCTGAAAGCAAGCACTGGGCACAACGACCCGACGCAGAGGGTTTCAAGCTGCCAGGCGGAATGGATGTCATGGTCATGTACTTGCTCAAGGACGGCCTGATAACTAAGGCACCGACCTACGGCGCCAACATCGCATGGTCCCCAGGTTCGCCTGGCACAGAGCAGCGACGGCTGAGAGGCCAAGGCACATATAAGCCCGCTGACCTCGGCATACACCATGATCAGCGGGCTCGTGCGCAGCGTCGGGACGGCGGGATTTGAACCCGCGACCCCTTGACCCCCAGTCACGATCTGACCGTCGGCAGGCGTCGCTTGACAAGGCCCGATGAGCCTCTGAAGAGGGAGGATGCTGGTTCAGCATGGCTGGGCGCGGCTCGGCAACTGCCGCCGTTGGCTCCCTGTTTGGCTCCCCGAAAATTGCCGCATTTCGGCCTTCTGAACAGACGCGGAACCACAGCTCCCAGCCCCTGGTCATGGAGGCATCCCGTCGGCTAATCGTCGCGCGCGACAACCACGCGATCGCGCAGCAAGCCGGCCCGATAGGGGGATGGCACAGCACCCGCCAGACTTCAGAGCACGGGGAGTAGCCGCAGGCGACGGCGATGTGCCGAGCGGAAGTGGCGGTTGCGGTCTCGCGTTGACATGGCTTCCAGCCCGTAGCTACACAGCCTGGCTGCCGCGGATGATGAGGTCGGCATTCATCCGGCGGCCGAACGTTTGGTACAACTGCGCGGCTACTGTCGCTCGGCCGGGCTGCCAGGGACATCCGCGAGAGCGATCTCGGCCATCAGCTCGACCGCGGCAGTCTGTCGCGTGCCTATGTGCAGTCCGGTGATGCCGCACTCGGCCCAAGCTCGGTACCTCTCGCGGATGCGCTTCGGCGTCCCGATGAGCGGTTGCTCGTCGACGAACTCATCGGGCACCGCCTCCGACGCCTCCTGCTTACGCCCGGCTTTGAACAGTTCCTCGATCCGGGCTGCCTCGGCGTGGCCCTGCTGTTCCATCGCGCGCTTGTGGAAGTTGACAGTCGGGTGGATGCTCGGGTGTCGTTGACGGGTCTCTCACGGTACCGGCCGAGTAACGGAGGCGAATGCTGGCAGCGTGAACCACCGAGGCAAGGCGCGGCGCACTTTCTCGGGGCCTAGAATCGTGACGGCGCCGGAGCCCAGGGCGTCATCCCAGCTGAGGTCGCCGCGCCAGACCTTGGTCATGCTCCGCAAACTGGCAGACACAGTGACGGCGACGGGAAAACCGGGGTCGGTGTCGCAGACGTCGGCGTCGCTTTTAGTGATGACGAGCCACCAGTGGCGGGAACTGGCGGGCGCGTCGGGAAACGTGAACTGCGCGACGGTCCGGCCGGCCGGGACGGCGTCATGGTCGATGTTGCGGTGCATATCCCATAGCAGCAGCTTGGGGTCCAGGTCCTCATCGCCGATCTCGCCGATCCAGCGGATGCCCCAGGTGCCCAGGGCCTCGACGACCGGACGCAGCTCACGCCCCGCCGGGGTCAATACGTAGCGCACCTCACCACTGTCGTCTTGCCGTTCCACGACTCCCGCGCGGACGAGCTGGCTTAGCCGTTTGGACAGTAGCGTAGGGGACATCCGCGGCACCCCGCGCCGAAGCTCGTTGAAGCGCTGGCTGCCGGTCACCAGCTCCCGGACGATGAGCAGCGTCCACCGCTCATCGAGCAGCTCCATGGCCTTGGCCACTGGGCAGAACTGGCGATAAGAGGACCCCATGAGCTCACGTTAGTCCGCAGCAGCGACGCCAGTACAGATCGTGTACTAGCTGGCCAGTCCGCCTTCTCCTACCGTCGGTTCCATGCGGTGCCAATGCCGGTGCCGTCACGCAGAACTGCACGGGGAGGAGCACTGTCATGACCACAGCAACCAGCCCGGCCGAGGCCGACCGCGCCCTTAAGGCGAAGCACCGCGCCATGTGGGCGCTCGGCGACTACCCAGCGCTGGCCGACCACCTCATTTCTGGCCTGGGCCAAGTTCTGACCCAGGCATGCGGGGTGCGGCCCGCGGACCGGGTACTGGACATAGCAGCTGGATCCGGCAATGCCGCTATCCCGGCGGCTCTGGCCGGAGCCAGTGTGGTGGCCTGCGACCTGACCCCCGAACTGCTGTCCGCCGGAAAGCAGAGAGCCGAGCAGCAAGGCGCGGAGTTGGACTGGCGGCAAGCCGACGCTGAGGCGCTTCCCTTCGCCGATGGCGAGTTCGACACCGTGATGTCCTGCCTCGGAATCATGTTCGCACCGCATCACCAGCCCAGCGCCGACGAACTGATCCGGGTCTGCCGCCCGGGCGGCACCATCGGCTTGCTGAGCTGGACCCCTGAAGGCTTCATCGGACAGATGTTCGCCACTATGACGCCCTACGTCCCGCCGTCTCCGCCTGGCGCCCAGCCACCTCCGCTGTGGGGCCGCGAGAGCCACGTCCGCTCCCTGTTCGGCGACCGGGTTACCGGAATCACTGCACGCCGGGACACAATTTGCGTAGACAAGTTCACCAGCCCGGAGGATTTCCGCGACTACTTCAAGGCCGGCTATGGGCCGACCATCGCCGCCTACCGCGGCATAGCCGACGACGCGCGGCGGACAGCTGCGCTCGACCGTGACCTCGCTGATCTCGCCCGTCGCCACGACAACGGCACCGTGCATACCATCATGAACTGGGAATACCTGCTGCTCACCGCCCGAAAGCACCCTGACCACGCCCCAGCCGCGTGCTCGCGCCACTGACCCGCGCTACTGCACCTCTGTGTCGTCCCCGCAAGCGCGAAATCTTCGTGGAGAGCGGCGACGCGCCAACAATTAGAAGCGCCACGGGGCCCGCTTCCACGTGCGTGAGGAGAACGGCAGCACCGCCTGAGCCGAGACCTGCCAGCCCTAGCACTATCGAGCCAGCGCGGTACCCTAATCGGCGCCTTCATCGCGATGTGGTACAGAGCGGGCGCCCGATCGCGTTCGGAATGTGGACAGCGATGCTGACCGCGCTGCCAATGCTGGTACGAGCCGCCAGCCTGCCGTCTGGCTGCTGCGTCGTCAGTCCGTCGTCGAGCCAGTCCCGCACGCAAGACGCCACCGTGTACGACGCAGAGACGCGCAACCCGGCCTCGAGCTCACGGTGCAGTGCCTGGAGCTTGTCCCGGATCTCGGCCCTGGTCCGGCCGCGGACCTTCGGCCGGATGCGGCGCTCGCCGTCCGTCGTGAACCCTAATGAAGCGGCGCCGACCCACCGGTTCTTGGAGGCGTCGAAGTAGATCGAATCCTCGTTGTGGCCGCGGCGCCTTGCCGCCTCTGCCATGCCAGCTTCGTAACTCGCTTGGCTCCCTATTTGGCTCCCCCGAGGCCTTTCGAAGCGCCTAGCAAGCCTCCTACCAGTCGGGACGGCGGGATTTGAACCCGCGACCCCTTGACCCCCAGTCAAGTGCCCTACCAAGCTGGGCCACGTCCCGATCTTGGTCCGGGATAACCCGGACGCGTGACGCAGCCTATCGCAGCCCAGCGATTCCGACGACGCCGCCGACAGTTGCGATCACCCGGGCGCGGAGTGGTTGTTACTGTGCGAGCCGGGCGCGGTGGGTCGACTGAGATCGGAGCCTGAACCAATGACGGACCGCCTGGCTGGCCTGGTGCCTCAGCCCTTCTCAGTCCGAGCTACGGGCGGCAGTCTCGCCGTGCACGCGTGCCCTGATATCCGGCCGTCCGATGCCGAGGCACAGGCGGCCGCTGCGGCGGTCCGCCGGCTGGTCGGCGCTCTGCCGTGGCCGCTGTCGGGCGAGGTCGGCGCTAACCAGGCGGGCCCGCGCTGCATCGTCGGGCTCGACAGCGCGATGGGCCCCGAGACGTACCGGCTGACAATCGACCCAGTCGGCGTGACGATCACCGCGGGCGATGAATCGGGCGCGGTCTACGCCGTCCAGACCATGCGCCAACTCCTGCCCGATGATGCCTGGCGGGCCGCATCGCCGCCGGGCACCGCGGACTGGACGCTGCCTTACGCCGACATCGAGGACCGCCCGGCGCTGGCGTGGCGCGGTGCGCACCTCGACGTTGCCCGGCACTTCGTGCCCAAACGCGAGCTGCTGCTTCTCATCGACGCGCTCGCGGCGCTCAAGCTGAACCGGTTGCACCTGCACCTTACCGATGATCAGGGCTGGCGAATCGAGAGCCGCCTGCACCCGGCGCTGCACGAGATCGGCTCGCACCGGCCGCGCAGCCAGATCAGCCTCAATACCGAGAATCCGCGGGTCTACGACGAGATCCCGCACGGCGGTTACTACCCGCTCGACGACCTCGCCGAGATCGCCGCCTACGCCGGTCAGCGCGGCCTAGCGCTGGTGCCGGAGATCGACTTGCCGGGTCACAGCACCGCGCTGCTGGCCGCGCTACCTGAGCTCGGTTCGGGCGCCCCGCCGGACGGCGGTTACCGGGTGAGCCCGGACTGGGGCATCTTCGACAACCTGGTCACGCCACTGCCCGCCACCATGGCCGTGGTGCGCGACGTGCTGGGCGAGGTCATCGCTGCGACCGGAGCCCGGTATGTGCACATCGGCGGCGACGAGTGCGTGCTTGACCGGTGGCGCCAGGACGAGAGGGTCGAGGCAGCCCGGCGCAACCGTGGCCTGGCCACGACCGCGGAACTGCACGCCGCGTTCCTCAAGGACGTTGCTAACGTGCTCGCCGAAGACTTTGCAGTAAGGGCCGTCGTCTGGGACGAGTGTTTTGCTGGCCGGGGTGGCGCGACATTGCGCCCGGACACTGTGGTCATGGCCTGGCGCGGCTGGCAGGTTGCGCGCGCTGCGGCCGACGCAGGTCACGACGTCATCGCGGCGCCGGTGCTGCCGACCTATTTCGACTACGCCCAGGACAGCGGCGAGACCGAGCCGCTCGCCATCGGCGGGCCGGTCCGGCTGGTCGACGTGGCCGCGTTCGCGCCGGTCCCGGCCGACTGGCCGCAGGAAGCTCGCGACCGGCTGATCGGCACCCAGTTCCAGGTCTGGACGGAGTACATCCCGGACGGCCGCGCGCTCGAATACATGATCTTTCCGCGGGCCTGCGCGCTCGCCGACGTGGCCTGGTCCGGCCGCCCGTCGCCACTCGCCGCGGACAGCCGGGATCACCCTGCGCTGCTGCCGCGGATCGCCGCTCACCTGCGCCGTCTCGATGCGCTGGGCGTGGAGTACCGGCCGCTCAGCGGGCCGCGCCCGTGGCAGCAGGGCGGCGCCGGACCGCGCCGCCACCGGGCTGGTTACCCGGTCGCGGATGTCGCCATGCACCTGCGCCGGCTGGCCGCTGCGGACGGGCAGTCATAGCGAGCCAATGTCCGGGTTGACCGGGCAGTGCTGGCTTGCCTAACTTAAGACCGACCGGCCGGTATGAATCGCTGGCCGGAGATGAGCGGAGCGTGGCGCATGGCACTGAGGTCCAGGGAGTCCGCGGGGCGCACCGGTAACCGGACGCCGGTGAAAGAGCGGCTGCTGCACGTGGCTACCCGGCTATTCGCGCGGCACGGATTTGAGGGCACCTCGGTCCAGGACATCGTGGACGCGGCCGGCGTCACCAAGGGCGCCATGTACCACTACTACGGCTCCAAGGACGACCTGCTCTTCGAGGTCTACCACCAGGTGCTGTCGATGCAGCTGTCGCACCTGAACGAGATTGCCGCCGGGCCCGGCACCGCAGAGCAGCGGCTGCGTGCGGCGGCGGCCGACGTCGTGACCACCAGCCTCGACAACCTCGACGACATGATCGTGTTCTTTCGCTCGCTGCATATGTTGCCCGACGACAAGCAAGCACAAATCCGCGCCGAGCGGCGGCGCTATCACGACAAGTTCAAGGCCCTGGTGAACGAGGGCGTCGCAGCTGGCACGTTCCGTGCTGACATTTCCGCTGACATCGTCGTGCATTACTTCCTGAGCGTCGTCAACCAGCTCGGTTCGTGGTACCGCCCGGAAGGGCCTTTGTCACCGGACCAGGTAGGCGAGTTGTTTACCGAGCTGCTGATCGGCGGACTGGCGACTAGATAGGGAACGACGCCCGAGCAGCTGGCAGTCGTCCGCACCGCGCGGTCGCTCGGAGCTCAGGATCAGGCGGTACCGTTGGCCTCAGACGGTGGCGATCAAAACGGGGCGGACACCAACGTATGCAGCGTTCGACGCAGCGGCCGATGCCGTGGGAGACGCAGCCCGGCAGGCCGCCGCAGCGGGGACGCCGTAGGCGCCTGGGCGTCGTAGTCCGGAAGGTCCTGCTCGGGTGCGTTGCCCTGGTGCTCGTGTGCGCGCTCGGCTTCGGGATCCTGCTGCTGGTCGCCCCGTCGGTAGGGAACGCCCGGCAGCTAGCGCAGGCGATCGATCAAGCCCACGGCGCCCCCTACCCGGGCGTCGCGGCCCCGGTTCGGTTCGCCGACGCGCTGGAGGCGACCGAGGATCACCGGTTCGCTTCTGAGCCGGGGGTCGACCCGGTCGCGGTCGGCCGGGTCATCTACGGCGCCATTGTCGGCCGGGGGGACCAGGGTGGCGCCACTCTCTACCAGCAGCTCGCCAAGATGCTGTACACGCCGGGTCAGTCGGGCCTGACAGCCAAGGCAGAGCAGGTTGCGCTCGCGGTGAAGCTGAAGTACAGCTACAGCGGCGCCGAGATCCTGCGGCTCTACGGCGACGTCGCTTATTTCGGTCATGGCTTTTACGGGCTGCAGATTGCCAGCTGCGGCTATTTCGGCGTGCCGCCCGCCCAGCTCTCCTGGCCACAGGCCGCTCTGTTGGCCGGCCTGGTTCAGGGGCCGACCGCTGACGACCCGATCGACCACCCGGCCGCTGGCCTGGCTCGGGAGCAGCACGTCCTGGGCCGGCTCGTGGCGGTCGGGACGATCAGCCAGGCCACCGCGGATGTGTTCCTGAAAGTGCCGCTGTCACAGCTTCTCGCGCACGCGGGCTCCTGCGGCCGGTAGCCGCGCGGCTAGCAGCGAGAGACGATGGGCCCGCTGAGGCTACGAGGACCGGCGATGCGAGACCGGAGCGCGGCTATCCCCTGCCGGCGGCTGCTCTGCGGGCGAGTGCCGGAAGCTCGGGCGGCCGGGCCTGGCGTGACCGTGCGGGCCGGTCGTCGCGGAGGCGCTGTTCGCCGAGGCGGTTCCGTTGGCCGACGGGGTTCCGTTGGCTGAGGACGTGCCGTTGGCTGAGGACAAGCCGTTAGCTGACGACGTGCCGGTCGAGCCGTTGTGGACCGCTGGAGCGCCGACCATGGCTGCCATTTCCGGCGTGAGCTCCTCGACCGCTGGCGGCCCGGCCGGATTCGCCCGCCAGATCCACCTCCGGTAGGACCAGAACCGGAACATCGTGCCGAGGCCGGTGCCGACCACGAGGGCGACGTTGTACCACGCCAGGTTGCCGCCGAGGCCAGCCAGATCGATGAGACCGAGGCAGGCGTAGTAGATCAGCAGGCCGACCCCGTTGAGAACGAAGAACAGGGTCGAATCGCGGGTCGTTCCCTTGCCCTGGCGGTGCCGGAACGTCCAGTACCGGTTGCCGAGGTAGGTGACCACCGTCGCCAGGATGGTGGCAACGGTAATGGCCTTGTACTTGCCGATCGGGTGCAGCGCGTTCGCGACGCCAAAGGTGATGATCGCCCCGATGGCGCCGATGACGAGGAACTTGGCGCCCTCGTGGATCAGTAGGCGGAACCGCGCATAGAGCTCGCCGATGCTGCTCACCTGTGAGATCTGCCTCCTGCCCCGATTCCGCCCGATCTTGCCCATGAGGGTATCGCTTCGCCTGTGCTGGCGTGCCCGAGGATGAAGGCAACTTACCCTCCTCCGGCCAGTTATTAGCTCGGAACTGACGGACCTGTTAGGTAAGGTCGCGGACGTGCCCGAACCCGACGCCCTCGTCCGCGCGACCCGCCTGACCAAGCGGTTCGGCACTTTCACCGCGGTCGACGGCATTGACTTCGAGCTGAGGCGCGGCGAGGCGTTCGGTTTCCTCGGCCCGAACGGGGCCGGCAAGTCATCCACGATGCGCATGATTGGCTGCGTTTCCCCGCCGAGCGGCGGACATCTGACCGTCCTCGGCATGGACCCCGTGTCCAGCGGCCCGGCGATCCGGGCCCGGCTGGGGGTCGTTCCCCAGGAGGACAGGCTGGATGAAGAGCTGACCGTCCGGGAGAACCTGCTGATCTACGGGCGGTATTTCGGCTTGTCCCGGGCTGTCATCGCGGACCGCACGGCCCGGCTGCTGGACTTCGTCCAGCTCTCGGAGCGAGGCGACGACCAGGTCGAGCCGCTGTCAGGCGGTATGAAGCGCCGCCTCACCATCGCGAGGTCGCTGATCAACGAGCCCGACATCCTGCTGCTGGATGAGCCCACCACCGGCCTCGACCCACAGGCCAGGCATGTGGTGTGGGACCGGCTGTTCCGGCTCAAGCAGGAGGGAGTCACCCTCATCCTCACCACGCACTACATGGACGAGGCCGAGCAGCTCTGCGATCGGCTCGTGGTCATGGACCGCGGCAAGATCGCGGCGGCGGGCTCGCCGCGGGAGCTGATTGACACCTACTCGACCAGGGAGGTCCTGGAACTGCGGTTCGCAGTGGCGGAGCACGAGCAGGCGGCCGAGATCCTGGCGGGCGCCAAAGCCGACCGGATGGAGGTGCTGGCTGACCGCATCCTCATGTATGTGACTGACGGCGATGCGTCGCTTGCCGAGGTCCGCGCCCTCGGCCTTGAGCCGCTGGCCTCGCTGGTGCGCCGTAGCACGCTGGAAGACGTGTTCCTCCGGCTGACCGGCAGGCGGCTGGAGGACGGATGACTGCTGCGGTCGACGCCCCCGCGCCGAGGCTGGCCGGATCGTGGGCGCTATCCCTGCGCGCGCTGCGGTGGTGGCTGGTCAACTACCGGCGCACCTGGCGCGGGTCGATCTACTCCAGCGTGCTCAACCCGGTGCTGTTCCTCGGGGCGATGGGCGTGGGTCTCGGCACGCTGGTCGACCAGCACGGCACGGCGCGCCTGGGCGGGGTCCACTACCTGGCCTTCCTGGCGCCCGGCCTGATGGCCGCGAGCGCCATGCAGACGGCCGTAGGGCTGTCGATGTACCCCGTCTTCTCGGCAGTGAAGTGGCAGCAGACCTATCAGGCGGCGGCTGCGACGCCGCTGCGGCCGGCCGACATCTACCGCGGGCACGTGATGTTCACCACGCTGCGGCTGATCATGAACATGGTGGTCTTCCTGGCCATCATGGGTCTGTTCGGCGTGATCCGGTCGCCCTGGATGGTGGCCGGGGTGCCGGTGGCAGTCCTCACCGGCCTGGCGTTTGCCGCTCCGCTGGACGCTTTCGCCGTGACACGCAAGAACAACGACCAGTCCTTTAACGTGATCTTCCGGTTCGGGATGATCCCGCTCTTCCTGTTCTCCGGCACGTTCTTTCCGGTGACCCAGTTGCCCGCCTGGATCCGTCCGGTGGCCTACGCCACGCCGCTGTGGCACGGCGTCGCGCTCTGCCGGGCGCTGAACTCCGGCACGCCGGATCTGCTCGGCGCGCTCGGTCACGTGAGCTATCTGGCGGCTCTCACCGGGATCAGCGTGGCGGTCGGCCAGATCGCGTATCGGCGGCGGCTGTATGTCTGAACACGCCCTACCGTTGCGCATCTTGCCGACGCCAGTGCTTCTCGCCCGTCGGCTGGGCGGCCGACGCAGCGCGTACCTGATTGAGCGGCATGCCCGGGCGTACCGGCACACCTGGCTGGTGCTGGCCTCGGGGTTCTTCGAGCCCCTCTTCTACTTGCTGTCGATCGGAGTCGGCATCGGCGAACTGGTGGGCACGGTGAACGTGGCTGGCCACGCCGTCCTCTTCACCAGTTTCGTGGCACCCGCGCTGCTCGCGACCTCCGCCATGAACGGTGCGATTTTCGACTCGACCTTCAATATCTTCTTCCGGCTCAAGTACGCCAAGCTCTACGACTCGGTGCTGGCGACGCCCATGCGAGCCAGTGAGGTTGCGCTGGGGGAGATTGGCTGGGCGCTGATCCGCGGCGGGCTGTACGCCTGCGCGTTCATGGTGATCTTGCTGGCGATGGGACTCGTGCACTCGGTGTGGGCGGTGCTGGCGATTCCGGTGGCATTGCTCATCGGCTTCGCCTTCGCCGGGGCGGGCATGGCGGCCACCACCTTCATCCGCAGCTGGCAGGACTTCGAGTACGTGACGCTGACTACCCTGCCGATGTTCTTGTTCTCGGCGACGTTCTATCCGCTCAGCGTCTATCCCCGGGCGATCCAGATCGTCGTCGACTGCACGCCGCTCTACCAGGGCATCGCGATACTCCGCGGCCTGACGCTCGGGTACGTCGGGCCGAGCTTGCTCTGGCACGTGCTGTATCTGGCGGTCATGGGGACAGCGGGCCTCGCGGTTGCGGGACGGCGGATCGGCCGTCTGCTGCTCCGCTAGCGGGCGAGCCGTTCGATCCGCGCGTGCAACTCGGGTACGAAGGTCTCGTGCTCTGGCTTCATGAGCACGCTGCGGAGGATCCGCACGTAGTCCTGGTCCGCGTCGACGCCAGGATGGCGGCGGGTGAGCGCGGCCGCGCTGACCCGCAGCGTGCTGAGATATGCAGCGCCTGAGGTCATCCCGTCACTGAGTATTCGTGCCGACGCGGCGTCGATTGCCGACATCGTGCGCTCGGCGGGGAAGTAGCAGACGATGTCGAGCTCGGGTGGCTGGTAGAGATCCAGGCTCGGCGATGCCGTCAGGCGGTCGGCCCAGCCGACCGCGGCCCGGCGGCCGGCCGCGAGCACTTGGCCGAGCCCGCCCGGCGTGGGTGGCAGGACCTGGAATGTCAGCCAGAGCGCGGCTGCTGCCGCGCCAGCTCGCGAGCATTCCAGGCTGATCTCGCCGAGGTGCAGATCGTCGGAGGTGAAGTAGGTGTACGGCGAGTCGTGCAGGTAAAACCTGCCCACGTCCGGATCAGCGAAGAGGACGGCTCCGCAGCCGTACGGCTGCAGGCCGTGCTTGTGCGGGTCGACGACCACCGAGTCGCAGCCGGCGATGGCGCGCCATGGTGCCGGGTCGAGTCCTTCCCGGCCAGTCAGCAGCGTGAAGAAGCCGCCGTACGCGGCGTCGACGTGGACGCGGACATCGTGGCGGCGCGCGACCTCGAGCACCTGGTGCACCGGATCGACGGCCCCGAGTGCGGTCGTCCCCGCGGTGGCGACCACGGTGCCGACCCGGCCGCTGGCCAGCAGCGTTTCGAGCTCAGCGAGGTCCAGCCGGCCTGCCGCGTCGACGGCTACCGCCATGCCGTCGATGCCGAGCACCTTGCACATCCGACCGTGCGTGTAGTGCGCCTCGGAGCTATAGGCGATGCCCCGGCCTGGATGCAGTTCCCTGGCGACGTACAGCGCCTCAAGGTTGGCGATCGTGCCGCTCGTGGTGAGGTGGCCCAGATGCGACTCGAGACCGAACATGCCGGCGAGCTGGCTGACTACCTCCTTCTCCATGGCGGCCGTTGCCGGCCCGCCATCCAGGGCGTGGTTGTTCGGATTGACCAGCATCGCGGCCAGGTACCCGATCACGGCCGCGGGGTGCGGAGGCTTCATCATCTGGCCGGCGTACGCCGGGTGAAAGAACGGGTAGTTGTCGGCCAGCCTGCTGGTCAGCTTGGCGAGTGCCGCGCCGAACTGGTCGTCGCTCACCTGAACCGCTGAGTGCGGGTCGTAGGGGGAGAAGGTGGCCTGCCAGTCCGCGACCGCGTCCGCGGCAGCGCCGAGCCAGTGATCGAGATTCATCGCCGCACTTCCTGGTTGCTCGGCACGGCATGCGCCGGGTAGACAGTCAGTCGTGAATATAGGCGTCGTGTTCCCGCAGACCGAGATTGGCGCCGACCGCGGCGCGATCCGTTCCTACGTTCAGCGGGTCGAGGAGCTGGGCTTCACCCACCTGCTGGCCTACGACCACATCCTCGGTGCCGATCCCGCTGTGCACACGGGCTGGTCCGGGCCTTACGACGTAGACACCACGTTCCACGAGCCGAATGTCGAGGATTTCTGCGGAAACCGCTCCGGAGCCGCAAGAGGCCGAAAGCATGCACGGGCGTCTACTTCACGTGCCTGAACGCCCGGGTCTGCCGATGAGCTTGCCGCGGACGCAAGATGGGCGAGACTCGTCAGTACCGGTCGAGCTTCGCCCGCTCACGGGACTGATGGAGGAGTGCCCAATACGCGATCGTCACCTGATCGCGGGTGAAAAAGCTCTTAATCTCGTCTCCGCTACCGGACACGCAGACGTAGACGTGGATGGGCCACCGCTCTGGCTCCGACCAGATCGAATTCCCTTGATGTCGTGCTCCGAGGAGTACGCGGTCGCGGGATTTGCCATCTGTCCGCGGTGGTGGCTCAAGTGCCGCGCATGCCGCCGGGCGGTCGAGGCTAGTAGCCGGCGGACCCGGAAACCCTGGGTGGAAGACAGCGCTCGGTCCGGCCCGCAGGCGCTCTGCGGCCTGGCCGTGCTCTGGCACGTTTTGACGGTCGGCATCGGTATCGTGGCATCATGACCGCGCAGTACAGCACCGTGTCCGATCCGGGCGAGCCGTACCAAGTGATACATCTAGGTGGCCAGGACGCGGCGATTGTGCCCCTGCCAGATTTGCGTCGGCTGCAAGCAGTCGAGCGGCTCGCTCCGGCTGAGGTCGTCGAAGAGGCCGAGATCCAGACCACCCTGGCGGCCCACCGGGACTGGGTGGCCGCGGGTCGGCGAGGCGCAGTCTCTCACGACGAGGCAATGGCGGAACTGCTCGGAAAGCAGTGAGGGTCGAGTGGTCTCCTGCAGCGCGTGCCTCTGCGCGCCGCTATATGGCAGATCAGGCTGGGATGCGGGCGATCGGTGCCGCTGTGGCAGCACTCGCGGCCGATCCCTTGCCTGCCGGGGGCTTCCATGCGGGCGAGTATCACCGTCTCCGCGTTGGCGCCTACCGGGTTGTTTATGTGGTTGAAGGCGATCTCATCACCGTGAGCAGAGTCGACCGCGTGGCAGTCTGACTTCCAGGTGGCCTGTTCATGCGCGCGGCCTCACGCTGGGCTACGTCGGTCCAAGCCTGCTCGGGCACGTGCTCTACCTGGCGATCATGGGCGCTCGGCCTGGCGATTGCCGGCCGCCGGATCGGCCGCCTGCTGCTGCGCTAGCCCGACCGGCCCGACAGACTGTCTTTCATGCAGATAGGTGTCGTGTTCCCGCAGACGGAGATCGGCGCGGACCCTGGCGCAATCCGGGCCTATGCCCAGCGAGTCGAAGAACTCGGCTTTACTCACCTGCTGGCTTACGATCACGTGCTCGGCGCGGATCCGGCGGTGCACGCGCCGTGGACCGGGCCTTACGACGTGGACACCACGTTCCACGAGCCGTTTGTCCTGTTCGGCTACCTGGCCGGGTTCACCTCGCTGGAGCTGGTCACCGGGATCATCATCCTGCCCCAGCGGCAGACGGCCCTCGTGGCGAAGCAGGCGGCCGAGGTAGACCTGCTCACCGGCGGACGGTTCCGGCTCGGAGTCGGCCTTGGCTGGAATGCCGTGGAGTACGACGCGCTCGGCAAGAGTTTCGCTGACCGTGGCCGCCGGATGGCCGAGCAGGTCGAGCTGATGCGGCGGTTGTGGACGGAGCGGTCCGTGACGTTTGCCGGAACATACGAAACGGTGACGGGCGCCGGGCTGGCGCCGCTGCCCGTGCAGCGCCCGATCCCGGTTTGGTTCGGCGCCCAGTCCAGCCGCGCATATGTCAGAGTAGGCCGGCTCGCCGACGGCTGGTTTCCGCAGATGCCGCCCGATTCGCGGCTCGACGAGGCCCGGCAGGTCATCGCGAGATCGGCTGAGGAAGCGGGCCGAGATCCCGCGACGATCGCTATGGAGGGCCGCGTGAGCTGGCGCGGTGCCGAGCGGCTTGCCGATCATGTGGGCCGCTGGCAGGCAGCCGGGGCGTCGCACGTAGCCATTAACACCATGGGTGCCGGACTTGGCTCGGTCGATGGGCACCTCAAGGCGCTCTCCGATGCGGCCAAGGCGCTCGAACTCCGCTCAGGCGCCAGGTAGGCAGGCTCCGCGGCATGCCGCGGACACGGCGGAGGGTCCTTTGCGCGACGTGCCGAGAGTCAGTCGGTAAGCAAGTGACGGAAGTAGGAGGCCGGCTGGCTCATGAACTGACGCCATGATGCGACGAGATGGAGCTCTTCCCACTGGGCGGGCCGGATGCCCCAGTCGCCCAGCTCGAGGACACTCGCGCCCGGAACGGCGGCGACCATCGGCGAGTGAGTCGCGACAATGACCTGGGAACCGCCCTGGGCGAGGTCATGCAGCAGGGCCACCAGCCCGAGACAGCCGGTGAAGGAGAGCGGAGCGTCGGGTTCATCCATCAGGTAGAAACCCGGCTGGTTAATCCTGGTACGCAAGATCTCTAGGAAGCCTTCCCCATGGCTCAGCTCATGGAACCGCTCCGGCCGTCGTCCGGGGTTGTCCTCCAGGTAGCTGTAGAGGGTGTGCATAGTGTCGGCGCGTAGAAAATAAGACCAGTGCGGTCGGCCAGGGCCGCGCTCGACGACCAGGCCCGCGCCGATCCCAGGCTCGCTTTCCCTGGTCCGGAAGAGCTTGCCCATCGCAGAGCCGCCCTGCGGGTTAAGGCCGCAGGCCTCGGCGAGCATTTCCACCATGGTGGACTTCCCCGAACCGTTCTCTCCGACTAGCACGGTCACGCCCGGCGCCAGTTCAAGGCCCTCGCACAGCATCTGCTCAACAGCTGGAACCGTCGCCGGCCATCGTGATGTATCGACCGGACTGCGCGGATCATGGCGGACCAGGCGAACGGCGCGGTGATCCGTCACCCGCCCGTCAGCACTGTCTTCGGGCATGCGCTAATCATGCCGATACTGGGCAGGTCTGAGCTGGTTGCGGTAGCGGGGGGTCGGCCAGACGAGCATCCGGCTAGAGTCAATCGGCGGACCGCGTCAGGTAGTGGGTCAGGCCGTCGAGCATCTCGGTGGTGCCTCCCTTGCGCAGCGCCGGCGCTTCCGTGCCGTCGATGCCGTCCAGATAGGCACCCTGCTCGGTCCAGGTCAGCGCGGTGCCGTCGCCGCTCTTGGCGAACTCGATCGTGGCGACCGACACCGAGATCCTGACGTCGTCGGCGTACATCTGATAGCTGTATATGATCCGCTGGTCCGGCACGATTTCGTAGTACAGCGCTTCGTACCGGTAGGTCGTGCCCTGGTACTTGTGGCCGAACCGCTCCTGCCCGCCCGGCCGGAAGTCGAACTCCTCGGTGCCTGCGTCGCCTTCCGCGGACTCGACCTCGCCGGTGTCGCCCCAGGCGTCTTTCGCCTCCGCTGACGCAAAGGCAGCGAACACCCGGGATGGTGCGGCCGGGTAGGTGCGCTCGATGGAGAACGTGTCGTGGATGACAGAACTTTCGGTCACTGCTGCTCCTTATGCTCATCGGAGGCCTGGCCGGGCTTTGCGTCCCAGCCCGTGTCGGGTTGGTCGGCGGTCTCAGCCAGGTACTGGCCAAGCCGGTCGAGGCGGTGCTCGACCATGGTGCGCCGGTCGGCGATCCAGCTCTCAGCAGAGCGCAGAGCCGCCGGGTTGATGCTGCACGTGCGGGTGCGGCCGAGCTTGCTAGACCGGATCAGACCACTCGCCTCCAGTACCTGCACGTGCTGCAGGACGGCCGCCAGCGTCATGTCCAGCGGTCTGCCGAGCTCGCTCACTGACGCCGGGCCCCGGCTGAGCCGCTCGACCATAAGCCGCCTGCCGGGGTCGGCTAGCGCCTGGAACACCCTGTCCAGGTCCGGCGCATAGTTAAGCATACCCTTGAGTGTAGGCACTCGAGCTAGTTAGTCAAGTGAACACTTCACTGCCGGCGGGTTCCGAAGGACTTCACGACAGTCTGAGATGAGCGCGTAGGACGAACGGGCGCTCCGTCACGCCGGGGTGGGCGAGTGCGTGACTATGGAGCACCCTCTGACCGTCGGGGCTGGTGGCGGTTGTTGTGACGACCGGAGGAGATCTAGTCTCGCGCCCCGATGCGTCATGCACTGCGCGGCAGCCGGGCAGCCAGTGACACCGTGCAGCAGCGCCCGACAGGTGCGGGCTCGTGGCGGAGCAGGCCGATGCGAGGGCGTGGGAGACTGCGAGTGATGGATACGGACTACCCGGCGCATCTGCTCGCTCGTGAGCCAGCGCCGCCGTATGACGGGGAAGGCCCATTCGCTGTCTGGCACTTAAGCGAGGATTCTTCCCTTGGCCGGTTTCTGCCGCGCAGGCGTGCCACGAACTTCATGGCGCGGCCGCTGGTATGGGCGGTTGACACGCGCCATGCGCCGACGTTCTGGTTCCCGAGGGATTGCCCGCGAGGATGCATCTGGCCGGTGTCGGCCACGACGCCGGAGGATCGTGAAGGGCTCTTCGGCCATAGTGCTGCGAACCGCATCCACGTCATGGAGAGCGGCTGGCTGAGGCGTATGCAGGAGTGCCGCTTGTACGCTTACCGTCTGCCGCATGAGGCGTTCCGGCCGCACGAGGTTGGCGGCTACTGGGTTGCTGACGAGCCGGTGGACGCTATCGATCAGGTGGTTCTCGATGATCTCGTGGCTAGGCATGCCGACGCCCGCATTGAGCTTCGGATAACGCCGTCCATCTGGCCGTTCTGGCGGCAGGTGGCGAACTCTACGGTCGAGTTCAGCGGCTCCCGGCTGCGTAACAGCGCTCCACATCCCGAACGGTTGGGGTAGCCCTCGGTTGAAGTTCGCCGTTAGGCGCGCCGCGATTTCATGCAACCCCGATCAGGCGGCGGTTGGCGGGGCGTGACTGTGATACGTCCTGCTCCCGTCGGGGCTGACTGCTGTTGTTGTGCCGTCGGGGTTGAGGGTCAGGTGCCAGCCCCACCGGTGTACCGCTATCAGATGGTGAAACTGGCAGAGCAGGCAGCAGTTGGTGACGGAGGTTTCGCCGCCGTCGGCGCGGTGGCGCAGGTGGTGGACGTGGCAGCGGACGGGGGGAGCATCGCAGGCGGGGAAGCGGCAGTGCTGGTCGCGGCGGGTGACGGCGCGGCGGATGTGGGCGGGGATGGTGTCGGTGGCGGCGCCGATGTCTAGGGGCAGGCTGATGGCACCGGCG